>JADGHJ010000400.1 GCA_019686175.1 Chloroflexota bacterium | reverse complement strand
GCGTCGGGGTAACCGAGGGGACCGGGCTGGACGCCGGTGGGGCAGTCGGGCTGGGCGTCGCGGTGGCCGCGGCGCAGGGCCGCCCGTACTGTGCCGCGAGGATCTGGAAGTCTCGCAAGTCGACCACACCGTCGCGGTTCAGGTCGGCGCGCGGGTCGATGATCATCGCCCCGCCGCGTCCGTACTGCACCACGAGCAGTTGGAAATCGCGCAGGTCCACCACGCCGTCCGCATTGATATCCGCCGCGCAGCCCCCGCTCCCTTGGCCATCCGGTCGGGCGCCCTCGGCCAGCTGGGTCGCATCGGCAGCAGGCCGGGGGGCCGGCCGGTGGTGGCTATGTAGTAGCTCACCGAGCAGCCAGCCGGCCCAGTCTTGGAACCAGGTCGCCAGGGAGACCGGCGCACCCGCTCCACCGCCAGTGGTTGTCTCTGCCCTTGCCGCCGTCCCCGTGGCGCTGCTCACGGCGGAGAGTCCCGGCGGTCGCGGTACCACCAAGAATACTACCAGGGTTCCGGCCAGCAGCCGCGCGCGTGCCGAGGCTATCCCCATCGCTGCCCTCCCCACGGTCACTATGCATAGTGTTAGTGCAGTCTAATAGAACGAATTGCATTGTACTTAGAGACCACCTAAGTCTAAAGCGAACGCGCGCCGGTCGCTAGGGCGGCGCAGCCAACGGCGTCCTGCGGGGCGTGCGCCGCCGCGTTGGCTCGGAACGTGCAACGGACGGATCCGCGATAATGGCTGCAAGCTGCCGAGAGTTCTGGCGCGCAGGTTGCTGCCGCCGACCTGCTGGCCGCTCGGCGACGCGCGGGGAGCACTGGGCGGTGGAGAGGCGGTGACATCACATGGAGAGCTCGATCCGACTTGGCCGTATCGCCGGTATCCCGATCGGTATCCACTACACCTGGCTGTTCGCGTTCGCACTCGTGGCCTGGTCCCTCGCTGTCGGCTTCTTCCCGCTCAACTACCCGGGCTGGGCCCCGCTCACCTACTGGATCACGGGGGTGGTCGCAGCCCTCGGGCTGTTCGCCTGCGTGCTGCTCCATGAGTTGAGCCACTCGCTGGTGGCGCTGGCGCGCGGCCATGGGGTGCACAGCATCACGCTGTTCATCTTCGGGGGGGTGTCGAACATCGCGCAGGAGAGCGAGGAGCCGGCCGACGAGTTCCTGATCTCCGTGGTCGGGCCGCTCACCAGCTTCGTGCTGGCCGCGGTATTCTGGGGGCTGGTCCAGCTCGTCCCGGCCGGCCACTCGCCGCTCGGCGCGCTGCTGGCCTACCTGGCCGTCATCAACCTGCTGCTCGGCGCGTTCAACCTATTGCCCGGCTTCCCGCTCGACGGCGGCCGCGTGTTGCGCTCGATCGTCTGGGCGCTCACGGGCAGCTTGCGGCGGGCCACGGAGGTCGCCTCCTATGTCGGGCAGGGCTTCGGCTTCCTGCTCATCTTCTGGGGTGTCTGGCAACTGCTGAGCGGCAACTTTCTCGGCGGGCTGTGGATCGCCTTCATCGGCTGGTTCCTCAACGGCGCGGCCGAGACGATCCGGCAGCAGCAGGTGCTGCGGGAGCGGCTCCGGGGCGTGCGGGTCGCCGAGCTGATGAACCCCCGTCCGCCGATCGCCTCGCCCTCGCTCTCGGTGCAGGACTTCGTCTGCACACACGTCATGCGCGAGGGCCACCGTGCCATGCTGGTCGAGGACGAAGCCGGGCGCCTGCTGGGCATCGTCAGCATCACCGACGCGCGCGAGGTGCCGCAGGACAACTGGGCCACCACGCCAGTGGGCGCGATCATGACTCGCATGCCGTTGAAGACGGTCGCGCCCGACACCGACCTGGCCGACGCGCTCCAAGTCTTGGCGGAGAACGGCCTCAACCAGCTGCCCGTGCTCAGCGATGGCCGCGCCGTGGGGCTACTGACCCGCGCCGATATCATGCGCTACCTGCAGCTGCGCGAGGAGCTGAACCTGCGCGGTGCCGGCGGCGCGCGCTCGCAGGTAGCCGCTCCTGGCTCCGGCGCCGACCGCGTGGCCCAAGGACCAGCGGCTGCGCCGCCGCGCTAAGCGTCCTCCCGAGGGGCGGGAGGATGCTGCGCCGCCTCGATCAGTGCCAGCACCCGCTCGGGCGTGAGCGGCACCGCGTGTACCTCGACCCCTAGCGGCCGCAGGGCGTCCGCCACCGCGTTGGCGATCGCCGCGGGCGGCGAGATCGTGCCGCCCTCGCCCAGGCCTTTGAGGCCGAGCGGGTTGCGCGGCGACGGGCTCTCGCGGTGGCCCAGCGCGAACGGTGGCATCTCCCCAATCGTGGGCAGCAGGTAATCCATCAGGCTGGCGGTC
>JADGHJ010000091.1 GCA_019686175.1 Chloroflexota bacterium | reverse complement strand
CGATGCTCGTCGTGGGGGTCGTGGGGAGCGGGCCGTGCTGGAGCCGCTCGGGGGTCAGCCAGTAGTAGCGGTCAGTCACCAGCGGTGCGGCGAGCTGGTGTGTCCCGCTGGCATCGCGCACCTCCACCTGCAGCGGCCAGGCGTCGAGGCCCGGCTGCTTCTGGACCGCCAGCGAGTAGGCCCCGCGCTCCAGCACCGCGGGGTTCAGCGCGTACTCGAGCTGGACGGTCGCCTCCGTCCCCGGGGCCACCTCCACCGCGCCCGCGAACGCGGTGCGCCCACACTCTTCCAGTGTCTCCACGGCATCGGCGAAGCCGCTGGTGTCCAGCAACTCGCTCTCCCATGGCACGTAGACCCGGAGGTAATCGCGGTACGCGGCGGTCGGCCAGGGCGTGGCGACCGCGGGGTCCCAATGGTTCTTCAGTGTCAGGGCCACCCGCGCGCGCGGTGGCGTGCTGGTAAGGTCCACGGTGTACTGCACCGCGCGCTCGACGTAGCGGTCGATCTTGTTCTGGCCGAGGTTGGTGCTGACGATATATAGGTAGTCCCCCCCGGCGCGGTACATGTGGCCATCCCAGTTGAGCCCGGCCAGTAGGCCCGCGGCATCCGGCGCGCCGAGATAGATCAGCAGGTGCTTGCCCGCGAGCGCCTGGCCGAGGGCGGCGGCGGACGCCATTTGCCGCTCGGGGGGCGCGCTGCTGGCCGCCTGGAGGATCGCCGCCGCCGCCGCGCCCACGAACGCCTTGCGCTGGTACTCTTGGTCCCAAACGCTGGGGTCGTGCACATAGAAGCTCAGCCGCTCCTGCAGGTTCTCCGGGGTGAGCGTCTCGCCGTAGTCCGGCACATCGACCGGGCCGATCTCGGCGAGGAGCAGCTCCAGCGCCCGTTGGTCGAAGGCGATGACCCCGTCGATCGGTTCGCTGCGGACCTGGTTGTAGAAATACGCCATCTGCTCGGCGGACGATGGGAAATCGGGCCACCAATTAGCATCGCGCATCTGCCAATAGCTAGCTCGGTAGTAGCGCGCCATCGGCGCGGGGGGCGGAACCAGCCGGTCTGGCGGGAGGTCGAAGGCCGCGCTGGTCCCGAACTCCTGTAGCTCGACGCGGCCGCCCTCGACGCGCACCACGCCGGCCGTGCCCACGTAGCCACCCGTGGGCCGCAGCTCGTCGCGGTTCTGAGCTACCACCAGGTAGGTGCGCGGGCCATCCACGCCCAGGAGATCCGGGATGAGCACGAGGGCATCGACCAGGACTCGGAGGGTCGGCAGCTTGCTCCCGAGCGCTGCCACCGCGTCGCGCACGCCCGGCTCCAGCTCGTCGCGCGGCAGCCGCGCGAGCGCGCTCTCGGCCCGGGCGAGGCGCATGCGCGCCTGCTCCAGGTTCGGCCGTGCGGCCGCCAGGGTTGGCAACAGCGCCTCCGGCGCGGGGCGCTCCGTGCCGCCGGCTCGCAACACATCGGCTGCGGGGCGGAGCCCCTCGCACAGGCTGCGCCCCGCGCTACTCACTTCGCTGGCGAGGGCCACTAGCGCGAGCTGCGTATCGACCCGCAGGCTGGGCATCTGCTCGATCCAGCGGAGGAAGGGGCCGAGCCGCTCGATGCTGCTCGCCGCGTCCCCGAACGCGTCGGCGGCCGTGCTCAGGTCGCTACACGACCGGTCGAAGTCGAGCTGCCCCTCCACGGCGCGCGCCGCTACGCCCCCGGCCATGGCCGTGCTGGCACTACTCAGCGCCTGCTGGCCGGTCGTCACGACCTGCCGTAGACGCAGCAGCTCGCCCAGCCCGAACGTCGCAGCGGCCAGCAGAAGTCCTGCGGCCACGCTCCAGAGAAACAGTCGCATCCGTGTATGCTCGTCCTTGCCGCGGAGGGTAGACGGCCCCTCACGGAACGATCATAGAGCCCCGCCAGCGGCGCCGAAATCGGTGCGCCAGACGATTCTCGTCACGGGGATCACCCGTTTCGCCTAGTCCGGTTGGCGCAACGGTGCACCCGTGCGTGGGGGGTCACCGTACCGTGAGGTGATCGAGCAGTAGCTCGCCCGCGAAGCGCACGTCGTTCCCACCAATAGACACGACGAGCCCACGCACGCCCGCGAGCGGGGCGCCCGCCCAGGGCACGGTCGTCCAGCTCCCGGGCGTGAGGGGGATCTCGGGGCCAAATCGGAGCTGGCGCTGCGCGTCGAACACTCCCACCTGGCCGAGCAGGCCGGGTGGGGCGCTGGGCGGCAGCCAGACCCATAGCCGCAAGGTATTGCTCCCGCGCGAGAGGTCGTGGGAGGCGGGAAACCAGCGGGCGACCGCGACGTCGTGCCAGCCCGGGCCCTCTAGCGTCGCCTGGACGGCCAGCGCGCCCGTGCCAGTGTACGCGTGGCGAGCGGTTTGCGCCAGTGCTCGGCCTCCGCCCCACTCCAGTGTCCATCCGTCGGGATCTCCAGCTGCTTCCCAGTCGGCGATCACACGGGGCTCCTGGGCAGCGATCCCCAGCCGGTCGCCGCGGGGGCGGACGTCGACCTCGGCCAGGTGCGCCTGCTCCCAGGCGCGCAGGGCGTCCTTGGTGCCCGCGTAGTCGCACCAGCGGTCGGTGTTGTTGGGGTAGCACCAAGCCAGCGCCCCCGCGTAGCCGTGGGCGTAGAAGCGATCAAGGCTCTCGGTGAGGGAGTACGGGGTCGCCGCGGTGGCGAACTCGCCGATCACGATGGGGCGATCCACGCCGAGCGTGCGGGCCGGCCGTGTGTATGGCGAGTACTCCGGCCAATAGTCGGCCATCCACGGGTACCAGTGGCCGAGGTACAGGTCCAGGCCCAAGCCTTGCCAGGCGCCCACCCAGGGGAGGCCCACGTCGAGGGCGGCCGGCTGCCGCGCGTAGCGGTGGATCAACTGGGTGGCCTCGCGGATATACGCCGCCACCGTTTCGCGCGGCACCCGGAGGCGATCGCTCTGCGGGTTGAGGCCGTCGGCGAAATACTCCGGCTCGTTGAGTACCGACCAGGCGAGCACCGCGGGATGCCGACCGTAGCGCTCCAGCAACGGACGCACCGCGCGTTCTAGGAACGTCTGGCGCACCGCGCTATCCGTGAGCACCGCCGGTTGGGCGCCAGGATTGTCCCACCGCATGAGGTTCTCGCCATCCAGCAAGACCGGGATCAGGTAGATACCGTGGGCACTGGCCAGCGCCACGGCGTCGTCGAATTGCTGCAAGAACTGCGGCGAGAGGCCAGCGACCTGCCCGCGGCCGTCGAAAGCCGGGTAGGCCGAGGCGTCGTTGAACACGTACCAGCGCGTGACATGGGTACCGTGCGCGCGCAGGTCAGCGAGCTGGGCGTCGATGCGCGCGTAGTTGGCCCGCACGTTTTGCCCGGAGCCGGGCAGGAAATCTTTGTTGTACTCGTGCCAGGGGTAGTTGTAGCCGAGCAGGAACCAGTCGTCGTCATGCCAGGCCACCCGGTCCAGACGCTGACCGCGCTGGAAGGGAGGCGAGGCGATGCTCGGTCCGCCCTGCACACACAGCAGCGTAACGAGCAGGGTCACCAGGAGGCCGAGCTGGTGGTAGGCCACGGCCGATCCCCTCTCAGCGCTCATGGCCGAGCGCCTGCACGATGTTCAGCCGCGCGGCGCGCAACGCGGGGTACACACAGGTCGCGGGCACGAGCAGTAGCCCGGCGGCGCCCACCGCCAGCAGCGCCCCGCTCGGAAACACGTACGGCGCCGGCAGTTCGGGCGACTCCGCCAGCCGCAGGGTGATAGCGCCCAGGCACAGCCCCAGCGCACTGCCTACCAGCGCGGCCAGCAGCCCCAGGCTGCCCGCCTCGACCAGCACCAGCGCCGCTACCTGCCGCGGCAGCATACCCGTCGCTCGTAGTAGCCCGATCTCACGCCGCCGGTCGTACACGTTCAGCAGCATGGTATTCAAGATCGCCAGCGCGGCGATGATCACCCCGACGCATAGCATCGCCTGGACCAGGCCCAGCACGCGGCCGAGCGAGCGCTGGATCGCACCAGCGATCTGGTCGGTGCTCACCGCCTGGAGCCCGTACAGCGCCGCTACCTCGCTCAGCCGCTGCTCGAAGCGCCCGTCTGCCCCTGGAGCGGGCAGCACATTCAGATAGTGCCAGTCGTCCTCACCGGTCCACGCTTCCAGGGTAGCCCAACTGATCACAGCTGCGCCGCGATCGTCGTCCGAGGGGAACACCGGGCTCACCACGCCGACGACGACCAGTTCGATCGTGCGGTCCGTGGCGCGCAGACTGATGCGCTGGCCCGGGCGAACCCCCCAGGCCGCGGCCAGGCGCTGTGGGACGAGTACACCCGCGCGCGCTTGGGCCAGCGTGGCTAGAGCTTGGCGCCAGGCGCGCGCGGCGGGGCCGCGGGCCGGCTGCGCCGCGTAGACGGCCGGTTCCAGCGCGACCACGTCCACGATCTCACGGTCGCGGAGCGCCTGGAGCCGGCGGATCGGGGAGACCTGGCCCACCTCGGGCAGCCCGGCGAAATCGGCGGCGATCGCCGCGGGCTGCGCCACCGGCGAGATCACCGCGTACGCGCCGGCGAACAGGGCCTCCGCGCGCTCGCGCCCGATCGCTGTCGCGCTGGCGGCTAGCCCGCCCACACCCACCGTCAGCGCGAAGCTGACCACGAGCGCGCCCAGTGTGATGGCCGCCCGCTGGCGGTTGCGCTCCAGGTTCCGCGCGCTCAGCGCCGCCACCGCCGGCAGCCGCCCCCCTAGTCGTTGCAGGAAGTGCCCCATCGCCATCAGCAGCGCGGATGTCAGCGCGAGCGTGCTGGCGAACAGCAGCAGGAGTGCTGCGGCCGCGAGCCCGCGCCAGGCGGGCAGCAGGAGGCTCGCCGCGAGTAGCAGCGCCACAGCGGCCAGCCCGGCTGCGGCCCAGCGCAGCGGCGGCCGGGCCAGGCCCAAGCTGCCGCGCGGGCCGGCGGGCCGCAGTCCCTCCAGGGGTGGCACCTGCGCGGCGCGGAGCGCGGCCGGCAAGCTGGCCAACAATGTGGCGAGCGTCCCCGCCGCCGGCCCGACCACGAGCACCGCGGGCGGTACCTGCCAGGCTAGCAAGCGCAGCTCGCCAGTCACCTCCAGCAGTCGCACCAGCCCCACCGCCAGCACCACGCCTAGCGCGGTGCCCGCCACGCTACCGAGGATCCCGATCAACAGCGCCTCGGCGAGCACGAGCCGCACGATCTGGCGTGGGGTGGCGCCCGCAATGCGGAGCAGCGCTAGCTCGCGCACGCGCTCTACGATGCTGAGCAGGAAGCTGTTGAGCACGAAGAACGCGCCCACCAGCAGCGGGAGCAGGCCGAACACGCGCAGACTCCGCTGAAGCGCCGCCGCGGACTCGCGCAGCGTCCGGGTCCGCTCGGCCGCCGGCACCACCTGGAAGTCCTGCGGGAGCGTGTCGCGCAGCCGTGCTTCCAGGTCCGCCGGGGTCGCTCCCGGCCGGAGCTGCACCGCCACGCGCTCGGCACGGTTCCCCAGGTTGAACAGCGCTTGCGCGGCACGGAGCGAGACGTACACGACCTGGCCGTAGCCCGTCTCGCCCAGCCCGGCGTCGTCGAGCAGGCCGACGATCTGGAATGGCTGCAGGCCCTGGTAGCTCATCAGCTCGAGGTAGTCCCCAGCTTGCAGGCCGCGCGCGCGCGCCCAGGTGGCCAACACCATCACGCTGTGCAGGCTCTCGTCCGGGAGGAACACGCCCTCGCCCATGGTGTAGCCGCTCAACTGCCGGGCGCCCGGCGGATCCAGGCCGATCAACTCGACGAAGCCCTGGTGGTCACCGTGGCGGTAGAAGACGCGCTTGCGCACCGCCGGCGCGGCCAGCGCTACCTCGGGCGCCGCGGCGATCTGGCGCAGCGAGGCGTCCAAGAAGCCACGCGCGCCGAAGCTGCGCACCTCGAGGTCGGCTCGGCCTACGAGCTGGAGCGCCGCGCGTTCCAGACTGGCGTCGAGCGTGGCGCTGGCCACCAGCACGGCCACCAGCAGGGCCACGCCTAAGGCGACGGCCAGGAGCGTGAGCGCGGCGCGGAGCGGTCTAGAGACCAAGCTCCGCCAGGCGAGCGATGAGAGCGGTCGCACTATGGTCCTCTCGGCGACCCAGCACGATCTCGTCGTGGATCTGTCCATCGCGCACCAGCAGTACGCGGTCGGCGTAGGCGGCGGCCGCCGCCGAGTGGGTCACCAGCACGATGGTCTGCCCGTACTCGCGGGCGCAGGTGCGCAGCAGTTGCAAGATCTCGGCGCTGGTCGCGTAGTCGAGATTGCCGGTCGGCTCGTCGGCGAACACGATCGCTGGGCGCGTGACCAGCGCGCGGGCGATGGCCACGCGCTGTTGCTCGCCGCCCGACAATTCCTGCGGCGTGTGCTGCTCGTAGCCGAGCAGCCCCATGCGTGCCAAGTTGTGGTGCACACGCTCGGCACGGTAGCCGTTGTGCGCGGCGCCGAGGGCGAACGGCAGATCGACGTTCTCCCACACGGTCAGCGTGGGCAGCAGGTTGAAGAATTGGAAGACGAACCCCGTGCGCTCGCGGCGCAAGCGCGTGAGTGCCTCGGCGTCGAGCGTGCCGAGGTCCACGCCGTCGAGCACCACGCGGCCGCCGGTCGGTGTATCGATACCCCCCAGGATGTGCAAGAGGGTGCTCTTGCCGGAGCCGCTCGGTCCCATCAGTGCCACGAACTCGCCCTCGGCCACCTGCAGGCTGACCCCTCGCAGCGCCTGGACGGGGCGCGGGCCGCGGTACACCTTCGTCACCCCCTCGCAATAGAGCGCCAGCCGGCGGGACGCCTGCGCCGGAACCGCCGGCTGGGCCGTGGCGTCTGTCGCACTGGGCGCGAGAGGGGGCCATACGGTGGCAGCCTCGGTCGGGCGGGGCCGAGCAGGAGGGCGAGGCATGAGCCAGCGCGGCCACATGATCACAGACTCAGGTACAGCTTCAACACGCGCGTGATGATGCTGTCCAGAAGGCCCAGCGGGGCCGGTGGCGCCGCGGTAACCGCTCCAGGCGCGGGCGGCGTGGCGGCCACCGCAGGGCTGGAGTCCGGCCTCGCGCGCTCGGCTTCCACGCGGCGCGCGGCCCCCGCCACCTCCTCGGCCTGGTCCGCAGACTGGGCATGAGCGGTGCGCGATAGGCCGACGACGCTCGCCAGCGCTGTCCCCGCCACCTGGGCGACGTCGCGTTCCCCGGGGGCTGCGGTCGCCGCGGCGAGCCACTGCCCGCCGGCGGGCTCGCGACGGGCGGCGCCCGGCGGCAGCAGGAACAACACGGTGAAGTACTTCATGCCGTCGGGACGGTCCCAGGCGCCGGCGCCGATCTCGCGGAACAGCGGGTCGAGGATGTTGGCGCGGTGCGGCGGGCTGTTCAGGAAACCGGCCTGCGCGCGGCGCGCGCTCTCCTCATCCGTGCGGTTGTTGCGCGCGATATTCTCGCCGGCGCGCCGGTATGCGATGCCCTGCTCGTCGAGCAGGCGCTCGAAGTAGTAATTCTCGGGCGGGATCTCATGGCTGAAATAATCGCGCTCGGCCATGTCCTCGCTGCGCGAGCGGGCCACGTCGATCAGCCCGTCGTGCGGGCGCAGCGATACCAGCTCGTTGGAAGTGCGCGCCGCGTTGGTGAGGGCGACCAGCTCGCGCTCGGCCCCCAGGCGGTCGAAGGCGCTTCCTAGGTCTGGCACGGCGCTCAGGGCACTGAGCGACAACGCCGCGACGATGGCGGCACGCAGGCGGTGTCGTGCAGGGCCAGCACATTTGGTCATGGTGCCGCTCCTATCCGCGTCTCGGCCACGGCCGGCCGGGGTGGTACCCGGCCGTGCCGGGCGACCAGGGCGTCGATCGTCGCACAGTACGCTGCCGCCGCGTCGCGCCAGCGATGCGCCGCGCTCCACGCCCGGGCGTTCGCCGCCAGGCTGGCGCGATACGCCGGATCAGCGTAGAGGCGGTGGATCGACCGCGCTAGATCGGCCGGGTCGTCCGGAGCGCAGTACTCGGCAACGCCCGGCGGCACATGCGCGAGCTGAGTCGGCGTGCGCGTGACGATCGTCGGCAGGCCGAGCGCTAGGTACTCCAGCAGCTTGTTCGAGAGCACGGTCTCGGTAAAAGGATCGGCACGATTCGGCACGACTCCAGCGTCGGCCGCCGCCAGCAGGCGTGGCAGCTCCTCGATCGGCATGTAGCCGGGACTGAGCTCGACGCGGTCGGCGAGCGCGTGGCGCGCGATCAACTCCCGCAGGCGCGGGCGGAGGTCGCCGTCGCCGTAGATCCGCAGTCGGAGCTGAGGGATCCGGTCCCTCAGCAGCGCCACGGCCTCCACCAGTACGTCCGCACCGTAGCGCGGTGCTAGCGTGCCATGGTGCACCAGAGTGAACGGGGCGTCGGGCGAGCGGGGGGCGTCCTCCCCCGGCCGTAGGTCGGGTCGGAACAGTCGGTCATCAGGAAGCGGAAGCGCCACGTGCACGCGCTCGGGCGGCAGCCCTCGGGCCAGTAGCCGGCGTCGGAACTCGTCGTGGATGGTCACGACTAGGTCGGCCAGCGCGAGCCCCAGCCGCTCCTGCAGCCGCACCGCTGCCAACCCCAGCGGGCCGCCCCGCGTGCCGAACTTGGCCGCGTACAGCTCGACGGTGAGCTCACCGGCGTAGTACACGAGCGGCACGCCCTGGAGGTGCGGCAATAGGCCCGCCAGCAGCAGCGCCTCCGGCATGCTGTGGGCCTGCACGAGCGCCAGGCCGTGCCGCCGCTGCAATCGCGCGACCGCGGCGGCGGCGTGCAGGAAGAAAGCGCCGTAGGCCGCCGCGTAGCGCAGCAAGCTGCCGCCACGGTACTTCGGCCCGCCCACGCGCCACACGCGCACGCCGCGCACCCACTCGACCGCTGGCTCGCCGGGCTGGCGCGGGCCGATCGCCGTCACGGCATAGCCATGCGCGGCCAGCGCCTCCGCCGGCCGACGGATCATCGGATCGGAGCGGTAGTAGCAGTACGAGATCAGCGCGGCGTGGGGCCGGCCGGTGTCCATTAGTTGCGCTCTCCTGCAGGTAGCGGCGCGCGCAGGGCCGGCCAGCCCAGTGCCAGCAGGGTGGCCAGGCCCGCCAGCGCGGCGACCGGGAACACCAGGTTCATGCCGGCCAGGCCGAGGGTGGGCAGCGTCCAAGCGCTGCCGGCTACCACGCCCGCGGCCATCACCGCCACTCCAATCGCATGGGCGCCCGGGCGCCCGAGCCCCACCAGGTGCTGCTCCAGCACCATGTACTCGGCGTAGACTGCCATTCCCAGGGCCAGGCCGGGCAGCGGGACCGCCGCCGTCGCATAGCGCCCACCCGCGACCCAGCCGAGCACGGGCGGCGCTACCGACACGATGAGCACTAGCAGCCCCGCCGACACCGTGCCTGTCAGGAGTAGCAGGCGCCCGGTCAGACCGCGCGCCCGCTGGCCCTCGGCTGCCACGTGCGGCAGCAGCAGCAGCGCCACCGCCTCCGGCACGAGCAGGAACAGCGTCACCAGCGTCCGCGCGAGTCCATAGTAGCCCGCCATGGCTGCTCCAAGGAAGTACTCAACGAGGACGATGTCGGCCCAAATCCATACGGTCCAGCCGGCGTGTGCGGCGGTGAGTGGTGCCCACAGCCGGGCGAGGGGCCCCAACACGGCCTGCCAGGTCATCACCGCATCCCGGCGCTCGCATCTCCCGGGCGCGGACGAGAGAGCGCTGCGGCCGCGCCATTCGAGCGCGACCAGCACTGCCAGCCAGGCGAAGCCGTACAGCACGAGGGCCAGCTCGGGCACCGTGATGCCCAGCAGCCCGCACAGCACCAGCACCAGCACGAGCTGCAGGGCGTTGCCCCCCGCGTACAACGCTGCCATCTGCCACACGGCGCCCGCCCCGCGGTACACCGCCATCGCACCACTGAACCACGTCATGCCCACCAGCACCGCGAGTACGCCTCCGGCGGGTCGCGCCAGCACATGGAGCACGACGGCTGTCCCCAGCCCGCAGAACAGGGCGGCCACACCGACAGCGGTTAGACCGACCGTGGCGATGCGGCGCTGGCGGTCTGGGGTGTCGCGCGCCATACCGAGCAGGCAGGCCAGGGCGTAGGGGCCGGCCGCGGCCGGAATCGCGCCGAGCATCGCGGCGCTCATCGCCCAGCGCATGTAGCCGTACTCGGCTGGGGCGAAGAGGACGGCCAACCCCAGACTGAACAGCAGCCCTAGCGCGCGTCCCGCCGCGTTGCCGCCCCCGGCGATCAGCAGCCGCTGCCAGAACGCGCCTTGCCGTGCCCTGAGCCGGCGTGGGCGCCAGCCCGCCAGTAGACCGGGGGAGGAGGCATCCGCGCTCACGATGCCGCCTGCTCTACTGAACGGGCGGGCGCACTGCCGGTCCACACACGGTCGATGAGCGCGGCGATCGCGGCCCGTGCCGCCTCCCACTCGGCGTGGCGCTCCGCGCGCAGCGCGCGGATCTCCGTTCGCAGCGTGCTCTCGCGAGCTTGGGCCGCGCGCACGCCGGCGGCAATGCCCTGCGGCGTGTTCGGCACGTGGACGGCACCGCACGGGAAGTAAGCGCGCAGCAGCGCAGTGTCGGACACGATCAGCGGCTGGCCCAGGTCCATGCCTTCGAGGGCGCCCTGCAGGATAGTGTGCTCCAGGGTGGTCAGCACCAACAGCGCGTTGGCCGCGCGGAGACGCTGGTAGAAGGCTGCGCGCGGCAGGTAGCCCGTCAGCTCGACGTTGGGCGGCGCGGCGACTTGGAAATCCGGCCGCTTGCCGGCATCGCCCGTGAGTACGAAGCGCACGTCTGGTAGCTGACGAGCTGCTGCCAGCACCGCCTCCAGCGGCTCGTCGGGCTCGAACGCGCAGGGGAACACCACCGTGAACGGCGCGCTCGCCTCCCCGACCGGTGGTGCCACGGGCGGCTCGGGTGCAGGGGGCGGCGGCGGTGGGCTCACGGCGACGATCGGCCGCGCGCCCCAGGCGCGCACCGTCGCTGCTAGGTGCTCGTTGGTGACGAGCACGGCCAGCGCGCGCCGCGCGAGTCGCCGGACCAGTGGCAGCGCCCAGCGCCAACGCGGGCTGAGGAACGTTTGGGAGTGCGCGTCGATGATGACCCCGGCGCCGGTGAGTGCGGCGTACAGCACGGGCACGACCGGCGCGTACGCCGGCGGCGTTTGCACGATCACCACCGCTGGACGCTCGTGGCCCAGCAGCCAGGCCGTGCGCGCGAGCTGGAGCGGCAGCTTGAGCGGCGCCACCAGCGGGCGCTGGAAGCCCAAGTAGTGGACCCAGCGCGCGGGCACGTCGAGCTGGCGGGCCAGCCCGGCGCAGTAGGCATGGTACGGCCACCAGGTGACCATCAGGCCGCGTCGCCGGAACTGCCTCACGGCGCCTCCCCTGCGCGCAGCACCGCGCCTACGGTCAGAGCCAGCAGGGTCCACGCCGCCTCGGCCTCGCCCGGCATCGTCAAATGCGTGTCTAGCACACCCAGAACGAACACCAGCAGCCAGGCGATGAACGCGCTGCGCGCGATGGCCAGCGCGGGCCCCTGCAGGCGGCGCAGGCAACCCCACAACGTGCGCATCAGTACGATCAGGAACACGAAGTAGGCCGCAGCATACGGCAAGCCGCCCTGGTACAGGAGGTACATCACCTGGTTCTCGGCGTACAGCCACGGCAGATTGGGATCGACACTCGGCGCCACGCCGAACAGCAGGTTCTCGCGGACCAGTGGCCAGAACACCTGGGTCAGATTGGTCAGGCGGCCCTCCCAGCTCAGCGGCATCGTCAGCGTGGTCCCGTATTGATAGAACTGGTACGCCCAGCGCTCTTCGATGGCCGGCCAGAGCAGGATCAGCCCCACCAGCAGAAGGGGTACGCCGACCGCCAGCGTGCGCCGCACCTGGCGCGTGAACACGGCGGTGAGCCCCAGCGCGATGGGCAGCGCCAGCGCTGCCGTGACTGTCATGGTGGCCAGGCTGCCGATCACGTTGCAGCCCAGCGCCACCAGCAAGAACGGACGCCATCGGCCACGCCCCGCAGCCGTACGCAGGAGTGCGAGGGCCAGCGCGGCGTGCACCGCCAGATACACGCCGAGCGCCTGCCAGACGCCCAGGGTGGAGGTGGCGCGCCGCAACTCCAGCGAGTCGCGCACTTGCACCGCCGAGTAGTAGCGGGCCAGCAGCTCGTGTACGTCGGCTACCCGCGCGACCTGCAGGAGGCCGACGGTCGCGACTACCACACTGGCGATCAGCATCAGCCGCGCGACCGTCAGCATCTGTTGCTCGGTGTGCACGAGCGCGAGCACCAGCCGATAGCCGAGGTACAGCTTCAGCAGCGACAGCAGCTGGAACGTGTCCTCGGCAGTGGGGAAGTCGCTGCGGAACAGCAGCACGGCCAGCGGCAGCACCGACCCGCACACGAACAGCAGGGCGAACGCACGATCGACCGCGAGCAGCGGGCCGCGCTGCACCGCGCCGTCCGCGGGCCCCCAGGTGGTGTACAGCACCGCGACGCCGAGGGCGAGCAGGATCAGCGCCTCGTTGGGCCGCAGCACCGGCACTACCGCCCCACGGCTCACGCCCACCACGATGGGCACCAGCAGCGCGAACAGGTAGGCCCCGCGCACCGGACGTGCCAGCAGCCAAGCGATCAGGAGCAGGCCCGCGATGGTGGCCAACACGAGCACCGGCTGGATGGCAGCCACCAGCCCGAGCCCTGCCGTCACCGCGACCAGGGCGCCCGCTTGCGCGAGCGGCTCTCGCCACCCGCGCGGCGACCGCCATGTCCCGGGCAGGTCGCCCACCGGGGGATCCACGAACGTGTCGGGCCGCAGCCCGGCGGCCATGCTCAGGCCTCCCGCTCGCTGAACGCCCGGATCGCCTCGACCACTCGCGCGATCTGCAGGTCCGTGATCTCGGGGAACAGCGGCAGCGACAACGTGTGCGCCGCCAGCCGCTCGGTCACGGGTAGCGAGCCTGGCCCCGCGCTCCACTCCCGGGCCGCGGGCTGGAGGTGGCAGGGAATCGGATAGTGCATGCCCGTTGCAATCCCCCGCTCAGCCAAGTAGGCGCGCAGCGCGTCGCGCCGCGGCGCCTGCACCGCATACAGGTGGAACACGTGCGTGCGGTCGGCGCGCAGTGCCGGGGTGGCGATCTCGGTACCCGCCAGACCTTCCGAATACGCCGCCGCTGCCTCGGCGCGCCGTGCGTTCCAGGCGTCGAGGTGGCGCAGCTTCACGCGGAGCACGGCGGCCTGGATCTCGTCAAGGCGCCCCGTGCTACCGATGTCGTAGTGCTCGTACTTCCGCACCGCGCCGTGGTCGCGCAGGCGGCGGATGCGCTCGGCCAGCGTGGCGTCGTTGGTCACCACGGCGCCGCCGTCGCCGTAGGCCCCCAGGTTCTTGCCCGGGTAGAAGCTGAACGCTGCGGCATGGCCCAGGGTGCCGACGCGCCGGCCCCGGTACCGCGCGCCGTGAGCCTGACAGGCGTCCTCCAGCACGAACAGCCCGTGGCGCCGCGCGATGGCGAGGATCTCCTCCATATCGGCGGGCTGGCCGTAGAGGTGAACGGGGATGACGGCCCGGGTGCGCGGTGTAATGGCGGCGGCGAGGCCGTCGGGATCCATGGTGTGGGTGTCGGGCAGCACGTCGACGAACACCGGCTCCGCGCCCACCTGGACGATGGCCTCGCAGTCAGCGAAGAAGGTGTGGGCCACGGTGATCACCTCGTCGCCAGGCCCGATCCCCGCGGCGCGCAGCGCCAGCGCTAGCGCCTCGGTCCCCGATCCGACGCCCACCGCGTAGGGCGCCTCGCAGTACGCTGCGAACTCCGCCTCGAACGCCTGGACGTTCGGGCCGAGGATGAGCTGCATGCCATCGAGAACCTGGGCGATGGCGGCCTGCACCTCGGCCTGGATGGTGGCGTACTGCGCGCGCAGATCGACCAGTGGCAGCAGCGCGGTCCGGTCAGGAGCACTCGTGGTCATCCGCTTGATCCTTCCTGGGCGGCCTTGCCCTCATTCTCGGGGTGGCGCCTAGCTGGCGGCCTCCGGCACCGTTTCGAGCTGCGCGCTGGCCGCCGAACGCCAGTGCCACCAGGTCGTCGCCATCACCTCACGCACCGCTGGATCCGTATCCGTTCCCCAGCCGAGCGACTCGTACCGGCCCCCCTTGTGCAGGGAGTGGTCGGCACGCTCGAGGATGCGCACCACCTGCAGGCCCAGCCGCCCGTCCGGCGCGGGGCGTATGTGGCGCTGCACGCAGTCCAGGAAATAGGCGCACTGGCGGCGCAACGGCTCGTCGGCGCGGGGCAGGGCCACGGGTTGGGGCTCGCCGAGCCGGTACAGCAGCTCGGGATGGCCGTCGCGCGTGGCGGAGAGCACCACGCCGCGGTCGTACAAGACCAGCTTGTCCGCGGCCAGATCGTCGTACACGGCCATCTTCTGGCTACCGACGACTGTCATGCGGCGGACCTTCACCGGGTCGAGCCAGCTCAGATGCACGTGGGCCAGCCGGTTGCCGGGGAACCAGAGCTCCATCTGGACCACGTCGTGCACCCCGCTCTGCAAGTAGGCGGCGCCTTGGGCGCGCACCGCCTCCGGCGCGCAGCCCAGCACGTCGAGCCGGATGGCGATGTCGTGGGGGGCCAGGTCCCACAGCGCGCTGGCGTCGTGGCGCACGGGCCCGAGGTTCAGTCGCTGGGCGGTGATGTGGCGGATCTCGCCGAGCTCTCCCCTGCGGACCAGCGCGCCCAGGGCCTCCACGGCCGGCTCGAACAGGAAGGTGTGCCCGACCATCAGCACCCGGTCGGACTCCTCGGCCAGCGCCACGATCTCTGCGCCCTGCCGCGTCGTGGCCGCCAACGGCTTCTCGACCAGCACATGCTTCCCCGCCTGCAGCGCTTGCTTGACCAGCGCATAGTGCGTGGTCAGCGGCGTCGCGATGGCGACCGCTTCCACCTCGCTCGCGAGCAGCTCGGCGAAGCTGGTCGTCACGCGGACGCCCGGGTACTGGGCGGCGACTGGGTCGAGGCGCGCCGCGACCAGGTCGCAGACCATGGTCAGCTCGGCCTGCGGGAGCGCGGCAAAGTTTCTGATCACTTTCGGACCCCAGTACCCGGCTCCGACGACGCCCACTCGGGTGCGTCGGTGTCCGGCGGGCCGATCTGGCTCGGCCAGCATCGCCGGGCTGAGGCCGCTCTCCGAGATCATCACCATGCCGCGTAGTCTCCTTTCTCACCGCTACAGGGCATCACGGATATCCCTCGGGCGTCCGCACTCGCGGGTCA
>JADGHJ010000090.1 GCA_019686175.1 Chloroflexota bacterium | reverse complement strand
ACACACTCCCCGCTCCCCCCGGTGTCATGCCGACAGAGGTCACTGCCACGGTGGGGGACTGCCGCAGGGGCGCGCTCATGGCGCCGGCGAGCATGCCCAGGCCACAGCCGGCGGCCAGCACCCCCAGCGCCAGGCGCCAGTATTGCCGCGGCCTGGCCCGTGGCCTCGCCCCTGGCTGGGGCGTTGGTTGTGGGAGCTTCGCGGGATCCTGTTGCTGCTCGTGCATCGCCACGCTAACCTGCTCTCGTGGAAGCAGATTGCGTGCCCAGCGGAATCCTCCCGCGGAGCGCTGCGCGCCCGCCGCCCGAGTCTCGATCCGTCGCCGGCCTTCGCCCCGGCCCTGTGCGATCAGCGCGCAGCCGCGGTGGCGCTATCTTCGGTAGGTGTCTCGTATTTCAGGTTGTAGTCGTACATGAACGCCAGGAACGGGTGGGCGCCGAGGCCGGTCAGCCGTTTGGCGTCGCGCGCCTTCACGGCCTCGCGCTCCTCGGGATCCAGTGCGAAGCGGGCGAGCGCAGTATCGGCGTCGGCGAGGAACTGCCGGCGCAGCTCGAGTTCGTTCATTAGCGTGTATAGCGTGGTATTGAGTCCGTAGCGCCGGGGATCGGCGTACTGGTAGTGGCGGCTGGGCACCTGGTCGGCCGCCTGCATGTCCCACCAAATAACGGCGTAGCCGTGGTGCCAGCTCGGCTGGTAGGTGACCAGCTCGGACGGGGGCTCCTTCCCCATCATTCCCAGCATCACGAGCCACTGGAGCAGCTCCAGGTTGCCGTGCTTATCGAGCTCCTCCGGCCGGAACGCGGCCAGGCGGTGGAGCTGGCCGCGCTCGATCATGCGCAGCAGTTTGGCGTCGAACTCGTTGTCCGGGTGAGGGTACAGGTCGGTGCCCGGGTAGTGCGACAGGCCGCCGCTGGCGATCACCGCGACCCGCTCGGGGCGCTGTCGGATGATCTGGCCCAGCTTCTGACCGACCTCGTAGCAGCGAGCCGGCCAGGGTTGCGGCGGCAGGTAGGTGTTCACGAAGATGGGCACCACGGGCGGCGTGGGCTCGGAGAGCAAGAAGTTCAGCGGCACCACGAACGAGTGCCCGAGCCGCACGTCTTGGGTGTAGGCCAGATCGATCCCCAGGCGCAGGCCCTCTTCGAGCAGCGCGTAGGCGAACTCAGGGTGCCCCGGATAACAGAAGTCCTTGCCGGCAAAGTGCCCCTGGGCCCGGGGACCGGTGAAGATGGTGAACGGCGGCACGCAGTTGAGGTAGAAGTTCTCCACGTGGTCGTTGGCCAGGATGATCACCACGTCCGGCTGCACGGCCTGCAGCCGCCCTTGTAGCTGGGTCAGAGCCGCGAACACCGCCTCGAGCTGCTGGGGGTCCTCGCTCGGCGGCTTGGTGAGGAACTGCGGCGCGTGCGCTGTGCCGATCGCCGCAACGATCTCGCCCATGGAAGTCCTCCGTGGTCGGTGTACCGAGTGGCGCCGAGCGGCGCCCGTGGCTTTGCCCACAGTGTACCGATTCGCGGCCCCGGAGCGCCGCTCGGCGCGCTCTCTGGCAGTGACGACGTCGACGACCGCCGCCGTGCTGGGCTAGACTCCTCCAGCATGTGCATCACGCGCCGCTCCCCGGGCCGGCGCACGTATCGCGGAGGACTCATGCAGCACTACGGTTTGTTCATCGGTGGTGCCGAGGTCGAGGGGGCGTCGGGCGAGCGCATGCCTGTGATCTACCCCTACACGGGCGAGCCGTTCGCCACGGTGAGCGTGGCTACCGCCGCGGATGTGGACCGTGCCATCGCCGCGGCCGACCGGGCGTTCCGTACCCACCTGCGCGACATGCCGGCCCATGAACGGGCGCGCCTGCTCCTGCGCACGGCCGAGGCGATCGCCGTACACCGTGAGGAGTTCGCCACGGCGATCGGCTACGAGGCAGGCAAGCCCGTGAAGGACGTGGCGATCGAGGCCGGTCGCGGTGGCGAGCTGTTCGTGCTAGCGGCCGGCGAGGCGCGTGACCTTACGGGCGAGGTCCTGCCTATGGACGCCATTCGCGGGGGCGAGGGCCGCTGGGGCCTGGTACTGCGCCAGCCGCTCGGCGTGATCGCCGCTATCGGGCCGTTCAACGCGCCGCTGAACCTCGTCGCCCAAAAGGTGGCGCCCGCCCTTGCCGCTGGCAACAGCGTGGTGGTCAAACCTGCCTCGAAGACGCCGATCGCCGCGGTCCTCCTGGCGCGCTGTATCCATGAGGCGGGCTGGCCGGCGGGCACGTGCAACGTAGTGATCGGCCCGGGCGCCGCAGTGGGGGATGCGCTCGTTGCGGATCCCCGCGTCCGGATGGTGAGCTTCACCGGCGGCACCGAGGCCGGGCGACGTATCCACGAACGCGCGGGCCTCAAGAAGGTCGCCCTTGAGTTGGGCTCCAACGCACCGAACATCGTCTGCGCCGACGCCGACCTCCAGCGCGCCGTGGCGGCCATCACCCGCTCGGGCTTCTCCTCGGCCGGCCAGCAGTGCATCTCGGCTCAGCGCGTGTACGTCCAGCGCCCGGTGCTGGAGCGCTTCACGCGCCTGTTCCTCGACGCCGTAGCGGCCCTCAAGGTGGGCGACCCCTTCGACCCCGACTGCGATGTGGGCCCCATGATCAGCGAGGCAGAGGCGCGGCGTGTCGAGAGCTGGATTCAGGACGCGGTGGCGGGCGGCGCACGGGTGCTCATTGGCGGCAAGCGCGAGGGGGCGCTGCTGTGGCCCACGGTCCTCACCGACGTACAGCCCTCCATGAAGGTCCAGTGCGAGGAGGTGTTCGCGCCAGTGGTCACCCTGACGCCGTTCGACACGGTGGACGAGGCGCTAGCGCTGGCCAACGCCTCGCGCTACGGCCTGCAGGCGGCGGCGTTCACCAATGACTTGAATACCGCCCTGCGCTTCGCCCGCGAGCTGGAGAGCGGCTGCGTCTGGATCAACGAGGGCTCGCGCTACCGCCAGGACAACTACCCGTTCGGTGGGGTGAAGGATAGCGGGCTCGGGCGCGAGGGCGTGAAGTACGCCATCCAGGAGATGACGGAGGTCAAGTTCGTGGGCATCCGCACCTGAGCCCGCCCACGGCTAGAACTCGTCCAGCGGGGCCGGGTCCACGATCACCCGCGCCGCCCACCACAGGGCGCCGTCGATGGCCGCCGCGCCGGCGGCCAGCAAGCCCAACAGGGCGAGTTGGCGGCTCCGTCCCTGTCGGCTCACCAGCGTGAGGCCTACCGCCGCGCCGTCGAGGCTGTCGATCAGCAACCGGGCCAGCAGCCATGGGGCGATCCGCCCTCCATGGACCGCGGCCGACACTAGCCCCGCGCCCATCACCAGGTCGCGGATACCCACCGAACGGATCGACAACCCCGTCGTAGGCTCCGCCTGAGTCGGTAGGCCGAACACACGAGCGAACGAGCGCGGCGCGAGCACGGGCCACAGGCCGAACAGGGCGGTCGCCACGCCCAGGGCGGTAGTGGCCACGCGCACGTCGCCTTCGGTCTCCAGGTGGAGCATCATCCCTCCGCAAGGATCAAGGTATCGGTTCCATCTGCAGCAGGGGGCGGGGGAGCAGCGCCGAGTAGTCGAGGTACTCCGTCCGGCACGGCGGGCCCACGGCACACCAGAAACGGCTGTCGGTCGGGCGGTCCGCGAGCAGGGCCACGAACGACGAGACCGTGCCCGCCTGGGTGCCGTGCCGGCACAGCGCGTCGTCGGCGTCCGGGCGCGAGTCGTGTGCCCGCAGGAGCCCGGTGAGCGCTGCCATCAACTGCTCCGGGCGGGCATTGGCCAATTGCACCGGATCGAGGGCACCGAGCACGCGCTGCTCGCGGGCGCGCGCATGCTCGGCCCCGATGCCGCTCACCATCACGTGCAAGCCCGGAGCCAGCACACGCGGCGTTCGGTGCTCGCGGAGCCCCACGGGTGCCAGCCGGGCCGCCCCGGGCTCGGCGTATAGCAGCGTGCAGGGGTTGTATTGGTCGGGTGCCAGGGCGGCCAATAGCGCATCCACGGCCGCGACTGACGGACAGCGGAGCGCGTCGAGCACGAGCAGCCCGCGCGAGCGCTTCGGCGTCTGCGACGGCGATGTGCCCTGGTCGGCGATGGCCACGGCCAGCCCCGCATCGTTGATCCCAAACCACGTGCCGCCGTGCTCCAGGTCGCGGCCGGCCACAGCACAGGCCGGGGCGGGGAGTCGTTGCGGGCCGGCGCTGGGGCGCGCGTAGCGCTCGTCGCGGTTCGCCGCGAGCACGACCGGGAACTGCGGGTGCACGCCGAGCAGGGCGACGATCGTACACATGAGCCGAGCACCGACCTCCCCTATCACTCGCGGATTATACTGCGATGCCTCCGGTCCTCTCGCCGGGCGCGCCGACGAGCGGCGTCAGGGGGCGACTGATGGTAACATAGGGAGCGATCTACTCGATCCACACGACGACCCACCATCACCACGAGGACGCACGAGATGTTCCGTTCGGACGTGCTCGTCATTGGGAGCGAGGGCGCGGGGGCGCGGGCAGCCTGGGAGGCCGCGGATCGCGGTCAACGCGTCGTCATCGTGACCAAGGGCCGGCTCGCCCGCTCGGGCGCCACCCTCACGGGCGCGGCCGATCTGGACGTGGACAGCCGCTCGCTACGCCACCTCCTCGGCCCGGCGCCTCGCACCAGTGGTGTCGCGCCCCACCCGGAGGACAGCCCCGAGCAGTTCTTCCGCGACATGTGTGTCGAGGGCAAGTGGCTCAACGACCAGCGCCTGGTGCGCGCCCATGTCGAGGACGTACCGGAGCGCGCCCGCGAGTTGCTGGAAGCGGGGCTCAAAGTCTACGACCTCCGCCAGATGCCCGGTCACCGCTACCCGCGCAACATGTACACCAGCGGTCACGACCTGGTGCAGGTGCTCAAGGCCCAGATCAAGCGCCGGCCCATCCATGTCGTGGAAGACACGATGATCACCGACCTGCTCACCCGCGACGGACAGGTGGTGGGCGCCGTGGGCCTCGACCTCGTACGCGGCGAGCCCGTGACCTTCGCCGCCAAGGCGGTCGTCCTGGCCACGGGCGGCGGCCACAACGTGTACGAGTACAACACCGGACCCGAGGAGCTGACCGGGGACGGGCAGGCGATGGCGCTGCGCGCCGGCGCCGAACTGCTCGACATGGAGATGACGCAGTTCCTGCCCACGACCATCGTCAGCCCGCCGATCGCGCGCGGCAACCTGTTCCCCTTCCTGCTCGGCCCCCAGAACGCGTTGCGTATCTGGCTCCTCAACAAGTACGGCGAGCGCTTCATGGGGCAATGGGACCCCGAGCGCTGGGAGCACACGACCCGCGACCTGCTAGCCATCGGCATCATGAACGAGGTCGTTGAGGGGCGTGGCACTCCTGGCGGCGGCGTCTACATGTCGCTCAAGCATCTGCCCAACAACCTCATCGACGACTTCGCCCGCTGGGGCGCGAAGCCGTTCATCAGCAAGGACTGGAAGTCGCACGGGCTGAGTTTCGCCCACCTGATCGAGGATGTGAAGCGCGGCAATGCCATCGAGGTGGCGCCCGCCTGCCACTTCTTCATGGGCGGCGTGCGGATCGATGAGTGGGGCGCCACCACGCTGCCCGGGCTGTTCGCGGCGGGGGAGGTCACCGGGGGGTGCCACGGTGCCAATCGCCTGTCCGGCAACGCCTTCGCCCAGATCCTGGTGCAAGGCAAGCGGGCCGGTGAGGCTGCGGCCCGCTTCGCGGCGGCGAGCTGCCACGTGCCCGAGCCGGATGCCTGGCAGGTGCGCGAGCTGCACGCGCGTATCCTGGCGCCTCTAAATCGCGAGGGACCGTCGAGCTACGAGGTCCGCGCCGAGCTGCGCAACTTGATGCAGATGAAGGTCGGCGTGGTGCGGGATGGTCCCGCCCTGCGGGAGGCCCTGGCGCGTATCGAGGAGCTGCTGCGCGAGGCGATTCCGCGGCTGGCGGCACGGAACCGCGGGCGGGTCTACAATCCGGAGTGGATCGAGTGCCTCCAGACCGCCAATCTCGCCACGACGATGGCGATGGTAGCGCGTGGAGCGCTGACACGTGAGGAGAGCCGTGGCGCCCACTTCCGGCGCGACTACCGCCGCACCGACAACGCCCGGTGGCTGAAGCACATCGTGCAGCGTCTGGTCGACGGCCGCGTCGAGCTGCGTCTCGATGCGGTCGAGACGCCGTACATGCAACCGCCACAGGAGTAGAGCCGTGAACACCGTGCGCCTGATCGTGCGCCGGTTCGATCCGACCGTGCGCCCCGAGCCGTACGAGGAGGTGTACGAGCTGCCCGTGGCGGCCACGACCAGTGTGACGAACCTCCTGTACGAGATCAACGAGCGCTACGCGGCGGGAATCGCCTATCGGGTGAGCTGTCACCGCGGCATCTGCGCGAGCTGCCGCTTTCGCATCAATGGCAAGGCGCGTCTCGGCTGCACCTACGAGGTCAACGGTGGGGAGCTGCGCCTGGAGCCGGCCTCCGCGGACGTGATTCGCGACCTCGTGGTCGCCTCAGATTGGAAAGGCCTTGGCCCGCCTCCCGAGGATGACTGATGGAAGGCTATCGCGTACTGCAATGGCCGCTGCCCCCTAGTGAGCGGCATCCCATGGTACCCGACCAATTCAACATGGCGACCACGCTCGTCGATCGCCACGTCCTGCAGGGCAACGGGGGGCGCGTGGCCGTCTACTATCCCGACGGTCAGCTCACCTATGCGGAGCTGGCGAGTTTGGTCAACCGCGTGGGCAACCTGCTGCACCGACTGGGGGTGCAGATCGAGGAGCGCGTGGCGCTCCTGCTGCCCGATAGCCCGGCCTTCCTCGCCACGTTCTTGGGGGCGATGAAGATCGGTGCCGTGCCGGTGCCGCTCAACATGCTGGCCACAGCGGAGGATCTGCACTACTACCTGAGCGACAGCCGGGCGCGCGTCGTCGTGCTCGACTGCGATTGTCTGGAACGCGTGCGCGCCGTGCGCCCGAGCCTACCGGCGCTGCGCCAGGTCGTGCTGGTCGGGCCCCCGCAGCCCGATGCCCTCCCGTTCGATGACCTCGTGGCGCGCGAGAGCGACGCCCTGGCGGTAGCGGACACTAGCGCCGACGACATGGCGTACTGGCTGTACAGCTCCGGTACGACCGGCCGCCCCAAGGGCGTGGTGCACCTGCACCGCGACATGGTGTACTGCACGAGCGCCTACGCCGAGCAGGTGGTGCGCCTCACGCCCGACGACCGCAGCTTCTCGGCCTCCAAGCTGTTCTTCTCCTACGGGCTGGTCAACTCGCTGTACCTGCCGCTGTGGACGGGCAGCGCGGTGGTGCTCAACCCGCAGCGCCCCGAGCCCGCCACGCTGCTAGCTACGATCGAGCGCTATCGCCCCACCGTGTTCTACTCGGTGCCCACCAGCTACGCACAGCTCATCCGCGAGCTGGAGGCGCGCGGCAGCGTGCCCGAGGCGGTGCGCGCGATGCGCCTGTGCGTGTCGGCCGGCGAGCCGCTGCCCGCCCCGATCTACGAGCGCTGGTGTACGCTGACCGGAGTCGAGGTGCTCGACGGCGTGGGCTCTAGCGAGGTTGGATACATCTACATCTCCAACCGCCCGGGCCGCAGCCGGCCCGGCACTAGCGGCGAACTGCTCGAGGGCTATGCCGCGCGCCTGGTCGATGAGGAGGGCAACGACGTGCCGCCGGGCGAGCCGGGCGACTTGTGGATCGCCGCGCCGAGCACTGCGGCCCGTTACTGGCACCAGCAGGATCGCACCGCTCAGACGATGGTCGGTCCGTGGCTGAAGACGGGCGACAAGTACCTCCGCGACGAGGCCGGCTATTTCGTCTACGCGGGGCGCAGCGACGACATGCTCAAGGTAGGCGGCATCTGGGTGTCGCCGATGGAGGTCGAGGCGGCGCTGCTGGCCCACCCGGCGGTCGCCGAGTGCGCCGTGGTCGGGCTCCCCGACGCCACGGGACTGATCAAGCCCAAGGCGTACGTCGTGCCGCGCGAGGCACCGAGTCCGGCGCTCGCCCAGCAACTGCAGGAGTGGGTGAAGGCGCGGCTAGCGCCTTACAAGTACCCGCGCACCGTCGAGTTTGTCAGCGAGCTGCCCAAGACCGCCACGGGCAAGATCCAGCGCTACCGCCTACGCGCCCTCGGGTAGGGGCGCTCAGACCCCCACCGTTTTCGGGGCCGAGGGGCGCTTGCCGCCGACCGTTGCCAGGTGGCGCAGGCGGTGCCACGCCTCGACCAGCCCGCCCGGTAGCAGCAATACGACGAGGATGAACAGGATTCCGAATACGATCAGGTGCGCTTCGACCAGCACCTGGGCGAGGAACTCGCGCAGCAGCACGTAGAACACGCCGCCGACCACCGGCCCGATCACAGTGCCCACCCCGCCGATGAACACGATCAGCAGCGGGTCGAACGTCCACAGTGGCCCGAAGGGGGCATAGAGGTAGAAGCTCACCTCCTTGAACGCCCATAGCCCGCCCGTGAGGCCCGCGAATAGGCTGCTGAGCACCAACGCGGCGGTCTTGTGGCGCAACGCGTCCACCCCGGTCGCCTCGGCCGCCGCCTCGTCCTCGCGCACCGCGATCATGCCCAGTCCCAGCCGGGAGTGGGCCAGCGCGTAGGTGATGGCTACACAGGCCGCCGCGAGGGCCAGGCCGAGATAGTAGCGCGGCTGCAAGGTATAGCTGGCGAGCTGTGTCACCGGCATGGCGCTGACCATAGGCTGCGTATTGGTGACCGTGATACGCAGCGCCTCCGCCAGCGCCAGCGTGCCGATCGAGAAATATACGCCGCGCAGGCGGAACGTCGGCAGGCCGATGACCAGCGCTACGATCACGGCGGCGAGCCCGCCTGCGGCGAGCGCCAACGGGAGGGGCCAGCCAGTGAACCACAGGAGCCGGGTGACCAGGGTGCCCGTGCCGAAGAATGCTGCATGCCCGAGGTTGATCTGCCCCGCAAACCCGCCCAGGATGTTCCAACTCTGAGCCAGGGTGACGAACACGAATACCAGCGTGATCAGGTTCAGTAGATCGTCGCGCTCGCGGCCGAACAGCAGCGGCAGCACCGCGAGGACTGCACAGATCACCGCGCCTACGAGGAGCGCGCGTCCATGCTGCTTGAGCACGTTGGCCTCCCGTCGCGCTAGCGCGCCCGCCCGAACAAGCCTTGAGGGCGGACGAGCAGGACGATGACGAACAAGATGAGCCCTACTACCTCACGATACGCGCCGCCGATGAACAGCACGCTGGTGGCTTCGGCCACACCCAACACGAGCCCGGCCACCAACGTGCCCGAGACGCTGCCCAAGCCCGCCAACACGATCACGATCAG
Source organism: Chloroflexota bacterium (assembly GCA_019686175.1). Lineage (GTDB taxonomy): Bacteria > Chloroflexota > UBA6077 > UBA6077 > JAJPHF01 > JADGHJ01. The sequence goes on along the minus strand of JADGHJ010000090.1, from coordinate 5,942 downwards.
TGCCTTGAGCGTCCACTCCAGCCCGATGATCGGGGCGATCGAGTAGCCTACTGCCACCAGGCTCCCGGCGATGCCCGCGAGCGCCGTGCCGAGCGCGAACGCCAGCAGATACGTGCGCCGAATGTCGATGCCGACCAGGGTGGCGGCCTGCCAGTCCTCAGCGGTGGCGCGGATACCACGCCCGATGTATGTGCGAGTCATGAACAGGCGCAGCGCCAGCAGCAGCAGCACCGCTACTACCACGTTGGCGAGCCGGGTGTACGGCAGGTTCAGCTCGCCCAGGCGCACCACCGCCCCGGCGTAGCCCGTGGTGATGCTCCGCTCGTCCGCCGTCCAGAGACGGATAGCCAAGTTCTGCAGCACCAACCCCAGCCCGAAGCCGATGAGCAGCGAGTCCTTGATCTTGGTCTCCTCGTCGTACCGCATCAAGAAGCGGAACAGGCCGAGGTGTAGCGCCACCCCGACCAGGAACAGGAGCGGCCCGATGAGCAGCAGCGAGGCGAAGGGGTCGATGCCGTACAGCGCGAACAACCAGAAGCTGCCGTAGCCGCCCAACATCAGCAGCTCGCCGTGCGCCACGTTCAGGACGCGCATCACGCCGAACACGAGCGACAGGCCGGCGGCTGCCAGGCCATACAGCGCGCCGACTAGCAGCCCGAAGGTTAGGCTTTGCAGGACTGCGTCGGGGGTCACCGTCGGTCTCCCGTGGCTACCACGCCGAGGTACGCCTGGCGCACGTGGTCGTCGTGCAGGAGCGCTTCCGCCCGGTCGTGGCGCACCACCCGGCCGTTCTCGATCACGTAGGCGCGCGTGGCCAGCCGTAGGGCCGCCCGCGCGTTCTGCTCCACCAGCACCACCGTGACGCCCTCGCTGTTGATCTTGCGGATGACCTGGAAGATGGACTCGACGATCACGGGCGCCAATCCCAGAGAGGGCTCATCGAGCAGCAGCAGCCGGGGCTGCGACATGAGCGCTCGCCCGATGGCGACCATTTGCTGCTGCCCACCCGACATGGTCCCCGCAATCTGATGCCGGCGCTCGGCGAGGATGGGGAAGATGCTGAACACCCAGTCCAGCGCCTGTTGGCGCTCGCGGCGGGCGCGGCCCGGGTAGGCGCCCAGCTCCAGGTTCTCCAGCACCGACATGGAGCCGAATAGCCGGCGCCCCTCGGGCACCAGGGCCAACCCCAGCTCGACGCGGCGGTAGCCGGGCTCTCGCTCGACGCGCGCCCCATTGAGCATGATCGTGCCACGCGCCGGGAACAACAGGCCGGCCAGCGTGCGCATGAGCGTGGTTTTTCCCGCACCGTTGGGCCCGATCAGCGCCACGATCTCGCCTGCTTGCACGCTGAGGCTCACACCCCACAGCGCCTGCAAGTCACCGTAGTACACATCGAGGTCCGCGCACTCCAACATGGCGCCCCAGCCGTCTTGTGTGAGTGTTGTTCAATCCAGCAGCTCGTGATCGCGTCCCAGGTAGGCCTCGATCACCGCGGGGTTGGCGATCACCTCGGCAGGCGGGCCATCCGCGATCTTCTGGCCGGCGTTGAACACGACCACCCGGTCAGAGACCCCGAGGACGGCCTGCATGATGTGCTCGACCATGATCACGGTAATGCCGCGCTGGCGGATACGCGTAACCAGTTCCATGGCGGCCGTGGTCTCGGTCGGGTTGAGCCCCGCCATCACCTCGTCGAGCAGCAACAGCCGGGGGCGGGTGGCTAGCGCGCGCGCTACTTCCAGACGCTTGCGCTCGACCAGGGTCAGGCTGTGGGCCGGGACGTGCTCGCGCCCCGCGAGCCCCACGAACTCCAGGAGCTCGTCCGCGTCGCGGGCCGCCTCGGTCAGGTTGCTCGCCGGCGCGGCACCGTACGCCCGCCCGACCATGACATTGTGCCGCGCCGTCATCTGCGCGAAGGGGCGGACCAACTGGAAGGTGCGCGCGATCCCGGCGCGGCAGATCTCCACAGCGCCCAGTCCGGCCAGCTCGCGGTCACCGAGACGGACACTACCTCGATCCGGCTTGAAGTAGCCCGTGATGACGTTGAAGAAGGTGGTCTTGCCGGAGCCGTTGGGGCCGATCAGCCCCACGATCTCGCCGTGGTGCACGACCAGATCGATGCCATCCAGCGCTTGCAGGCCGCCGAACGCCTTGCGGAGTCCTTGCACAACCAGCAACGCCGCACCAGCGCGAGTCGCGGCGTCCGTGCCGGGCGCATTCTGGTCCTGGCGAATAATGGCCGTCTCTCCTTGGTGGGGTGGGCGATGCTCGTCGCCCACCCCCTCACTGCTGCATGGTTAGCGCTGGCTAAAGGGGACCGCGGGATACAGGAACGGCTTGCTGGCCTGCTCGGGCGGCCATACCAGCTCGCTCTTGCCGTTCTGCCACTGCGTGACCGGGGTGATCACGACCCCCGTGCCGTCAGGGTTGAACTTCACCGGGCCGATCACCGTGTTCTGGAGGTCCGTGGTGGCCAGGGCGTTGCGGATGCTCTCGCCATCCAGCTTGCCCGCGCGCTGGATGGCGTCGGCCAGGATCTGCACGCAGGCGTAGGCGGGCCCGGTGAGCACGTCAGCGGGCCGGCCGAACCGCGCCTGGTACTTGGCGTTCAGCTCGGCCACCCCGGGCGCCTTGAAGTCGTGGTGCCAGCCGGCGATATGCGCCACGTAATCGCCGTCCTTGCCCAGGTTCTCACCCCAGGTGACGCCGTCCGGGGCGCGGATCAACATGATGTACTTCGGGTTCCAGTCCAGCTCCTTCATCTGCCGGACGATGGTCATGCCATCGGGCGGGTTGGGCATGCCGAGCAGGGCGTCGGCCCCGGCCGACTTGGCCCGCAAGATCAAGTCGGAGAGGTCCTTCGCGCCGGGAGCGTACTCTTCCTGGAACACTACCTGCCCGCCCTGGCGCTCCACCTCCTGCCGGTAGTACTGCGCCTGCTCCAGGCCCCAGTCGGTCTTCTCCACGAAGATCGCGTAGCGGGTCGGCTTGTCCGCGCCGACGCTCGCGGCGAGCTCCAGGCCGGCGCGGGCCATGTCGGGCGACTTGGGGAACGGGGAGAACAGGTACTTCAGGCCGCGCTGGTGAATCTGTAGGAGCCCGAAGGCGATACCCAGGTACGGCAGCCGGTTCTTGTCGCCGATGGCCGCGCCAGCGGCGTGCAGATCGGAGCCGGCGCTGCCCAGATAGGCGACGACCTTGTCGGAGGAGTTCAGCGTCTCTAGCCGCTGGACCGTCTTGGCCGGGTCCGACTCATCGTCGTAGAGGCGCAGTTCGAGTGGCCGCCGCTGACCGCCGACCAGCACGCCCCCCTGCGCGTTGATATCCTCGACCGCTATCTCGTAGCCGGGACGCACCTGGTTGCCCAGGGAGGCGTAGCGGCCCGTCAGCGGCACCACCGCGCCGATGCGAATCGGCTCGCCCTGCGTCGCCTGGCTGCCAGCTGGCTGGCCGGCTTGCCCCTGCGGGGCAGCACCCTGCGATCCCCCAGTACCCGACGTGGCCGGCCGCCCGCAGGCGACCAGACTAATCGCGACGAGGACGGATAACAGCGTGGACAGAAACGGCAAACCCTTCATCGCTTGGCGCCTCCCGTGGCGTGGTTGCGGAGCAGACAATCGCGACGAGGAGCAGCCCGCGGCCGCTTGGTGCTAATGGTACGGCAGGGCTACCCCCATCCTCAACCGATTGAACACCGTCCCCCGCGCAGCCCCTACAATGCAAGGGTGCGCCCAGTGCGGGGGCGGCCTGCGCCGTGCGCGATGGATGGGACAGATCGGTGCGATTCTTCGTCGTCGACCTCGAGTTCAGTGGGTTCATCCCCGGGTTTCACGAGATCTTGGAGCTGGGAGCGGTCGCGCTCGACGAGCAGTACGAGCCGTTGGGCGAGTGGCAAGCGCGCCTGGCCGCGCGACATCCCGAGCGGGCGAGCGATTGGGTGCGCGAGCATCAAGCCCACCTGCTGGTGGGCGGCGAGCCGCCGGAGCGCGCGCTATCGGCCTTCGTGGAATGGGTGGCCCGCTTGCGGGGCGAGCACACGGCGTACTATGTCGGTTGGACCTGTGGGGCTGACCTGGCGCACTTGGACACGGCTCTGCGTGCCCACCACCTCGAGTGGCCCTTCCACTACCGGCACATCGAGCTGAACAGCCTGCTCGTGGGGCGGCTCGGTTTGCCCTGGGATTACGAGCACAGCACGGCACTGCGCATGTTGGGCGTGGAGCCCGCCGGCGCCCACGTCGCCCTCGTCGACGCGCGCGAGGCGGCGCTGGTGTTCCAGCGGCTCATGCGCACTCCCCGCGAGCCCGTTACCTGAGGCCCAGCGGCTTATGTCTTCCGAGACACGTTCCTGGGCCAACACGCGCTTCTGGCACCCGCCGAGGGCTCGCCTTGCCCGCCCTCAGAGCAGCGGCCTAGAATGGACGCGGCGCCAGCCGCCATGGCGGACCGGGCGGCCTGCGGCGCGTTGGGGCAGGGGGAGCGGTCGCTACGGACACGGTAGTCTCGCGCCACCAGCCAGTGTTGTTCGCGGAAGTAATGCGCCTACTCGCGCCGCGGGCTGAGGCACGCTACGTCGACGCGACGGTGAACGGCGGCGGCCATGCCGCGGGGATCATGGAGCGATCGAGTCCGGACGGCGAGCTGCTGGGCCTGGACGCCGACCCCGACGCGATCGCGCGGGCCCGTGAGCGGCTGGCGGGGTTCGGGACGCGAGTACACCTGGTGCACGCGAACTTCCGTGCCCTCGCTGAGGTGGCTCGCGCCGAGGGGTTCGACTCCGTTGCCGGGGTGCTGTTCGACCTCGGCTTGTCCTCGGATACCCTCGAGCGCTCCGGGCGCGGGTTCTCCTTCCGCCGCGACGAACCGCTCGACATGCGTTACGATCCCACCACGGGCATCACGGCCGCCGAGTTGCTGGCGCGCAGCTCGGAGCGCGAGCTGCGCCACCTGCTACGCACCTACGGCGAGGAGCCGGCGGCCGCCCGCATCGCGCGCGCGATCGTCGAGGCCCGCGCGCGCACACCGCTGCGCACCACGGGACAGCTGGTGGCGGTCATCGAGGGTGCCCTGGGGCCGGCACGAAGACGCATCCATGCCGCCACGCGCACCTTCCAAGCCCTGCGCATCGCGGTGAACGACGAACTGGGCAGCCTGCAGGTGGCGCTCGAGCAGGCGGTAAGTTTGCTGGCGCGTGGGGGACGCCTGGTGGTGATCGCTTTCCACTCGCTCGAGGATCGCCTGGTGAAGCAGTTCCTTCGGAACGAGAGCAGCAGCGTGTGTCGCTGCCCCCCGCAGCTTCCCGTGTGCGTGTGCGGACGAGCCCCTCGGCTCGCGGTGCTGACACGCAAGCCAGTGGTGCCGACGCCCGCGGAGGTCGCCGCCAATCCGCGGGCACGCAGCGCGAAACTCCGGGCGGCGGAGCGCCTCTGATGCCACCACGAGCCTACTCGCCGGCGCGCGCGCCCACTCAGCCCTCGCCGTGGGCTGCCGCTCGCGGCGAGCTGTCCGGGCCCCGCGCGTCTCGCCCGCTCAACCGCGGTGGCGGGCCGTTGGAACCTTCCCGCGCTGCGAACCGCGCCCGGCGGGCGGAGCGCTCCAGTCCAGCCAGCCGGCCGGCCGAGGGGGGGCGCGCCTGGGTGCCGCTGGTCATTCTGGGCATCGGGCTGGTGGTGCTCCTCTACTCGATGCAGCTCGGCAGCGTCACCACCTCCGGCTACGACCTGCAGCGGCTCCAGATGGAGCGCAACGAGTGGCGCCAACGCAACGAGCAGCTGGTCCTCGAGCTGGCCAAAGTGCAGTCGATCGCGTGGATCGAGGTGGAGGCGGTGCAGCGCTTGGGCATGCGGAAGGCCGACTACGTCTCGTACCTCGAGTTGCCCACGCCGACCGCCTCGGCGCCGGCGGCGGCCATGGCGCCCCCGCCGCCGTCCCCCCCCCGCCCC
>JADGHJ010000399.1 GCA_019686175.1 Chloroflexota bacterium | reverse complement strand
CATCGGTCGGTCCCGCAGGCGCGGGGCGGCTCGCGGCGGGGGGCGCCGGAGGGGATGGAGCCACGCCACCGCTTGGCCCCGCGCAGCTCGCCAACAGCAGGGTGGCCAGTGCGACAGCCAGCCGCGCACGGCGCCCGGACCTCCCCAGAGCGGTCTGCATGGTTCTCCCCCTTCTTCCTGCGTGGGACGCTCTGTGCGGCCGAGATAGGCGCCGCTCAGTACGGGGTGAACGCGCGCAGCGCCGGGACCACCCGCTGCCCGAACAGGTGCAGCGAGCGCATCAGGCTCTCCTCGTCGAGAAAGCCGATGTTGAACTCAGCGCACAGTGTGTCGAACAGCCCCTCGGTGGCCGCGGCCTGGATGCGCCGCGCCACCGTCTCGGGCGCGCCGACGAACACGAGATTGCGGCGCAACAGGTAGTCGACGTCAGCCAGGTGCCGCGCGATCTCGGCGGCACCGCGCTCGCCGCGGCGCTCCAGGTTGTCGGCCAGCTCGTCGATCGCAATCCCACCGACATCGCCAAAGCCGAACACCTGGGTGAAGGTATGCACGATATGTGGCGCCGCGCGCGCCAGGGCCAGCTCGTCCGTCTCGTCCACGTACACCAGCGACCAGTAGGCGATGTGCGGCGGCTGCGCGTGGCCAGCCGCTCGCCACGCCTGCAGATAGTCGCGGTAGCGCGGTGCTGCCTCCGCGCGCGGCACCAGGAACAGATACCCCGTGGAGACCCCCTCGCGCGCCAGCAGCGCCAGCGTCTCCGGATCGCGCGACTGCACCCAGAGCGGTGGATGCGGCCGCTGGAGCGGCCGGACGGCGAGGCTCACCCGCTCGTAGCGGTGGAACGGGCCGCTGAAGCTGAAGGGGCCCTCGCTGGCAAACGCCGTCTTCACCAACGCCAGCGCCTCGTTCACGCGCTCCCGACGGTGCGCGAAGTCGCCCTGGTAGTGCCGGAAGTAGTGCGGCGAGATCCCGGAGATCAGCCCCAGCTCCAGCCGCCCGTCGAGCACGTTGTCCAGCACCGCCGCATCCTCGACGATGCGCAGCGGGTCGTACAGCGGCACGATGTAGCCCATCGGCCCGATGCGCAGGCGGCGCGTGTAGGTGGCGGCCGCCGCGCAGTAGATCGACGGCGAGGGCATCCAGCTCTCATGGGGACTGAAGTGGTGCTCGACACAGAAGCCGTAATCGAACCCCAGCTCGTCGCAGGCGGCCAGCTCGCGCCAGAGCTGCTGGTAGCGCTGCGCCGGGGTCATGCCGGGCTTGCTCCAGACGTGCGAGAAGTGGGCGAAGCGCATGAGCCTCTCCTGTCGCCCGCGCCGCGCGGCCCTCACCCTGCTATTGAGGCGGACGATACTCGCCGAGGTACGCGACGGCAAAGCGGCGGTACTTGTCCTCGAACGCCTGACTCAGATCCACGGGCCCCACCAGGCCCAGCTCGCGAAACAGCTCGGCGTCGGCCTCCAATGAGGTGCGCGTCACCTGGCCGTTGGGATCGACCCACGGATAGTGAATGGTGCGGAACACTGCCGGGTCCTTGATCGGCGTGGCGTTCACCAGCACGCCGATGATGGCCTCCTGATCCACCCCGTACTCGAAGGCGTTGAGATACGCCCGCGCCGCGCGCAGGTAGGCCACCATGAACCGCTCGCCGACCTGCGGCCCCAGCCGGTCGATCCCCGTCCAGTACATGACGTACAGCTCTTGCGCGGCCGGGTCCATGTCCTCCAGCCCGGCTAGCAGGGTGTGAACCCCGGCCTGGATTCCGGCGCTGAGCAGCGGCTCGGTCTGGTAGCCGACCTCGATGCCCCGGTTCTGCATCGCTGCATACACCTCGGGGAACGGTAAGCTGGAGATCTCGACCTCCCGCGGGTCGACCCCGTTCTGCTTCAGCCACCGCGCCACGTGGACGTGCGGCGCGCTGCCCATGCCCGTGATCACGTAGACAGTCCGGCCGACCAGGTCGCGCGGCTCGCGGATGGTGCCCGCGTCCCACAAGTCTTTCCGCGCCACGAGGCCCACACTCCGCCGCGAGCGCTCCGTACGACCCGCCGATTGGAGATCGGCCACGATTTGCACGTCGGTGCGCCGGTTCATGAAGTTGAAGCAGGCGACGTTGGGAGTGCAACCACCCACCTGGAGCTGCCCTTGCGCGAGCGCCGGGAGCAGCTCGACGATACTCGCGTTGGGGACCAACTCGACGTCCAGCCCCAGCTCGGTGAAGTAGCCCAAGTCGTGCGCGATGAAGAACGGCGCGAACGCCGCGATCGGTACCACCCCGGCCTTGACCTGCACCACGGGGCTCACGGGCAGCGTCGGCTGCCCGCTGCTCGGCACGCTGGCTACGGAAGTGGCGGTGGGCGCCGCGGCCGGCGCGGGCGGCCGGCCCCCCCCCCGCCGCCCCCCCCCGGGGGGTTTAAACCAAAG
>JADGHJ010000398.1 GCA_019686175.1 Chloroflexota bacterium | reverse complement strand
GGCAGGCCCGCGAGTTCCTCGATCGCGGCGCGCAGCGTGGTCTCGTGCGCCGCGCTGCCCACGCGGTTGAGCACCACTCCAATGAGCCGCAGGCGCGGGTCGAGCGCCCGGAAGCCGAGCGCGGTGGCGGCGGCGCTGCGCCCCTGCCGGCTGGCGTCGAGCACCAGGAGCACGGGCAGATCGAGCAGGCGCGCCACCTCGGCGGTGCTGCCCGCGTCGCTCCCCCCATGGCGGCCGTCGTACAACCCCATCACGCCCTCGACCACCGCCACGTCGGCGTCGGCGACCGCGCGGGCGAACAACGCGCGCAGCGTGGGCCCCGGCAGCAGCCAGCTGTCGAGGTTGCGCGCGGGCCGCCCGGTGGTGCGAGCGTGGTACATGGGGTCGATGTAGTCCGGCCCGACCTTGAACGCCTGCACGCGGAGCCCGCGCTGCCCCAGCGCGCCCATCAGGCCGGTGGCCACGGTGGTCTTGCCCACCCCGCTGGCCACGCCCGCCACAATGAACGCCTTCATCCCGTCGCCTCCCCGACGAGCCCCGCCGTAACGGGCAGCGGGTCGACGAACTCGGGCCAGGTCTCGCGCGCTCGATCGAGGATCGCCCCGATGAGCTTGGGGTCGGGGCCGAAGTGCGCGGCCACCGCCATCTCGGTGTCGGGATAGAACCACCGCGCCGCCGCCACCTGGGCGTGGATGCGCCGTACCAGCAGCCCCGTGTTGATGAAGTAGGGCACCACCAGCAGCCGCCGCGCGCCCAGCGCCACGCAGCGCCGCACCCCGGCGAACACGCACGGGGGCGCCAGGCTCACGAAGCACACCTCGACCTGCGCGTACAGCCCCCGCTCCTGGAACAGGCGCGCGGTGGCGTACAGGTCGGCGTTGGCCCGGGGCTGCGTGCTGCCACGCCCGACCAGCAGCACGGTGGTTGCAGCATCGGCGGGAGGCGGCGCAGGCGCCCAGTGAGGCGAATGGGTGTGCGCGCCGGCCGCGCTGTGCCCATGGGCGGCACTATGGCCGTGATGGTGGCTGTGATGACCATGGTGCCCGTGCGCACCGTGGTGCGCGTGGGCCGGCGCACGCGGCCCGTGGTCGTGGGGCGCCGCACCGTTGGGCGTCGTCGGTGCCTCGACGCGCCACAGGGGGTCGATCGCCGCGCAGCGCTCGGCCACCAGGTCCAGCAGCGCCGGGTGCCCCTCCAGGGTGCGCGCCAGGCGCAGCTCGACGCGTGGATAGCGCGCTTGCGCCTCGGCCACCTGCACGGGCATGTCGGTGGTGCCGTGCACGCCCCAGTGCAGCAGCACCGGTACGGCGAGGATCTGGCGTGCGCCCCGCCCCACGGCGCGCGCGAACGCCTCCTCGATGGACGGCGCGACCGGGCCGGCGAACTCCAGCACGCCCGCTTCGACGGGGACCGCGGGCAGTGCCGCGCGCACGGCGTCCGCGACGGCCAGGTACTCGCGCGCGCCCTCGGGGTCGCGGCTGCCGTGGCCCAACAGCACGATGGCTCGGCTCATGCCCGTGCCTCCCGCACCGCCCGCGCGATCCCCGCGGCGGTCAGCTCGCCCAGCGCTAGATAGCGCGCGCCGAGGGCGTCGGCGACGCGGCGTGCTAGCCCCAGCCGCAGGGGACCCGCCTCGCTGTCGATAACCACCGTTGCGGCCTCCTGCTGGCGCAGGCGCTGCCCGAGCAGAGCAACTTCCTCCAGCCAGCCGGCCGCGCTCTCGCCTCCCCCGTCGGGTCGCGCCATCGCCGGGGAGCGCGGAGCCATGGCGGGCAGCCTGGCGCAGCTTGCCATCGAGCGATCGCCAGTGGCGGACAGAGTATGCCGCAGGCCCACGTTGGCCCGCCCGTCGGAGATCAAGATCACCAGCGGCAACGCACCCGGGCGCGTCGCGCGGTGGCGCTCCAGCGTGCGGCAGGCCAGGGCGAGCCCCTCGGCCAGTGGCGTACGCCCGCCCGCCGGCAAGCGCGCCAGCCGCGCTGCGGCTAGCTCCACGCTGCGCGTCGGAGGCAGCAGCAGCTCGGCGCCCGCGCCACGGAACGCCACGAGACCCACCTCGTCGCGCTTCCGGTAGGCGTCGAGTAGCAAGCCGAGTACGGCGCCCTTGGCGGCGGCCATGCGATCGCGGGCGGCCATGGAGCCCGAAGCGTCGACCACGAACAGGATCAGGTTGCTCAGCGGCACCTGCCGTACTTTGAGGCGCAGGTCGGTCCGGTCGAGCAGCAACCGGGTAGAGTGCAGCGGCTGGGCCGCACGCCGCAGGCGCTGATACGGCGCGGCGGCGCGCAGCGTGGCATCGAGGGCCAGGCTCCCCCGCGACCGGCCGCTTGCGGGCACAGCACGCAGGTAGGCGCCTGCGGCGGGCGCCTGGTCGGGGTCGAGCGTGGCGGACGAGCGCCGCCCGCGCTGCGCGGCGCGCGGCCGCCGCGGCGTCGGGGCGGCCA
>JADGHJ010000089.1 GCA_019686175.1 Chloroflexota bacterium | reverse complement strand
GTTCAGCACCCATCTAAGCGAGAGGGGTGGGTGCTGAACGGCGGCCAGCCACGCCGGTGGTGGACGTGCAGGATGATCGCCCAGCCTAGCAAGGCGAACGGGAGGGCGGAGCCGGGCGCCTCGCCGGCGGCCAGCCGCAGCGCGACGAGCACGGTGTTGGCGAGCGCCGTGGGCCAGGCGGCGCCGTAGAGGATCGCGACCAACAGATAGGTGAGCCGCATCGCGCGCTCTCCCCGGGTCCCGCGCCTGCCCGCCTCACACGGCCGGCCGCACTTCTCCGGCCCTGGGCTGGATGGCGCCGCGACGGGTGAAGAACAGCCAGAGCGCCACCGGCCAGAACAGCAGCGTGGCCAGGATCCACGAGGGGGTATCCTCGCCATCGGCCGCGCGATTCAGCAGCGCGACCACCGCGGCGCTGAGCACGGCGAGCACGAGCCACGCCCCGAGCAGCACGCCCGTCGGCAGCCCGGCCACGGCGGGGTTCTTGGCCACCTGGTCCATCACCGTGACCGAGACGAAGAACAAGAAGAACAGGGCCGCGAGCACCATCACCACCTCGCGCCAGAGGGCGGGCCGCAACTCGCGGGGTAGATACTTGCGATTCACATAGATCGTGTGCAGGGCCAGCACGATGAAGTTGAACCCGGCCATGTTGGCGCCGAGCAGGATGAGGATGAGCGGCTGGGTCAGGTTGATCGCGATGCAGCCCCAGAGGGCAAACACCAGCATCACCGCGTAGTACACTTTGCGGACGTCGCCGCCCGAGGTGTCGCGCACCCGCCCGCTGCTCGTCCACGTGATATCGGTGACCAGCCGCACGAACGCATCGGTGATGCCGAGCTGCGTGCTGAACAGGATCCAGAAGCCGGTGAGCAGCGTGAGGAACCACATCACCTGCCCGAGCCGCTGGGAGAGGTACTCGGCCTGATAGGCAGCCACGCGGAAGCCCGTGATCTCGGTGCCCGGGGGGATGAACTGCACGGTGATCAGGGCTGGTAGCCCCATGCCCAGGAAGCAGCCGATCACCCACACCCAGTACTGGTCGGCGCCAGCGTAGTTCCACCACTCGTCCCAGCGCCGCTTGTTCTCGGCCGTCAGGAGGAACGTCTTGCCGGTGTGGGTAAGGTGGATCTGGCGGCCCCCGATGAGGGCGGGAATGAAGCCCACCGCAGCGCCCATGCCGAAGCCCTTGTCGCGGAACCAGTTGCTAATGGCGCCGTTGATCACGCCGCCCGCACCGGCGTAGGCGGCGAATCCGCCCAGCAGCAGCCAGTCGGCCCCCTCCGGCAGCGCCCCGAACGTCACGAACCCCGCGAACACGCGGCCCCAGGTGTCGGGCGTCACGAAGAAGATGCCGACGAAGATCAGGAACGCCAGGATCAACCCCACCATGATCCACTCGGCGAGCTCCATCGTCCGCTCGATCTTGGCGCCGTAGCCGACGATCGCCAAGGTGAGGAAGAAGGTGACATAGCCCCAGAAGATGACGAGCGTGCGGTCGGCATCGCCGGGCAGTCGGCCCAGGAAGGCCGCGGCGATGGCGGTCGCGGCGGACAACGCCCAGCCGGGCCAGCCCAGTTGGAGAAAGGCGAGGATCGCGTAGGCCGCGCCCCAGAAGCGGCGGCCCGGGCTCGTGCGCATGAAGCCCGTGAAGACGGGCTCGCCGGTGTACAGCGTGTAGCGCACGAACTCCATGTTCATGATGACCTGGAGCATGATCGACGCGGTCGCGACCCAGAGCAGCGCCCCGCCGTACTTGGCCGTGACGGCTGGGCCGATCAGCCACTCGCCGCTGCCGATCGAGGTGCCCAGCAGGATCGCCCCCGGGCCGATGATGGCGATGGCGTTGCGCAGCGAGAACGGTGGCGGCGCGGGGAGGTCGGCCTGTTCCCAGGCCGGCAGACTGCGACTGTCGGCGGCCATCGATTACCCCCTCCAGCCTGACGGCGTGCTCACGCCTCGTCGGCCGGACTCGCAGGTCTACGCGACCGGAGCACGTAGGCCACGCAGTAGGCGATGTAGCCCAGCGCGAGCGCGGCGGAGAGCCACCCGTAGAGCCCGAACCAGAACACGAAGCTTCCTAAGAGTTGGGGCCCGTTGACCACGAGCTGGAGCAGCGGCCCGAGCACGAGCACCACGATAGCGACCACGCGACTGGCCAGTGTCGGCCCGTTCATGGCTGACACGTGCCTCCTTTCAGCCCGAGGCGGCACCTCTACACCAGGGGTGGAAGCACATGCACTTCACGTCTGAGGATGCCAACCTGTCGCGGTTCGTCCACCTCCTTTCCGTCGATCTCGGCGGCAAGCGACAGGGCTAGGCTGCTACTGGAGAAGGATAGGCCTCAGTGTACGCCCACTAAGGTCTGGCGTCAACAGGGATGCAAACCGCCGTTGCAGCCACGAGGGGCCGCTCCATGGAGATGACAGCAGCCCGGGCTCCGTGGCTGGTCGCAGGCGCGCGGTCGACAACGGCGGCAACGCACGCTACAGTGGGAGCGACCCCCGCTACACTGGGGGCGATCTCCAGCGCCCAACCCGGGGCGCACGAGGAGGAACGGCCGATGCCTGGTGCTGCCGTGCGCTACGGCTCCGATCTCATCGTGGACCTGCTGCGCCTGTACGAGATCCCGTACGTGGCACTCAATCCAGGCTCCAGCTTCCGGGGGCTGCACGACTCGTTGGTCAACTACGGCGACAACAACCCCCCGATGATCGAGTGCACCCACGAGGAGATCGCGATCGGCATCGCCCACGGGTACGCCAAGGCCACCGGCCGGCCGATGGCGGCGATCGTCCACGACGTGGTCGGCTTGCTGCACAGCACGATCGCGATCTACTACGCCTACCTCGACCGCGTGCCCGTGCTCGTCCTCGGCGCCACCGGCCCCATGGATGTCGCGCGCCGGCGCCCGCACATCGACTGGATCCACACCGCGCTAGTGCAGGGCAACGCCGTGCGCGAGTTCGTGAAGTGGGACCACCAGCCGACGGACGCCGCTGGCGTGGTCGATGCCTTCGCCCGCGGTTACCGGGTGATGATGACCGAGCCCCGCGGGCCGGTGTACCTGTGCTTCGACGCCGCGTTCCAGGAGGACCCGCTGCCCACGTCGGTACCGCTGCCCGACAAGCGCAAGCCGCTCACCACCACCACGATGCAGGCCGACCCCGCGGCCCTGCAGCAGGCCGCCGAGCTGCTGCTGGCGGCCGAGCAGCCCGTGATCCTCGCCGACTACCTGGGCCGCTACCCCGAGAACTTCCACACCCTGGTACGGCTCGCCGAGCTGACCGCCACTCCGGTGCTCGATCTCGGCGCGCGCCTCAACTTCCCCAACCGCCACCCGCTGTGCCTCACCGGCTCGCGCGTGCTCGAGGAGGCCGATCTGATCCTGGCGCTCGACGTGCGCGACCTCTACGGCCCGCTCACCCGCCTCGATCGCGTCACCCGCCGCACCGAGTACGTCATCCCGCCGGGCTGCAAGCTGGTCGAGATCGGCCTGGGCGACCTGAACATCAGTAGCTGGTCCATGGACTTCCAGCAGTTCCAGCAGACCGATCTGTCGATCCTGGCCGACACGCGCCTGGCGCTGCCGGCGCTGGTCGAACGTTGCGAAGCGCTGGTGGCCCGCGATACCGCCGGCCAGGCCCGCCGCGCCGCACGCCGCGAGGCGCTGGCCGCCCAGCACGCCGCGCTCTGGGACAGTTGGCGGGAGCGCGCTCGCGAGCAGTGGGACCTGCGCCCCACCAGCCTGCCGCGGCTGGCTGCTGAGGTGTGGGAGGTCATCAAGGATACCGATTGGGTGCTGACGGCCAATACCCTCGAGCAGTGGACCTACCGCACCTGGGACTTCGACCAGCCGTATCGGCACCCGGGCAAGAGCCTGGGCACCGCGACCCAGATCGGCATCGCCCTGGGCGTGGCGCTGGCCTATAAGGGCACCGGTAAGTTGGTGGTGGACATCCAGCCCGACGGCGACCTGCTGTTCGACGCCGCGGCGCTGTGGATCGCCGCGCACGATCAGCTCCCGCTACTCGTGGTGATGTACAACAACCGCGCCTACTACAACGACTGGGAGCACCAGATCCGCATCGCGCGCCAGCGCGGCACCGACGTCGAGCGCGCCTACATCGGCCAGGAGCTGAACCGCCCCGCGCCCGACTTCGCCAAGCTCGCCCAGGCCTTCGGCTGGTACGCCGAGGGGCCGATCGAGGACCCGGACGCCGTGCGCGCCGCGGTGGCGCGGGCCGCCCGCGTGGTCCGCGAGGAGGGCCGGCCGGCGCTGGTGGATACGGTCACCCAGTTCCGCTAGCCCGCGATGCGCGAGCACGCCGCTGGCGCAACGCCGTCCCCGGTTCCCTCGCGCCCCGCGACGCTGCTCGCGCGGCGGGTGAGCCGACCGGTGCTCGCGCTGGTCGGTCCTGCGGAAGGCGCCCGGCCGGGCACGCTGCACAGCGTGTTCGCCCAGGCCGTCAACATCCAGCTGACCGGCGGCGCGTTCGTGAGTCTGACGGCGGCCGAGCTCCCCCTGGCCGCCAACGGCGTGGCGGTGGCGCTGCCCGCCGCCTGGACCTGGCCGGCCCTGGGGCTGCGCGCCGGCCAGCCCTGCCTGCTCGACCGCGAGGGGCTGTGGCTACCCCTGGGACCGCTGCGCGTGGACTGGGGCGCGGCGCCGGACTGGGAGCCGCGTCCGGCCCTCCGCCCCGGCGTGACGCCAGCGCGACTGGCAGCGCGACTGGCACGGCTCCAGGGCATAGCCCTGCGGGCGGCGGATCGCGGCGGGCTAGCGCCGCTCCTCGGCCACCTCGCCATGGACATCGCTCCAGCACCAGACAGCCCACTGGCACGGGCGGCGCTACCGGCGCTGCACGCCCTATCCGCCGCGGCCAGCGCAGCCGACGTGGCGGGGGCCGCCGTCGCCGCCGCGCGGCTGGCCGGGCTCGGCCCCGGCCTGACGCCCGCGGGCGACGACCTGCTGGCCGGGTTCGCTGCTACGTGGCTGTTAGCGGCGCGGGCGCTGGGCCGCGATGTGTGGCGAGCGCGGCGGCTCGTGGCGGCGGTGGCGGGGGCCGCTGGGCCGCGCGCCTCGGCGCTGGGCGCGGCCTGGCTCGCGCACGCCGCGCGGGGCGAGGTGAGCGAGCCGCAGGGCGCGCTACTGACCGTCCTGCTCGCTCGCGGCGAGACGCCCAGGGATGCCTACGGGCTGGAGGCCGCTGCGCGGGTGGTGCTGGCGCAGGGGGCCACCTCGGGCGCCGACTGGCTAGCCGGCGCCGTCCTGGCCGGCCAGGCGACGCTAGAGCCGCTGGCGGAAGGGATGCACCGGCCGCCCTGACGGGCGGGCCGGCTGTACACGACGGCTCCACCGAGTGGTAAACGGCCTTGCTAGCCGAGGGCACGCAGGCGTGCGGCGAGCAGCTCGGCGACGTGCTGCACCGCGAAGGCGTCGCCGGCGGCGTGGGCCGCGCCGCGCAGGTGCAATACGCAGCCCGGGTTGTCGGTGGCCAGCACGGCGGCGCCCGTGGCGCGCACGTTGGCCAGCTTGCGCGCCGCGATGCCCCGTGCCACCGCCGGGTGGTCGAGCGAGGCGCTGCCGCCGAACCCGCAGCACACCTCGGCCTCCGCTAGCGGCGCCACCGTGTAGCCCGCCCGTGCCAGCAGCCGCGCGCCCGTGTCGCCCAGACCCAGCACGTGCGTGCTCTGGCAGAACGGGTGGTAGGTGACGGGCGGCCCGTCGACCGGGGGCAGCGCGGGCGGGTCGGCTACCTGGTCGAGGAAGCTGAGCAGGTCGAGCGTGCGCGCGGCGAGGCGCTCGGCGCGGTGGTGCCACGCGGGCTCGTCGGCCAGGAGGTGCGGCAGGTCGTGCCGCAGCATCACCGCACAGCTCGCGGCACCGGTCACCACATAGTCTGCCGGCGCCGCCTCCAGCGCGGCGATGGTCTGCTTGGCCATCTGGCGCGCTCGCACCGTGTCACCCGCATCGAGGGCGGGCAGGCCGCAGCAGTGCTGGGCGCGCGGCACCGTCACCCTGGCGCCGCAAGCGTGCAGCACGCGCACAGCCGCAGCTACCTGCTCCGGCGCGAAGCGGTCGGCGAGGCACTGGAGGAAGTAGGCGACCAGCCGCCCCCGCGCCTGGCTGTGCGCCCACGGCCCGTCCGCGGCGCCCGCGAAGGCCCGGCCCAGCAGCCGATCACGCGCGGGGCGGGCGGCGAGGGCCGGCGGGGTGCGCCAGCGCCAGGCAGCGGGCAGCGGCAGCGCTAGGTGGCGGCCGCGCTGCCAGGGCCGCTGCGCCACACTGGCCAGGCGTAGCACCAGATCGAACCAGCGCGGCCCTGCCCAGACGGCCAGCGCCGCGCGCTTGGGCCAGGGCAATCCGAGGTTGGCGGCCACCCGTGCCCGCACGGCGAGGATCTGGCGCGGCAGCGGGATGGCGGCCGGGCACACCGTGGCGCAGGCGTTGCACTGCACGCACAGCGCCTGCGGGCCCGCCGCAGCGGCCAGGCCATGGTGGAACGGGGTGTTCACCAGCCCGATGGCGCCGGAGTACACGTAGCCGAACACGTGGCCGCCCACGACCTGATAGGGCGGGCAGACATCGGCGCAGGCGGCGCAGCGGATGCAGCGCAGCGCGGCACGGAACTCCGGCTCGGCCCACATCGCCGCGCGGCCGTTGTCCAGCAGCACCAGGTGCAGCTCGCGGCCTGGCTCGGGGCCGGTGAGGAAGCTGGTGTAGCTAGTGATCTCCTGGCCGGTGCCCGAGCGCGCCAGCAGGCGCAGCTGCGCCGCGACATCGGCCCATGTCGGCACCAGCTTCTCCCAGCCGGCCAGCACGATCAGCAGCGGCGGCAGGGTGCTCACCAGGTCGCCGTTGCCCTCGTTGGTAACCAGCAGCACCGTGCCCGTCTCGGCGATCAGCGCGTTGGCGCCGATCAGGCCCGCGTCCGCCTGCCGGAACACGCGGCGCAGCGCCGCGCGGGCCACCTCCACTTGCGCGGCGATGTCGTCGGGCGGCACGGGCCGGCCGGTCTCGGCGGTGAACAGGGCGGCCACTTGCTGACGGCTCTTGTGGATGGCGGGCATTACCATGTGGCTGGGCGTCTCGTGCGCGAGCTGCACGATCCACTCGCCGAGGTCCGTCTCCACCACGCGGATGCCGGCCGCCTCTAGCGCGTGGTTCAGGAAGATCTCCTCGGCGACCATGCTCTTGCCCTTGGCCAGCAGGCGCACCCCGCGCTCCCGGAGCAGCCGCACGATGGTGAGGCGCGCCTCGGCGGCCGTAGCTACCTCGTGGACCACCACGCCAGCGGCGGCCGTGGCATGGAGGAACTGCTGGCGGGCGGCGGCGGGGTCGGCCAGTACGGCATCCTTGGCGGCCACCAGGCGGGCGCGTGCGCTGGCGAAGTCTGCGGTCGTGGCGCCCAGGGCGGGGGCAGTGGCGGCCAGCCGGGCGAATGCATCATCGCGGGTGGCGCGCCAGGCGCGCTGGAACTGGAGCAAGTTGGTGGCCAGGCGCGCGTCGTGCAGCGCCCGGCGATAGCGCTCGGCGAACGGCAGGAGCGGCGCGGCCATCTCACGCCTCCTCCACGACCACGACCACTACCGCCCGCGGCCCGTGGACGCCGATGGTCAGCACGCGCTCGATGTCCGCGGTGCGGCTCGGCCCGCTCATGAACGTGACGTGCGGCGCGCCCGCACGGACCAGCGCGGCCACCCGCGCCAGGGCGACGTCAAGGGTGGGCACGATCGCGGCGATGGGCACCACCAGCCACAATCGCTCGGCCAGAAGACACGCCGCGCGGGCCGCGGCGGGCGCGCTCACGGCCACGCTGCCCGTCTCGGCGATGGCGAACTCGCCCGCCACGACGATCTCAGGTGCCGGCGGCTCGTGCCCTGGCGCGCGGGGCCAGCGGGCGGCGAGCGTCGGGAAGCGCGCATCCAGCGGCGGCACCCAGGCGGGCCGCGCCGCAGCCGTATCGATCAGGCGGCCGACGACGTCGGCGTCGTCGACACGGGCTACCTCGGCACGCAATAGCGCCGCGTGGGCCGTGAACGTGGCCCACAGCGCGGCGGTGTCCGCGTCGGCTGCCATCCCGCTCTCTCCGCACGCCGTGTAGTTGAGGATTTACCGCGCCCGTGGCGCATGCCGCAATGGGCGCGATCTGGCTCACCGAGACGAGTGCAGGCAGGCGGCTGGGGCGCTAGTATACTGCGGATGGCCGCCGGCGAGGCCGAGGCAGCTCGTCGGTGCGTTGCATCGAGCGCGAGAGGAGTCGAGGATGGCGCGCTTTCATGGCGGTGTGGGATGGCTGGCGGCACTCATAGTCGGGGTGGGTAGCGTGTTGGCGCCGCCGGCGCTGGCGCTGCCCGTGGCCCAAGACCCCAGCGCGCCGCCGGCGCCTCTGTGTCCGGAGGCGGTGGGCTGCACCTATGTGGAGCATCGCCCGTACCCAGCCGAGGTGGTGTGGCGTTTCCAGAGCTTGACCGTGTGCGGCGCGAACTGCAGCGCGCGCTACTGGGTCACCGATGTCACGACCAACCGCGTGGTGCTCGGCACGCCCGAGGTGCGCGGCGGGGGGATCGTCGCGATGGCCCGCTCCACTGGCGGCGCGCGCCGGCCGGCCATCCGCACGATCTTGCCCGATCCAGAGCCGACGGACGGGGGCTGCTGCCCCTCGTACTATCGCGACACGGTGTACGGGTGGGACCCCGCGCAGGGGCAACTGGTAGCCGAGCAGTCGCGGCGCTACCCTACCGCCAGCTTCCCTGGCTGGGAGGCGCTCCGCCGCACCCTCGATGGGGAGGGGTTCGACCTGGTGTTCGGCGACTGAGTGCCCTCGCTCAACACGGGGCAGCCAGAGCGGCCCAGGCGTGCTGCATCCAGGCCTGGGCTGCGGTGTGGCGGGTCGGGTCGATCGCCACCTGCCCCTCGGGCGTGCGCCAGGCGCGATGGGCGTAGGCCCCGGGCTGGGTGGGGTCGTGGAGCCGCGCGTGCAGGGCGGCGGCATTGCGGCGGGCGAGCGCCGACCAGCGCGGCGCCGGGTCGACCGCCGCCAGCCGCAGCAAGGCGGGGGTAAGCCAGGCGCTGTACACGAGGAACACCTGGGGTACGCCAGCCTCCAGGACGAAGCCGCCTAGCTCGCCGTCCCAAAACGCCTCTTCCAGCGTGCCAGCGATCGCCTGGGCGCGCCCGAGTGCGACTGCATCCCCTCGCTGCACCGCGTGCTCGGCGAGGCACTCGATGAGGATGCCCTGATCGTAGTTGAAGTAGCGCTCCTCGACCACTCTCCCCCGCCGCTCCGAGGGGACAGCGTAGCGCACGCAGTAGCGGTACAGGCGCCGGTCACCGTCCCACAAGTGCGCGTCGAGCCAGGCGAGGGTGCGCTCGGCCCAGACGCGCCAGTGAGCGGCGCCCGTGGCCGCGTGCAGGCGGAGGAACAGCAGGGCGGCCAGGCCGTTGCTCTGCGACGGCTTGCCCTCGATGGTGTCGCCGCGCCGGGAGTTCCACCAGAAGCCACCCCCGAAGGTATCGTCCCACAGCCCGCTCTGGGTGAGGAACGCGGCGACGCTGGCTGCCCGCTGGAGATAGGCCGCGGCGGCCGGGCCGTGGGCGGCGTCGGCAGCGGCCAGGAGCGCCAAGCCGACCAGGGCGTTGTCGTCGGCGTACTGGTCGGGGCCAGCGCACCAGTCGGCGGCGACCCCGCCGCGGCCGTAGTAGCCGCCATCGGCAGGGGCGCGGTGGTGCTCCAGGTGGCGCACTTGCAGGGCGAGCCCCCCGCCCGCGGCCGGGTCGCCGAGCCGTGCGAGCCGCGCGTCCGCCAGCAGCTGCGACGCGTCGTACCAGGTGTCGCTGTAGTCGGGCTCGGCCGTGCTGCGGCGAAAGCTGCGCCAGGGGAGCCCGGTGCTGGGGGCGCGGCCGTCGTGCGCCAGGTGTCGCAGCGTCCAGGCCCGCACGACGCGCGCGCGAGCCACGTACTCGGCGGGAGTGACCAGCGCCGGCGCCTCGCCGGCGCCGGGATCACGGGCTGCCACCGCGAGCCCGCCTTCCGCTCACGCCGGCTCGATCGTCGCGGTCAGGCCGCAGCTCTGCAGCCGGTCGCGATACAGTTCCGCCAGCTCCAAGGGGCACACGATAACCAGCGCCACGCCGGTGAAGTGCGCCTCGAGCATGATGCGCATGGCCTGGGCCACCGTCAGCTTGGGCACGCTGCGCACCAGCGAGCGCACCACATGATCCATCGTGTTGTGATCGTCGTTGTGCAGCAGCACCTTGTAGGGCGGCAGAATCGCCGCTCGCCGCTCAGCCTCGCGCTCGGTATCCGGCCGGGTGGGTGCCATGGGCGTAGCGCCTCGTGGGGCCACCCGGGCCTGGCCGCGCGGCAAGCCTCTGGCGATCCCAGCCGGGCTGTGCGGGCGGATCACACTGCTCCTCCCTGTCAAGCACGCCGCCAGGTGTGCAAGTGGAGTATAGCCCCGCGACCAGGGAGGCCGGCGGAGGGCTCCGGCCGCCGTGCGGCCGGAGCAACTGGGACGGGGCGCCGCGCTGGCAGGCCGGCCGCCTAGCGAGGCTACTGTGCCTCACCAAGCGCGCTGGGGTGGTCGTCGGCTCCACCCGCCACCGGGCGGGGGGGCATGATCGGCCGCCGGCCACGCCGCCCCAGTGCGACGACCCAGCGCGGGATCTGGGGCAGGGTGCGCCAGACGCGGCCGATGAGCGCCTGCAGGTCGTCGAAGTACGTGTACATGCAGGGCACGACCAGCAGCGACAGGAGCGTGGAGCTGAGCATGCCGCCGATGATCACCCAGGCCATGGCCACGTAGATCTCCGAGCCCTCCTCCAGGGCGAGCGCCAGCGGCATCATGCCCACCACCAGCGCCGCGGTGGTCATCACGATCGGCCGCAGGCGCGTG
This sequence comes from Chloroflexota bacterium, assembly GCA_019686175.1. Classification (GTDB taxonomy): domain Bacteria; phylum Chloroflexota; class UBA6077; order UBA6077; family JAJPHF01; genus JADGHJ01. The sequence goes on along the minus strand of JADGHJ010000089.1, from coordinate 4,836 downwards.
GCGCCGGCCTGCTTGAGCGCCTCCCGGCGCGGCAGTCCCCGATGGCGCAGCGTGTTGGTGTAGTCCACCAGCAAGATGCCGTTCTTGCCCACCAAGCCCATGAGCACGATGATGCCGATCATCGATAGCAGGTTCAGGGTGTTGTGCGACAGCGCCAGCGCGATGAACGCGCCCACCACGGCCATGGGCAGCGCGAACATGGTGGCGAACGGCAGCACCATGCTCTCGTACAGCGCGGCGAGCAGCATGTAGACCAGGACGATCGACAGGCCCAATGCCAGGAAGATGTTGCCGAACGCCTTGGCCTGATCTTCGGCCTGGCCGCCCAGTTCGACCGTGTAGCCAGGGGGGATAGCGCCCTGGGCCTGGAGCTGGCGGATCTGTTGCTGGACCGGGATCGTGACGTCGTTGAGCGGCACGCCGGTGGCGAGATTGGCCCCGATGGTAATCACGCGCTGGCGGTTGCGGCGATCGATGGAGCTGGGGCCGCCTACCACCTCGGGACGGGTCACCTGGCCGAGGTAGACGAGGGTGCCGTCGCGCTGGTTCAATAGCGGCACCATTCCGAGGTCGGCCGAGCTACTGCGAGTAGCCGGGTCGGCGATCAACCGCACGTCGATCTCGTCCTGGCCCTCTGGCCGCAGCTTGCTTACCACCGTGCCGTCGACGGCGGCCCGCAAGGCGGTGGCGGCCTGCTGGGCGGTCACCCCCAGGTCGGCCATGCGCCGGCGATCGGGGATCAACCGCGTCTCGGGATTGCCGGCGGTGCCACTGTTGGCGATGTCACGCGTGCCCGGGGTCTGCCGCACGATCTGCTCGACCCGGCTGGCGAGTTCGGACAACACGCGGGGATCGTCGCCCTGCACCCGCACCTGCACGGGCTGCGCCGCACCGCCGCCGCTGGTGATCTGTACGCGCACGGTCGCCCCCGGGATGTCCTGGGTCTCGCGGGTCACCTGGTCGACCACGTCCTGGAGGGTGCGCTGGCGGGCGTGCTTGTCGACGAGCACCACGCGGATGTTGCCGTAGCGCGCGTTGCGCTGGGTCGCGCCGCTCATGCCGCTGCCGGCCGCGCCTCCGACGCCCGAGGTCGCGAGGTAGTACTCCACTTCTGGGATGGCCGCGAGCCGCTGGCCCACTGCGGCCAGCGCCGCGTCGGTGGCCTCGAGCGAGGCGCCCGGCGGCAGCTCGACCGTGATGGTGAACTGGCCGTTGTCCGACGCCGGGATGAACTCGAACTTCACCAATCCGGCGCGCACCAGGCCGAAGGCCAGGAACAGCGAGAGCAAGCCCGCCAGCGGGGGCACCCAGCGGTGAGTCAAAGCCCAGCCCAGTGCCCGCTCGTAGGCGTGGCGCAGGCGCTCGAACCCCGCCTCGAAGCGGCGGACGAACCCGGCCCATGGCCCCCGCCCCGCGGCCGGATTGCTGGCCCGTAGCCAGCGCGAGGCCAGCATCGGGGTGAGCGTGAAGGCCACGAACAGCGACATGAGGACGGCGCAGACGATCACGAGGCCGAACGAGCGGAACCACTGGCCCGACATGCCGGACATGAACGCCACCGGGGCGTACACCACTACGTCGACCAGGCTGATGGCGATGGCAGCCAGGCCGATCTCGCTGCGCCCCTTCAGGGCCGCCGTGAACGGCGTCTCGCCAAGCTGGAGGTGGCGGAAGATGTTCTCCAGCACCACGATCGAGTCGTCGACCAGCACGCCGATGACCAGCACCAGCGCCATGGTGGTCATGATGTTGAGCGTGAAGCCCAGGAAGTTCATGGCCAGGAACGTGCCGATCAACGACGTGGGGATGGCGAACAGCACGATCACCGTGCTCCGCAGGGTGTGCAGGAACACGAGCAACACCAGGCCGGTGAGCAGGACCGCCTCGACCAGCGAGCGCTGCACCCCGGCGAGCGAGTGGCGCGTGAACACCGAGGTGTCGCTGATCACGGCGATGTGCGCGCCGCCCGGCAGCGCCCGGTTCAGCCGATTGATCTCGGCGCGCACAGCGTCCACCGTGGCGATCTCGTTGGCGGTCGACTGTTTGGTGACCGTGATGGCCACCGCCTCTTTGCCGTTCAGGAAGGCCCGCGTGTCCTGCCGCTTGAAGGTGTCGACCACCTTGGCGACATCGCCCAGCCGGACCACGCCCGACGGCGTGCTGGCCACGGTCAGCTCGCGCATCTCGGCGGCCGACTGGAACAGGCCGTAGAGGCGGTAGTTCATCTGCTGCGGCCCGCGCTCCACGCTGCCGCCCGGCACGCCTTGGTTCTCGCGCGCGATCGCCTGCGCCACCTGATCCACGGTCAGGCCGTAGCCGCGCAGCTTCGCGGGGTCGAACTGCACCTGGATCTCGCGCTGGAGCCCGCCCTGGATGGTCACCTGGCCGACGCCGTTCTGCGTCTCCAGCCGCGGCTTGACCACGTCGTCGGCCAACTGGTACAGCTGGTCGAGCGACATGTCGCCCGTCAGCGCCAGGTAGAGGACCGGCAGCGACTGGATATCGACCTTCAACACGGAGGGCTGGTCGGCGTCCTGGGGCAACTGCCCCCGCACCGCGCTCACCCGCCGCTCCACGTCGCTGGCGGCCAGGTCCGGATTCGCGGCGTCGGTGAAGGTCACGATGATGGTCGAGACCCCCTCGGTCGACGACGACTGGAGATAGTCGAGGTCGGCGATGCCCGCCACGGCGTCCTCGAGCGGTTTGGTGATCAGTCGCTCGACATCCTCGGGGGAGGCGCCGGAGTAGGTGGTGATGATGGTCACCACCGGCGTGTTGACGCGCGGGTACAGCTCGGCGTTCAAGCGGGTGAACGCTACCAGGCCCATCACGATGATGGCGGAGAATACCATCAGGATGAAGACCGGCCGCTGGATGGCGATGCGCGTGAGCCCCATCTAGCGCTCCTCTTGGCCCTCGGCCCGCGGCGCCCCCACTCGACCGGCCGGGGTCAGCATACCGTACAAGAGAAGATCTACCTGCTGTTCCAGCAGCCGCTCTTCGGCGTCGGTCAGCTCGGCTGGCAGCTGCTCGCACAACATGGCCAGCCCGAAGATGCTGTGGAACAGCATCCGAGCCGCGACTCGGTGATCGATCGGGCGCAGTTCGCCCAGCGCGGCGCGCTCGGCCAGGTAGTCGGCGATGAGCGCCGCGAAGCGCTCACCGTGGGCCTGGAGCACCGCGTGCACGCGCGGATCGGCATGCGCCTGCTCGAAGAACACGCGCAGCAGTGCACGATTGTCGCGCAGCACCTGGAACCAGCGGCGAGCGATGTCGGGCAGCGCCTCGGCCACCGGGCGGCCAGCGGCCTCGGCGAGCAGCCGGCGCATCTCGACGCCCAGCGGCGCGCGCTCGGCGACCGCGACCAGGAGCTCCGCCTTCGTCGGGAAATAATGGAACAGCAGGCCCTCGGCCACGCCCGCGCGCTGCGTAATGGCCTTGGTGGTGCCAGCGTGGTAGCCTTGTTCTGCGAACACCTCCAGCGCCGCGGCGAGCAAGCGCTCGCGCGTCTCCTCGCGCCGCTCGGCTGCCCGGCGCTGGCGCCCGTAGGAGTCGGCTGCCGCCATCATCGCCGCGCTCCTGGAGTCGATAGACTGATTGCTCACTCAATGGTAGCAGCCGGGCAGTGGGCCGACAACTAGGGTGCCCACCGGGGTGTGGCAGGAAGGTGAGCGGTGCGAGCGGACGTGGATGTGGCCGGTGTCGCGGCGCTGCTCGCCGAGCCGGGCGGCGATGCTGGCCGCCTTGAGCGATGGGCGCGCCTTGCCCGCCGGCGTGCTTGCCCGGTGCGCTGGTGTGCCCCCGCAGACTGCTAGCGCCCACTTGGCCCGGCTGCTTGCCGGGGGGCTGCTCATCGAGGAGCGCCACGGGCGTCACCGGTACTTCCGGATCGCCGCTCCAACGGTCGTGCGGGCACTGGAAGCGCTCGCCCCACTCGCTGCGGCGCGGCCGGCCGGCTTGGCGGTGCCGACGGCTCTCCGTTTTGCCCGTACCTGCTATGACCACCTCGCCGGCGCCGTCGGTGTGAAGCTGGCGGAGGCGCTGGTGCAGCGCGGGGTCCTGGAGATGACCCCCGATGGGTATGCCATTACGCCGGTGGGAACGCAGCGGCTGGAAGCGTTCGGGCTCGACATGGTGGCGCTAGGACAGACCCGACGCGCCTTGGCACCGCGGTGTCTCGATTGGAGCGAGCGCCGATACCATCTGGCTGGTGCGCTTGGTGCAGCGCTCCTGACGCGCCTCTTGGCGCTCGGTTGGCTGCGCCGCGCGCCAACGAGCCGCGTTGTGCACCTCACGGCGACCGGACGCGATGCGCTGCGGCACGAGCTGGATGTCGATCTCGCCTGAGCGCTGGTCACGGCCGACTGCCCGTGGCACCGGCTGCCAACGGCCGGCGCCACCTTCGGGGCGACGCACGGTGCCCCGGTGACGGGCACGGCCTTGCAGGGCTGCAGCGGTCGCGACGGTGTATCGTGGTAGCCCGGCGGTCAGCGACTTGAGGCCGCGAGCGGTGGGACCATCAGGTGCTAGTCGCGCGGTCCGTCGCCTGCTCGTGATTCCGTGAGCGACGCTCGCTGGCGCGCGGCCGAGCGCTGGAGCATGGCGATACCGAACCAGCCCCAGTAGATGCGGTGGGCGCAGATCTTTCCTGCTTCGATCTGCATGAACTCCGCGATGTCGATTTGGTCCCCGCTTGGAGTTTGGCGGGGGTACTCCCAGACGAGCATGCCGTGAGCGCAGAAGTAGACACCCGTCCGGTGCCAGCGCACCAACGCGTTCGGCCGCCGGCGTGTGCCCTCCTCGAAGAAGCGGCGAAGCTCCTCGTGGCCGCGGCAG
>JADGHJ010000088.1 GCA_019686175.1 Chloroflexota bacterium | reverse complement strand
TCCATCTTCCTCACGGACGAAGCGGGCGCGATGATCTGGCGCGCGCCCTAAGGCACCTGCACGCTGCCCCGATCCGGTCGGCCTCCGAGAAAGGGGGCGTACCTACCGCCACGCCTTGACAGCGCGGCGGCCACGGAGTCTAATACACGCAACCGCGTTGGCTGGATACAACCGAGGTGAGGCGCATGCTCGCCGCCGTGCCCTCCGACGCCGACCGGCCGCGCCGGCTCGTGCCGGCGGTCGACCGAGCCGTGCGGCTGCTCGCCGCCCTGCGTGACGCTGGCCAGGCCCGCTCGCTCACCGACCTCGCCGCGCTGCTCGGCGTCCACAAGGCCACGGCGCTCGACATCCTGCTCACCCTGCGCCACCACGGTCTGGTGGTGCGCGACCCGGCCACCAAGCGCTTCGCTCTCGGCCCGGCGCTGGCCAGCTTCGCTGCGGGCGCTGGCGAGGAGTGGCGGCCGGCGGCGCGTGCGGCCCTACGGCGGCTGAGCGCCCGCACGGGCGAGACCACCGCGCTCGGCGTGCGGCGCGGCGCGCGGCTGCTGTTCCTGGACAGCGAGCTGGGGCCGAGCGACTTCCCCTTGGTGGTGCCCGTGGGGCGTCTCTTGCCACTCCCCACCACCTCGCTGGGCAAGGTGCTGTGTGCGTACCTCGCGGCCGGCGAGCTGGAGGAGGTGCTGGCGGCCGCGCGAGCGAGCGGGCGCGACCCGCGCGATCCCGCCGCGTTTCGTGCCCAGCTGGCGGCCGTGCGCGCGGAGGGCTACGCGCTCGATCGCGGTGAGCACGCCGCGGGGGTGTTCGGCCTCGCCGCGCCCGTGTGGGGACCAACCGGTGAGGTAGTGGCGGGGATCGCCGTGGTAGGACTGCTGGAGCGGCTCACTGATCGGCGGCTCGCGGCGCTGCGCGCGGCGGTGGTCGAGGCGGCGGGGGCGCTGTCGCGCGAGATCGGGGGGCGTGTGCCCACCACCGCGCCGAGCGGGTCCATGGAGGCCCGAGGATGAGCGCGACGGTGCTGGACAAGGCGTGGCTGCGCGCACGGGCGCGCGCGCACAATCTGCATGCGCTGGGGGTGACCACCGTCGAGCAGCTCGATGCCGCGCTGCCACCGCCGCTGCGTCCCAGCACGCTGTCCAGCACGATGCGCAGCGTGGTGGTGGTCGTGCGGGGCGGCTACCGGGGCCTGGCCTGGGCGCGGCACGTGCCCACCAAGCACTTCTGGGCCGGGCGCATCCTCAAGGAGGTCGACGACGCGCTGGGCGATCTCGCGGCCGACCTCGAGCGCGCCGGCCACGCCGCCCTGCCGGTGCTGGCCATGGCCCTGGACTACGCCGCGCGCAATCCCACCGACCTGACGCCGCTCGGCCAGGGCACCTACCTGGCGCGGGTGGCGGCCGTGCTGGCGGGCCTGGGCACGCTAGGGCTCAACGAGATGCTCCTCACGCCGCAGTGGGGGCCGCGCTGCTTCGTCGGAGCCGTGCTCACCGAGCTGGAGCTGGAGCCCGATGCGCCCCTCGCGACGGAGCTGTGCCCGGGCCTCGAAGCGTGCGGGCGCTGCGCGGCCATCTGCCCGGAGCAGGCGATCCCCTTGCGGCAGCCGGCGGGCGCCTCCCTGGCCGAGGTGCGCCACCTCGACTGCGTGGCCTGCGCGCGCGCCACGCAGCCGTATGGGCCGGCCACCATGGCGCGCCACCTGACCGCCGCGCTCGACCGCGACAGCCCCGACGAGCGGTGGCGCCTAGCCAAGGACCTGACCACCGGCGAGCTGTGGCAGCAGGTGACGATGCACAAGGAGGGGGCGTTCACCGCCTGCCAGGAATGCGCCCAGGTCTGCCCCGTGGGGGCCGACTACGCGGCGATCCAGCGCTCGCCGCACCGGCAGGCCGACCTACCCGATGGCGTGCAGCACCGTCGCGGCGACGGTTGGGTCGAGGTCCAGTGGGTCGGGCCGCAGTGGCGCTGGCCATCGCCGGCGCCCGAGCGCGAAGGCTTGCCCCCGTTGACCTGGATGCAGCCACAGCGCTGACCCCATGGCAGGAGATGCAACGATGGGCGAGACGACGCGTGCTCTCAAAGACGAGTTGAAGGCGTACGCTCGGGCGCAGGGCGCCGACATGATCAGCGTTGGCTCGGCCGAGGCATTCGACGCCCAGGTGCCCAATCTGCAGAAGACGAGCACCACCGCTGCCGGCATGAAGAGCCTGATCGTGTTCGGCCGCCATATGCTCACTGGCGCCCTCACGACCACGGATGTCGAGCTGCAGGGCGTCAACTCGCACATGTGCATGGACGAGATCGATCGCCTCTCGCTCGCTATCTGCGATTGGTTGGAGGCGCGTGGCTACGTGGGCATCGCCTCCCCGCCGGAGGCAGCGTTCCTCGACCTCGATCCCGTCAAGCCGATGGGCACGCTCGACTTCAAGTGGGTGGCCGAGTTCTGCGGCATGGGCCAGGCGGGCCTGGAGTTGAACCTCCTCACGCCCGAGTACGGGCCGCGGCAGTACATGGGCGTAGTGATGACCGACCTGGAGCTGGAGCCCGACCCGAAGCTCTCGCGCGATCTGTGCCCCGGTCTCAAGTGCGGGCGCTGCGCCGTGACCTGCCCGACGCAAGCGATTCCCCAGGAGGCACCGGCCAGCGCCCGATCAGTCCGCGACTATCGCTACCTCAACAAGCGCCAATGTTCGCTGGGCGCGCAGCGCATCGGCATTCGCGCCCTGCACCTGAACCTCGAGGACATCATCTTCCAGCGCGCACCCATCGACCCGGAACGCCTCATCGACTGCCGCTACATGCGCGAGTGGTGGCAGTCGAACAACTTCAAGGTCGGCTCGTTCGCGGCCTGCTTCGAGTGCTGGTACGTCTGTCCACCCGGCAAGGACTTCAAGCAGCTGATCCAAGTGCCCTACCGCAAGCAGGACATCCCTGTCGGTGCGGCGGCGACCATCAGGCGCGGCGACAAGATCGCCATCGTTCACCGTGGGCCGAACCCCGAGCGCGCCGACGCCTACAACCGCGACAAGGAGTTCGTCAAGGCGGGGACAGTGACGCAGGATAAGGAATGAGGGCGGCATGGAAAACGCTGGACCGCTGCCGGCGGGTCGCGGCACACAGCACGGCATGAGCCACGTCTCGGCCCAGGACCACACGACGGACACTCTCCCCGCGATCACCACCCGCGAGGGGATCATCGCCGCGGCGCGGGCGCTGGGCTGCGATCTGGTGGGCATCGCCAGGCTAGCCGACCTGGAGGGCCGCGTGCCACCCGCCCAGCGGCCGTCGGTGGTGAGTCCGGCGCTACGCAGCATCGTGGTACTGGGCATGCGTATCGGGGTGGGCGTGCTGGGCGCTCGTGACCAGACGCTGCGCCAGTTCGGCGTAGGCAACGCCCACTACCGGCTGGAGCGCGCCACGCGCACCCTCGCCTACCGCATCGAGGCGAACTACCAGGCGCTGGCGGCCATCGTGCCCGCGCTGCTGATCAACTACCGCGTGACGGGCAGCGCCACCAACGCGCCCGCCGGCCAGGGGACGCGCTACTTGCGCGAGGCCGCCGTACTGGCCGGGCTGGGCACGCTAGGGCTCAATGAGATGCTGCTCACCCCGCAGTTCGGCCCGCGCGTAGTGATCAGTGGCGTGCTCACCGACCTCGCGCTGGAGCCGGACGCGCCCCTCGCGACGGAGCTGTGCCCGGGCCTCGAAGCGTGTGGGCGCTGCGCGGCCATCTGCCCGGGCCGCGCGATCCCACTGCGACAGCCCGAGGGCGCGCCGCTGGCCGCGGTGCGTGGGCTCGATGCCGCGGCCTGTCTGCCCTACTCGCAGCCGTACGGGCCCGAGGCGTTCGTGGAGCACGTCAAACGTATCTTCCTGGCGCCGACGAAGGACGCACGCATCCACTACGCCCGCGGCCGCACCAGCGCCCTGATGTTCCACCACATGCTGGTAGCGCGGCAGGCGGCGTTCACCGGCTGTCTGGCCTGCGAGCAGGTATGCCCGGTGGGTGAGGACTATGCGGCGCTGCAGCGCGCCCCCGAGCGCCAGGCCGACCTGCCCGACGGCGTACAGCACCGCCGGGCCGATGGGTGGGTCGAGGTGCAATGGGTGGGAACACCGAGCATCAGGCCGGCCGACCCCGAGGCCTGAGCAGCGCTTGCCACCGTTCCCTGTTGCCTCGCACCCCGGCGCGCGCCGTCTGGTATCCTCAGACGACTTCCCACGAGGAGCGCGCCCCGCATGATCTACCTGCACCAGACCACCTTCGACGAGATGGACTTCGCGCAGATCGCCTTCTTTGGGCGACTCAATTACTGGCTGGAGCACGCCACCACGGCCTGGCTGATGAAGCACGGCATCGGGTTCGCGGTGCTGTCCGGGCAGTACAAGATCGGCCTGGCCATCGTGCGCGCCGAGGCGTCGTACCGCGCGCCGATCGAGTTGGAGATGACCATCGAGATCCGCATGGCCATGACGGACCTCACCCGCCGCGGCTTCACCACGCCGTTCGAGGTCGTGCGCCAGGCCGATGGCGTGCTTGCCGCCTACGGCTCGATCACCCGCCGCGCCATCGACCTCACGCAGCGCCCGGTTCGTGGCCGGGAGGTGCCCGACGACATCTGGGCGAAGTTCCTGGCCATGCAGGCGGAGAGCACGCCGCTGACGCTCCGCCCCGCCGAGTAACCCGCGGGCGCGTGGGCTACAATATCCGGGTGGGCGATCGCGCGACCGTCCGCGGCCCGCGCGCCGCGCCGCAAGCCTAGCACCAGGTGGGACGCGAGGCGTGCGTGCTCTGCTGGAGGGGCTGGTCAGTCGGCCAGCCCCTGATCGTGAGTCCGGGCAGGGCGAGGATCGCCCACGCCTGATCGTCGGACTGGGCAACCCCGGCCCGGGCTACGCGCGGCACCGGCACAACGTCGGCTTCATGGTGGTCGATCGCTTCGCCGACCGCCACGGGCTCCGGTTCACCCGGCGCGAGGCGAACGCGCTAGTGGCCGGCGGCGAGTTCGAAGGCCGGCCGCTCACCCTGGCGAAGCCGCAGACCTGGATGAACCGGTCGGGCGCCGCCGCCCGCCCGTTGCTGCGGCGTTACGCGCGTGGGCCCGCCGAGCTGCTGGTCGTGTACGACGACCTCGACCTGCCGCTCGGGCGGCTGCGCCTCCGACCGGAGGGCAGCGCGGGCGGCCACAACGGCCTGCGCGACATTATCGCCGCGCTGGGCACGCAGGCCTTCCCGCGGCTGCGGCTGGGGATCGGGCGCCCGCCGGCGGGCGAGGATCCGGCCGACTATGTGCTGAGCCCGTTCACGGCCGACGAGCGCCCGTTGGTCGAGCAGATGCTCGACGACGCCGTGGCGGCCCTCGAGCTGGTCCTGCGCGAGGGCGTCGCGCGCGCGATGACCGAGGTCAACCGCGCGCGCCATCGCGAGTAAGTGTCGTCATTCATGTCGCTTTCGCTGCACTCACTGCTCCCATCGCTGCAGGCTTGCACGCCAGTCCGCGCGCTCGCCGCGCGGCTGCGCGCCGGCGCGGCCGCGCGCACCAGCGTGATCGACGCCGGCAAGCCGCCGCTGCTCGCCGCCCTCGCCGGGCTGCTGGGCCGTCCGCTGCTCGTGGTCACCGCTCGGCCCGGGCGGGCACGTACGCTCGCCGAAGAGCTGCGCGTCTGGAGCGACCGGCCCGAGCGGGTGCTGCTGTTCCCCGCGCTCGACGGCTTCCCGTATGAGCGACTGCCGGCCGATCCGGGCACTAGCGCCCAGCGCCGTGCGGTGCTGGAGGCGCTCGCCGTGGGGACGGTCGATGCGCCGCTGATCGTCGTCACCTCGGTCCGCGCCCTGCTCGATCGCCTGATGCCGCCGGAGCGCCTCCGCACTTGCACGCTCGAGCTGCGTGTCGGAGCACGGCTGCGGCCGGAGCGGCTGCTCGAGGCGCTGGTGGCGCTCGGCTACCGGCGGGTCGACCTGGTGGAGGAGCCCGGCCAGTTCGCCCGCCGCGGCGGGATCGTGGACATCTACCCGGCGAGCGCGGCCGAGTCGGATGCTGCGGGCGATGCCGGCCAGCCGCCGTGCGCCCTGCGCGTGGACTTCTTCGGCGATGAGATCGACTCGCTGCGCCGCTTCGACCCGGCGACGCAGCGTTCGTTGGCGAACCTCGAGCGTTTCGGCCTTGGCGCCGCGCATGAGGTGCTGCCACCGTTGCCCGAGGAGGCCGCGGCGGCGCTGGCCGCGCTCGACCTGGGCCCCCTGCGCGAGGATGTGGCTGCGACCTACGCCCGCGACCGCGAGCGGTTGCTGGCCGGCGATGCGGTACCGCTCATCGAGGAGTACCGCGCCTACCTCGGTACGGCCAGCCTGGTCGACTACCTGCCCGACACCGGCGCGCTCGTCCTCGACGAGCCGGAGCGACTGGCGGAGACCGGCGCCACGATGCTGCGTCAGGCCGCCGAGGTCGAGGCGGACCTGGTAGCCCGCGGCGAGGCGCCGCCCGGACTCTGGCCGGCCCTCTGGACGTGGGAAGCGCTGGCGGAGCGCGCGCGGGAGCGCGTGTCCGCGCGCCTCGAGCTGGTGCTCGATCCCGAGGCGCCGGGCCTGTTCGCCCACCCGCCGGGCTACGGCGGCCGGTTGCGCCAGTTGGCCCGCGAGCTGCGCCAGGAGGCGGCCGTGCGACAGGTGGTCGTCGTCAGCCAGCAGGACGCGCGCTTGCAGGCGCTGCTGGCCGAGGAGGCCGGCGCGGCGCTCCCGGCCGGCCTGACCCTGCTGCATGGCGCGCTCCAGGAGGGGTTCGTCAGCGACGCGCTGCGCCTGGCGGTGTACACCGACCGGGAGCTGTTCGGCTGGGCCAAGCAACCCCGTGCCCTGCGCCCGCGGCCGGCCGCGCCGGCCCGCGAGCTGCTGGTCGCCGACTTGCAGCCCGGCGAGCTAGTGGTCCACCTCGACCACGGGATCGGCCGCTACCTCGGGCTGGTCCGGCTGGCGACCCGCGCCCCGCTCGACGCCTCCCCCGCGGGCGCGCGGGGCGTGGAGGCGCGCAACGGCACCAGCGGCGCGGTGACCCGGGAGTACCTGTCGATCCAGTACGCCGACGGCGACCACCTGTACGTCCCGATCGAGCAGGCCGACCGCGTGACGCGCTACATCGGCGCGGGGGCGGTCGAGCCCGCCCTCACGCGCCTGCGCTCGGGCGACTGGGTGCGTGCCAAGCAGCGGGCGCGCCGCGCCGTGCGCGAGATCGCCCAGGAGCTGTTGGAGCTGTACGCGGCGCGCGAGGTACAGCAGGGCCACGCCTTCGCGCCCGACACGCCGTGGCAGGCCGAGTTGGAGGGCTCATTCCCCTACGTCGAGACGCCCGACCAGGTCACCGCGCTGGCCGAGATCAAGGCCGACATGGAGCAGCCACGTCCCATGGACCGCCTCCTCGTCGGTGACGTGGGCTACGGCAAGACCGAACTGGCGCTGCGCGCGGCGTTCAAGGCCGTGATGGACGGCAAGCAGGTGGCCATGCTCGTCCCCACCACCGTGCTCGCCCAACAGCACTATCACACCTTTCGCGCGCGCCTCGCCGCCTTCCCGACGCGCGTCGAGCTGCTGTCGCGCTTCCGCTCGGAGCGCGAGCAGCGCGAGGTGCTGGAGGGACTGCGCAGCGGGGCCGTAGACATCGTGATCGGCACGCACCGGCTGATCCAGCGGGACGTGCAGTTCAAGAACCTGGGCCTGGTGATCATCGACGAGGAGCAGCGCTTCGGGGTGGTGCACAAGGAGCGCTTGAAGCAACTCCGGCGCGAGGTGGACGTGCTCACGCTCTCCGCCACGCCGATCCCGCGTACGCTCCACATGGCCATGGTCGGCGTGCGGGACATGAGTACCCTGGCCACCGCGCCCGAGGACCGCCTGCCCATCCGCACCTTCGTCGCGCAGTACGATGATGGGCTGGTGCGCGACGCCATCCTGCGCGAGATCGAGCGCGGCGGCCAGGTCTACTTCGTCCACAACCGCGTGCGCAGCATCCAGGTCGTGGCGGCGCAGCTCCAGCGCCTGGTGCCGGAGGCCAAGATCGCCATCGGGCACGGGCAGATGCCCGAGGACGAACTGGAGCGCGTGATGTTGGCCTTCAGCGAGGGCGAGTACGACGTCCTGGTGTGCACCACCATCATCGAGTCGGGCCTCGACCTCCCGAACGTGAACACCATCATCGTGAACCAGGCACACCGTTTCGGGCTGTCGCAGCTCTACCAGCTCCGGGGGCGGGTTGGCCGCGGCGCCAACCGCGCCTACGCCTACTTCCTGTATACGAAGGACGGTGCTCTCACGGAGGCGGCCGAGCAGCGCCTGCGCACCATTGCCGAGGCGACCGAGCTGGGCGCCGGCTTCCGCATCGCGATGAAGGACCTGGAGATCCGCGGCGCGGGCAACCTGCTGGGCGCCGAGCAGAGCGGCCACATCAGCGCGGTGGGCTTCGACCTGTACTGTCGGCTGCTAGCCGAGGCCGTGGAGAGCCTGCGTGCGCTCCGCGCGGGTGGACGTGCCGACGGGCAGCCGCTCGCCGCCGAGCGCCTGGCTGCGGATGCGGCGCCCGCGCCGGGCACGCGCATCGCGCTCCCCCTGCCCGCCTACCTGCCCGCCGACTACGTGCCCGACGAGGCCCAGCGGCTGCGCCTGTACCAGCGCCTCGCCGAGGTGCGTGACTTCGACGCCCTGGGGGCGTTCTTCGACGAGCTAGAGGACCGCTTCGGGCCCCTGCCGGAGCTGGCGGCGAACCTACTGTACCTGGTGCGTCTGCGACTGGCCGCGACGGCGGCTGGCGTGCAGGAACTCGACGCCGACGACGAACGCATCACGCTGCGCTTCGCCGGTGCGCCACCGCGCCTGCCGGCCGACGCCGTGCGCGAGATCGGCGCGCCCGTGAGCTACGGCTCGAACCAGATCCGGCTACCGCGCGGCCAGGGCACGGAGTGGGTGGGGCCGCTGCGGCGGCTGGTGGACGCCCTGGCCGACGCGGCTGCTCGACCGCCCCACCGCGTCCTGGCTCGTTCCTGACCGCCCTCAGGTTGGCGGCCCCTCGCGGTCGGACCAGGAGCCGCCGTGGGCAGCCATGGGATCGAGCAGCTTGCTCGCCGTGCACCCGGCCGATCTCGTCGCGCAGCCAGCCCTCGACGATCTCTTCCTGTGGGTCGCGACTCATCATCAGCATGTCCGCCATCGCGTCCCTGTCCGTAGGGTGCAATTTCTGTTCCGAGCTCAGCGCGCCCCGCAATTCGGTAGAATTAGAACAGTTGCTCGTCTTCGCGTGCGTTGAGGGTGGTCTCTGCGGCCGGCGACTTGGACGCGCGAGGGAGATGGTGGAAGACAGCCTCAAGCTGGTCATCACCAGCGACAACCATCTGAATCGCTACTACGACCGGCTGCCGCCCGCGCGGTTGGCCGAGCGACGCCGCTGGCTGCGCCAGGGGTTCCAGGCCGCCGTGGAGTTCGCGCTCGACCGCGGCGCCCATTTGTTCCTCCAGGCGGGCGATCTCTTCGATACGCCAGACCCACGCAATGCCGAGCGCGAGTACGTGGCGCGCGAGGTGGCGCGGCTGCGCGCCCACGGCGTCGCGGTCGTGGGCATCGGCGGCAACCACGACACGCCCAAGCAGCGCACCGAGCACGGCGGCATCCTGCCGCAAAGCGTCTACGCCCGCCTGGGCGGCCTCCACCTGCTCACCGACGGCAGCCTGCCCACGCTGACCCTGGAGCTCGCGGGCCAGCACGTGTGCATCGGCGCCCTGCCGTGGATCCCCACCCGCCTCGCGGGCGAAGACCCCCTGGCGGAGGTCGACTGGCGGCCCGCGGGCAGCATCAACCTCTTCGTCTTCCACCACAGCATCGAGGGCCATATCTACCCGGGCGCGAACGAGGCGATCGTGCAGCGCGCCTCGCTCGACCGCCTGGCCGCGGCGCAGCTCGTGGTCGCCGGCCACGTGCACGAGCACGCCTACTGGACGACGGGCCGCCAGACGGTCGTCATCCCCGGCGCCACCGAGCGCCTGACCTTCGGGGAACGACACACTCCCGGCTTCGTCTACGTCGAGCTGACCCCGGGCGGAGTGGAGCGCCTGGAGCACATCTCCGTGCCCTGCCAGCCGCGCCGCGACCTGGCGCTGCACACCTGGACCCTGCAGGCGGAGGGCGACGACCTGTGCGCCGCCGCGCTGCGCCACATCGAGGCGGCGGCCGCGCCCGACCTGCTGCTGCGCGTGCGCCTGAGCGGCCCCATCCGGCGTGAAGACTACCGCGCGCTCGACTTGCGGCGCCTGTGGGAGTGCGGCATGGAGCGAGCGTTCGCCTGCGAGATCGACACCAGCGGTCTGGTGATCGAGGATGCGCTGGGGCTGCGCATGGCAGGCGGGGTGCGCGTCTCGCAGCGCGAGGCGTTGGAGACCAGCGCGCGGGCCCTGATGGACGAGACCGACGATCCCGCCGAGCGCGCGCTGCTGGCGGAGGCGCTGGCCGCCGTGCTCGCCTGCTACGAGCAGGGCACGCCGGCGTGATCCGCCTCGAGCGCCTCTACGTCGACAACTTCAAGTCCTTGCGCCAGGTCGGCCTGTGCTTCCCGGCGCAGGGGAGCGTGCTCATCGAGGGCCTCAACGAGTCGGGCAAATCGACCCTGTTCGAGGCGGTCTACTTCGCCCTGTACGGGCGACCGCTGGTCAGCGAGGCGGGGCTCGACAGCACCATCCGCTACGGCGCCGAGACAGCGATCGTCGAGCTCGCGCTGAGCGTGGACGCCACCGAGCTGCTGATCCGTCGGCACCTGCGTCGGGGACGCCCCGGCCGTGCCCGCCTGCTGGTGCGGTACCCGGACGGAGCCCGCGAGGAGATCACCCGCCTATCTGCCATCACCCCGCGCCTCATCGCCGAGCTCGGCGGCCTCGACGGCGAGACGCTGCTCAACTCCTGCTTCGTGGAGCAGAAGAAGCTCCAGCGCCTGGAGGGCCTCGACGCCGCTGCCCGCCGCCACGCCCTGTTGCGCCTGCTGAACCTCGAGGCGTTCTCGGCCCTGGAGGCGCGCTTCAAGGTCGGCCAGGCCGACGACACGGCCGTGCGGGTCGCCGAGGCGCGTCGCGACCTGGCCCGCTTGCGCGCGGCGCTGCCACAGCACGAGGCGGCGGTCCGCGACGTGGAGACGCGCCTTCGCGCGCGCCAGGTGGCCAGCGCTATGGATCGCCTGGCTGCTGCCCGCGCTGCGCTCGCCCGAGACGAGGCCGAACAGGCGCGGCTGACGGCCGAACGGGCCGCGCTGGAGGCACGCCTGGCCCGCTGCGCCGCGCTCGAAGCCGCCGCCAACGCCCTGGACGCCCTGGCGCGCGGGCTGGAGCGGGGCACGCAGGCGCGGGAGACGGCCTCTCGCGCGCGCGAGCAGTGGGTGGCCGCCCGTCGAGCGGCGGAGGTGACGCTGCCGGCCCTGGAGCGGCAGGCGCGGGGCCTGGGCGCTCTCCAGCAGGCACTCAGCGCCCTGGCCGCGAGCCAAACCGCGCTGGCCGCGCTGGAAGATGCCGCGGAGGCCCAGGACGCGCTCGATGCGCTGGCGGCGGAGATCGCCGAGCTGGAGCGCGCGGACCAAACCCTCGCCGCCCAACTGGAGGAGGCCGAAGCGCTGCGAGCCGCGCGGGAGCGGGCCGAGCGCTGTACTGTCCTGGCCGAGCAGCTGGCGCACTCCCTCGACGTGCGCCAGGCCGCCACCCGTGCGCTCGCCGCGGCGCGCGAGGACGCGCAACACACGCTGCCAGCAGCGCGCGAGCGCCTGCGCGCGCTGCAAGCGACCGCCGACACGCTCGCCACGGCGGAAGCGGCGGAGCAAGCGGCAGCGCTGCGGGTTGAGCGCGTGCGGGCGCTGGCCGACACCGAGCGGGAAGTGGCGAGCGCCCGCGCCGCACGGGACGCCGCCGAGCGGGCGCTGAGAGAGATCGACCAGGCTCTCGCCACGGTCCAAGCCGACCTCGAGCGGGCTCGCTCGGCGGAGACCGCCCAGCGGGCGCCGCTGCTGACCGCCTGGATCGCCGCTCGCACCGATCTGGAGGCAGCACAGCGGGCCCGAGCCGATCAACAGGCCCACCAAGCGGCCCTGGCCGCACTGGGGCCGCGCCACGTAGCAGCCTTGCAAGGGGCGCGCGGAGCAGAGATCGCGGCGGTGACGTGTCTGTCTGCGGCGGTAGCGGGGCTGCTGTTGGTGGTCGGCCTGGGCGCCCTGCGGGCCTCGCTGCCCGCTCTCGCCGCCTTGGCCGCATCAGTCGCCCTCGGCGTCGCGGGTATCAAGGCGCTCCGCCGTGCCGGCGCCGCTCGTGCGGCGGCCGGCACTATGCAGCGGGAAATGAACGAGCACGAGCGTGCGCTGGCCGCGCTCCAGGCTACCCTGGCCGCCCACGCATCGGCACGCGAGCGACTGGCGCTCGTGGAGCAGGGCCTGCGCCAGATCGGTGAGCCGCTGCCGACATCCCTGGTAGCGGCCCGCCAGCGCCTGGAGGCGCTGGCGCAGGTCGTCGCCGGCGACAGCCCTCAGGAGCGTCTCCCTCTGGAAGAGGCCGAGCGGCGGCTGCGCGAGCGCCACACCGAGCACGCTGGGCGCCTAGCGGCAGCCCAGGCGGTCGCGCAGCGGCAGGAGCGAGCGCTCGACGAGGCGCGCGCCACCCTAGACGCCATCTGGCCAACGGAGGGGCGCCGCGAGCTGGACACCACGGCCCTCCTGGCCCGCGCGCAAGAGCAGCACCAGCTCGCGCGGGAGACGCTCCACGCGGCACAGCGACAGGCCGAACTGCTGGGGTCCGCGCCAACGGTGGAGGCGCTGCGGCTGGCCGCGGCAACGCTTGCGGCCGAGGTGCGCCAGCTCGAGCAGCGCACGGCCGACCTGCCCGCTCTGGAACAGCGCGTCCGCGAGGCCGAGCAAGCCGTGGCCCGGGCCCACGAGCAATACGCCGCGGCCGTCTCGGCGCTGGAGGAGGTGCTGCGGCGCCTCGCGGAAGAGGCGACCGGTCCCATCGCCGCCGCACTGCCGTCCGACGGCGCGGCGGCACGGACCGCCGCGGCCGCCGCCGCTCGGCTGGTCGCCCACCTGGACGCCCGGCTCGCCGCGCTCGACGCGGCCCGCCTCACGGCAGCCCGGCCCGACCACGCCGCGCGGCTCGGCAGCGCGCGGGCGCGGCTCGTCCAGCATCAGACGGCGCTCGATGACGCGCTGGCGCGGGCGCGGACGGCCGCCTGCGACCTCGCCGCCGAGCAGGATCTCGTCGCCGCGCCGCCCGGGCTGGCCACGGCCCTCGCCGCGCCGGGGCAACTCGCTCCCAGACACCGCCAAACCCTGCGGGCCGCGCTCGAAGCTTGGGCGCAGAGCCTGGCCGAGATGGCTCGGACGCTGGGCGTTTGCCCAACCCTGCTGGCAGTTCAGGAGGCGCTCACCCGGCTGGAGGTAGAGCGGCAGCGCGCCACGGAGCTCGCGGAGACCCTGGCCGCGGCCACCCATGAGCTACAGGCGGCCGACGCGGCCGCGGTGGCCGCGCAAGCCGCGGTCGCCAGCTTGCTAGAGGCGGCACAAGCGACGCTCGCCGCGCTGGCGCCTGAGGATCGGCCCGGGGAGGCTCGCGCTGTAGTCGAGGACGCCACGGAGGAGGCGCTGCTGGCGCAGGGCGCCGCCGGCACGGCAGCCGTCACACGGCTGGCCGCCGCTCTCCGCGACATTCACGCGGCCCTGGACGAAGCGGGAGCGCGCCGAGCCCTCGACGCCACCTCCACGGCACAAGGGCACGTCCGCGCCCAGATCGCGCACCAGCGCCAGATGCAGCAAGCCGCTGAGGGGGAGCTTGCGACACTCCTCACCGCCACGGGGCTGCCGCCCGACGCGCCCCTGTCGGCAGTGCGGGCGGCGCTGCCAGCTCTCGACGACCCCGCGCTGCCCGATGCCGAGGCGCTGGAGCGCCAGCGCGACTCTCTCCGCGAGGAGTTAGGAGCCCTGCGCGCGCAGGTAGAGACCCTGGAGCGCGAGTGGCACCTGGCCGACGTTCCCCTGGAAGTCGCGGCCTGCGAGGCCGCCTACGCCGAGGCCCTACGCCAGCGGGCGGTCAAGCAGCAGGCCAGCCGCATCGTCGCCCTCGCACGCTCCGACCTCGTCGGTCGCGTGCTGCCGAGCACCGAGCACAACCTGCGCCTGCTGCTGCCGCAACTGACGGCGCAGCGTTACCACGACGCCCAGCTCTCGGAAGACTACCGCCTCACCGTGTGGGACGCCGAGGCCGGCCGGTTCGTGGCCAAGGAGATCTTCTCGGGCGGCACCAAGGACCAGTTCTCTCTCGCCCTGCGGCTCGCTTTCGCGCTCGCCACCTTGCCGCAGGAGCGCGGCACCACGCCAGGCTTCATCTTCCTCGACGAGCCTCTCAGCGCCTTCGACCTGCCGCGCACGCAAGCGCTGATCGAGCTCCTCACCGAGGGCTATATCGCCCGTAGCTTCGCCCAGATCTTCCTGATCTCGCACAGCCGCGCCTTCGACCCGGGCCGGTTCACCCACTACCTGCGCCTGCACGAGGGGCGGATCGCGGAGACGACGCTGCCGTGCTATACGCCGGACTGAGACCGCTCGCGGCCTCCCAAGCAGGCGCACGCTGGAGGACAGCGCCGATGACCACGCTTCCCGCTCTACGGCCGGGGGACGCGCTGCTGCTAGCCACGACGAGCGCTGGCAAGCAGCGCGAGCTCCGCGCCCTGCTGGAGGGCCTGCCCCTCCGGCTAGTCACCCCGGCCGAGCTCGGCCTCACGCTGGTACCCGAAGAGACTGGGACCACCTTCGCGGAGAACGCAGCGATCAAAGCCCGCGCCTACCATCGCGCCAGCGGCCTGCCCACGCTGGCCGAGGACTCCGGCATCGAGGTGGATGCGCTCGGCGGTGCCCCGGGCGTCTACAGCGCGCGTTGGGAAGGACTGCCCGACGGGGCGGAGAAGAACGCGCTGCTGTTACGGCGGCTGGTCGGTGTCCCGGAGCAGCAGCGTAGCTGCCGGTATGTCTGTCACGCCGTGCTGATCGACCGCGCCGGCGTCGAGCACCATGCCGAGGGGGAGCTACGCGGGCACGTCGCCCACGAGGCGCGCGGCGCTGGAGGGTTCGGCTACGACCCGGTATTCTACCTGCCAGACTACCGCTGCACGGTGGCGGAGCTTCCGCCGGCAGAGAAGGACCGGATCAGCCACCGGGGCCAGGCCGTCCGCGCGCTGCGGGCGCTCATCGAGCGTGCGCTGGACGCAGCGCCCCAGGCGAGCGGCCGCGACCGCTTACCACAGTGACAACTGCTGGGCCTCGGGCGGCGCTTGGCGGCGCGGGCGACGAGGCCGCCGCGGGCGAGCCGTCGCTGCGTTGGACGCAGGAAACCCCGGCAACGGGAGCGTCCCTGCGCGCGGCGCCGGCGCCAGCTCACAGTCGGGCGCTTGCGGCGCGGAAGGAACGGCCGGCGCGCGCGCAGCGGGCTGCTCGCGCTCCACCGGCCAGCGCGGCAGGCCGAATCGCCGCGGCTCGCGCAGCATGTCGGCCATGAGGACGCGCAAACGATCGTCGGGCCAGACGAGCAGCTCCGAGGTGTCACCGAGGATGTCCTCGGCCGCCGCCAGCACACGGCGAAACCCTGCCACGTCGCGTGCCCGCAGCACGGGGTGCAGCGCGGCACACAGCCGGGCCAGCGCAGTCGACTCGACTGCCGTCGCCTCCTCAGTCGTCCGTCCGCCCGGGCGACGAGCCGGCATGCGCGTCCCC
>JADGHJ010000397.1 GCA_019686175.1 Chloroflexota bacterium | reverse complement strand
GCTGGGTGGGCTGGGGCGCCGGGCGCTGGGGCTGCGGCGGCGCCACCTGTTGGGCGGGCGCCTGCCGCGCGGGCACCGGCGTGGGCACCGCCGTGGGGACCGCCGTGGGCGGCCGCTGGGCCTCGACAGCCGTTGTCCGGCAGGTCTCGGCCTCGGCGCTGCTACCCAACAGGTCGAGGACGCGCTCGCAGCGCGCCTGCGCCTCAGGGTAGCGCCCCTCCTGGAGCGCCGCTGCGCCGCTGGCGAGCAGTGCTTCCGCCAGGCGTTGGCGAGCACCGCCGTCCACCGCCCCCTCGCGATACTGCGCATCCGTATCGAAGACTTGCTGAAAGCGGTCGGCGGCGAGTTGGAAGTCCCCGGCCTCTAGCGCGGCGGCGCCCTCCCGGTACGCGGTCAGGAGCTGGCGCTGCTTGAGCGCTTCCGGATCGTCGGGCTTCACGGCCAACGCCTGGTCGAACGCCTCCGCCGCGGCGGACAGCCCGTCGGGCTGATCAAGCTGGCGCTTGCCCTGGTTCACGTAGGCCGTGGCGAGCGCGTCGGCTAGACCGGCGAAGCTGGGGTCCTTCGCGCGGACCTGCTCGCAGGCCTGCACCGCCTCGTCCCAGGTAGCGGCGACCACCGCTGTCTCGCAGGCAGGGAATAAGTCCGCCGCGGTAGGCTCGGGGATCGCCGTGGGGGCCGGCGGCGGTGTCGGTACAGGGGTGGCGACGGCGGTCGGCTCGGGCTGTGGCATGATCCCCGCCAGCAAGCGAGGCCCGGCCAGCACGCCGAGCAGTAGCACGACGCCCAGCCCCGCGGCCAGGAATGGCCAGACGGGCCGTCTCGGCGATGGCGTAGCCTCCTCGCGGCCAACACCGAACGTGGTGTCCAGCGGGCGCGTGGCCATCTCCTGTGTGGAGGGCAGCCCGGCCGTGGGCGGGATGGACCAATCGCGACGAGTCCGCGTCGCATCCTCCTCGACGTGCGGCGGGGGCACCTGGTTAGCACTGGCCTGGGCTTGCGCCAGGAGGGTGCGGGCCTCCGCGACCAGCGGTGCGGCCCGGACGACGGTCTCCAGCAGGACCACGGCCTCCTGCGGCCGACCGGCGGCGAGCGTTGCGCGGGCGTTGGCGAGTTGTGGCGCGACCTGCTGGGCTTGCTCGGCTTCGGTCAGCCGCGTGGCGGCGTCGCGGTACTGGGGCGCCACCTGGGTGACCTGGCGCAACAGCGTGATGGCCCGCGGCCAGTCGCGGGCCCGGAGCGCGACCAGGCCCTGATCGTAGAGGGTAGCGAGTTGAGCGGCTTGTTCGGCTTGGCTCACCTGTACCCGCAACACGGCCACATCCCGATAGCCGGGGGCCTGGGCAGCGAGCCGGTCGAGATGAGCGGCTGCCTCGCTCCAGCGCTCGTGGGCGAGCGCCTCGCGCGCCGCGGCGTAGAGGCGAGCATGCTCGCGCGCCTGCCGCACGCGCTCGAGCCCCTCGGCGGCCTGGGCGGCGCCCAAAGCGTGGGCCTCCTCGAACCACTGGGCCGCTTCCGTGAAGCGCTCGGCCGTCAGGGCTGCTTCCGCCTGGCGCAGCAGGTCGTTGACCTGCTCCGCCTGCCGCTGCTCGCGCTGACGCCGGAGCGCCTCGTGGGCTTGGTTGAGCAGCCGCAGGGCCTCGGCATTGACCGGATCCAGCTCGAGAATCTGGCCACACAAGCTGATCACGCGCTGCCAGTCGCCTTCTGCCAGCGCCCGCGAAGCGCTGGCGAACAGGGCGCGTGGGTCGCCCCCACCGACATCGCTCCGCCCTTGGGCGCTCTCGCGCTCGAGGCGACGCAGCACCGCCTGGAGCGCTTCGTCCATGGCACGGGCGGTCGGGAAGCGGTCAGCCGGATCCTTGGCGAGCGTCCGCGCGCAGATCTGGTCCCAGATGGGGGATAGCTCCGGGCGGATGCTGGTCGGCGGCGGAGGTGGGTCCTTCACGTGCTGGAGGATCACCGCCACGGGCGTGGGGCCCTGGAACGGCAGCCGGCCCGTGAGCACCTCGTACAGGACGACGCCCATCGCGTAGATATCGGCGCGGTGGTCGACCGAGCCGGCCTGACTCTGCTCGGGCGCCATGTACTCGGGGGTACCGACCATGGTGGTGCCAGACCGGGTGATGCGCAGGGAGGGCTCGATCAGCTTGGCGATGCCGAAGTCGGTCAGCAGGGGCCAGTCGCCCTGGCTCATGAGGATATTCGAGGGCTTGATGTCGCGATGGACGACCCCCTGGGCATGGGCGTAGTCGAGCGCCTGCAGGATCCGGCTGAGCACGGTGAGGGCGCGTGCCAGCGTGACCCGCCGGGCGAGCCAGTCGCGCAGCGTGCCGCCCGAGATGAGGGGCATGACGATGTAGGGGATGTCCCCATGCTGCCCGTAGTCGAAGATGGGCAGGATGTTGGGGTGCACGAGCCGGGCGACGGTCTCGGCCTCCTGCTGGAACCGCGCGCGG
>JADGHJ010000396.1 GCA_019686175.1 Chloroflexota bacterium | reverse complement strand
GCCCCTTTCCCACTACCTCCCCCACCTCGTTTGGACGCTCGCTTGTCTGCTGCCATGGCTCACACTCCCCTGATCGGTGGCACGTCTGCCGCGCCGTGGAGTCTCATCGCGTAGTGCAGGGCACGCCGCTCGACAGCGCGCGCTGGTGCGACTGGATTGCGGCACTATACCATTCCACACACGTTGGCGCGCTGGCACGTGCCCTTGAGGCGCGCGCAGAGGGTGCCCGACGAGCATCACACAGCCGGAGGAGCAACATGGCACTGTCTCCAGAGGTTCTCACGACAGCGAACGCGCAGGCACGCCGGCTCCGTGAGCTGGTGCGGGCGCCGCGAATCCTCGTCATGCCGGGCGCCTACGACGTGCTCACCGTGCGTCTCTTCACAGCAATGGGCTTCGAAGCGATCCAGGGCAGCAGCGGCGCCATTGCTGCTACCTACGGCCTCTATGATCAGGAGCTACTGAGTTTGGAGCGCACCGCCGCGCTGTACCGCACCTTCGTCGAGGCCACACCGCTGCCCGTGAACGCCGATGGGGAGAAGGGCTTCGGGGGGCCGGAGGCGATGGCCGAAACGGTCCGCCAGTTCGCGGGCGCTGGGGTCGCGGGGTTCAACCTCGAGGACAGCGACTACCACGCGCCAGGGGCGCCGATGACGCTGCTGCCGCTGGCCCAACAGGTGGAGAAGATCCGTGCGGTGATGGCGGCCAAAGCGGCGCTGGGCAGCGAACTGTTCCTCAATGCGCGGGTGGACGTGTTCGGGACCGTGCGGGACTATCGCGACGGCCTGGACGAGGCCATCCGGCGCGGCAACGCCTATGCCGAAGCAGGCGCCGACTGTATCTTCATCTTCCGCCCGCCGCCTGCTGAGGGCATCCGAACGCTAGTGCGCGAGATCCAGGCGCCGCTAAGCATCCTGGCCACACCCGACTCTCCCAGCCCCCGTGAGCTAGAGGAGCTGGGCGTCGCTCGTGTGAGCTACGGCGCGGCGTTCCTGCGCGTGGCGATCACGGCCGTCCGACGGCTCGCGGCCAGCATGCAGGGGGATGGCAACCCCGCGCCGCTGCTGCGGGAAGCGATGTCACACGCCGACCTGCAGCAGTACCTACGCGGCCCTGGCGGATAGGGCGCTCGGTGGGCAAAACGCCAGCTGACCGCGTGCCTGGGAGTAAGTGGTTAGGACAGGTAGTCGCGGAACACTTGGCGGAACGGCTTGTCGCCGCGCAGCTTCTGCAACGCCTCGGCCTCGATCTGGCGGACGCGCTCCCGGCTGATGCCCACGATCTGCGCGATCTCGCCCAAGGTGCGCGGCTCCCCGTCGACCAGGCCGAAGCGCAGCCGCAGGACCTCTGCCGCGCGGGGGGTCAGTCGGGCGCGGAGCGCTTCGTCCAGGGCCTCGGCGAGGGCGGTCTCCTCGACCTCCTCGGCCGGCGGGGGCGTCACCTGGTCAGCGATGAGGTCCGCTACGGTAGCTTCCTCCTCCTCGCCCAACGGTGTCTCGATCGAGATCGGCACCTTGGCCGCGATGCTGGCCTGGCGCACACGCTCGGGCTCGATGCCCATTCGCTCGGCCACCTCCTCGGCCGTGGGCTCGCGCCCGAGCTGCTGGTGCAG
Source organism: Chloroflexota bacterium (assembly GCA_019686175.1). Classification (GTDB taxonomy): domain Bacteria; phylum Chloroflexota; class UBA6077; order UBA6077; family JAJPHF01; genus JADGHJ01. The sequence goes on along the minus strand of JADGHJ010000396.1, from coordinate 848 downwards.
GTCCCGCGCCACGTTGTACTGCTTGGTGAGCTGCTCGATGACGTGCACCGGCAGCCGGATCGTGCGGGCCTGGTCCGCCACGGCACGGCTGATGGCTTGGCGAATCCACCAGTACGCGTACGTGCTGAAACGGAAGCCGCGGCGCCAGTCGAACTTGTCCACCGCGCGCTGCAGGCCGATGTTCCCCTCCTGCACGAGGTCGAGGAACAACAGCCCGCGACCGAGGTACTTGCGGGCAACCGAGACCACCAGCCGTAGGTTGGACTCGATCAGGCGCTTGCGGGCGGCTTCTCCACGCTGGACGGCCTGCTCTAGCGCGGGGCGCTGGTCAGGCGGCACGTCGCCGCTCTCCAAGCGCCGCTTCGCCGCCTTGCCCGCCTCGATCTGCTTGGCGAGCTCGATCTCCTCCTCAGCGGTGAGCAGCGGCGTCGCGCTGATCTCGCGCAGATAGAGGGCTGCGGGGCTGTCCGGCGTCAGCTCCTCGGCCGGCGCTGCCCTCTCGCGCACGGGCGTGAAGGCACTCGGCCCCTCCTCCGCGAGGGTCTCGATATCCTCCCACACGTCGCCCTCGCTCTCCACCAGCTCGACACCGAGATCGCGCGCGATGTCTTCCGCACTGTCCGAGTCCACCGGCGAGCCGGTGGCCGCATCCAAGATCTCGTCCAGCGTGACCCAGCCGCGCTCGCGAGCCTCGGCGATCAAGGCTTGCGCTTGTCGGGCACGCTTCATGTCATGACCATCCATCGTGAGCAATCCCCCCTGTATGTAGCTTACGCAGGAGTGGTGCCAGCCGACGAGCGGCCGCCAAGGGAAAGCAGCGCGGGACCACACCCCCCGGAGTGTGGTCC
>JADGHJ010000001.1 GCA_019686175.1 Chloroflexota bacterium | reverse complement strand
GCGCAGGAGTACGGGCTACTGGAGCAGTATGGCTTGCACAGCGATGACTTGTACTACATTAATGGTGGGCCCGCGCTCATGCAAGCCCTGGTCGCTGGGGACATCGACGCTGCGTACTCGGCCTTCTCGTCGGCAGTGTCGGCCATCATGGGGGGTGCCGATCTGAAGGTCGTGGCCGGCTTCCGTCGGGGATTTGACCACCAGTTGTTTACACGGGAAGGGACCGGAGTTCGCGCTGCGGAGGACATGAAGGGGAAGCGCGCCGGGGTGTCGCGCATCGGCTCCGAATCGCAGGTCGTGGTTCAGCTCTGGGCCCGCGCCCACGGACTCAACTCGGGCGACATTACGTATGTCAATGCCGGTGGTGCGGCCGAGCGCATCGCGGCATTGGAGGCGGGGAGCGCGGATCTCGTGCCGCTGGATCCTCCGGTGGTGGTGCAAGCGGAGAAACGAGGCTACTTGCGCATCGCGGATCTCACCCAGGAGGCAATCCCATGGCAGCAAGATGGCCTGACGGTGCGGACGACAACGCTGCAGTCGGACCCCGCGCTGGTCAAGGCTATCGTACAAGCCGTAAGCGAGGGCGCGTACCTACTCCGGGGCGATCCAGAGCGGTTCCGGATAGTCGTTAGCAAGTACACGCGCATCGAGGATCCAGACGCGCTCGCCGCAGCGAACGCAGCATTTCTCCGTGCGTGGAATCGACATGGTCGACCGGAACCCGCGAGCGTCCAGGGCGTGCAAGAGGTCGTCAGCGAGTCGATGCCAGGCACGGCAGAGGAGCCGATGTCGCGTTTTGTCGAACTATCTGTGCTAGACGCGCTGGAAAACGAAGGCGTCTTCGATCGCCTGGAGCAACGGTATCCACCACCGCCCGGCCTCTGAGGGAAGACCCCGCGGACCAGGCAGTAGGGCGAGAGCCTCTGGCCGATCCCAGGCGGCCCGTGCTAGCCTCGCGGCCTCGTCCGTAGCCGTCGCGCACGCGGCGTGGGAACGCCCGCGGCCTGGACTTCCCGCGAGACGCTGCGTGCCGCACTCATCACCAGGCTGGCCAGGGCCGGGAGTTGCTCGCGCGGCAGGCGCTGGGCCGGCGCCGCCACCGTCAGCGCCGCAACCACCGCGCCGCTTGCGTCTCGGATCGGCGCACCGACCGCCCGCGTGTGTGTCTCCCGCTCCTGGTCCGACACGGCATAGCCCAGCCGCCGCACCTCCGCCAGATGCGCGCGGAACGCTGCTGGATCGGTGATCGTCTGCTCCGACAGGGCCGGCAGCCCGCGCGCGACCACGCGCTCGACGGTCGCCGCGTCCGCCCAGGCCAGCAGCACTTTGCCCGTGGCGGTGCAGTGCACCGGCGCGCGAACGGTGCCCGAGATCCGTAGCAGGTACGGGCTCTCCAGCTTGCGCACGTAGACCACGTCCCCGGCATCGAGGACTCCCAGCAAGATCGTCTCGCGCGTGAGGCGCGCGAGCTCCTGCATGGCAGGCAGCGCGGGCCGCCCGTCGAAACGGCTCACGGCCGCCGCTCCCAGATCGAATAGCTGGAGGCTCAGCCGATAGTAGGGGCTGCCCGGCTCCCGCGCCAGCAGCCCCTGGGCGGTGAGGATGCCCAGCAGGCGGTGCACGTTGCTCTTGCTGATGCCGAGCCGTCGGCTGATCTCGGCCAGGCGCAACTCGGGCTGGTCGGCGCTGAAACAACGCAGGATGCGGATGCCCTGCTCCAGCGAGGACATGGCTCCCTCCGCGCTCGCCCGCACTTAAGGCGATTGTTCAATATACACGAACGCGCTGGCGGCACGATGCATCAGGCTTCGTCTATCGTGATCGGCGCGTGATCCAACGCCTCCGTGGCCGCACGGCGTTGCTCGCCGCGGCGTTCGCGCCGTATCTTGGCGACGGATATGACCGGGGTGATCCGCTCGCGGCGGCCCCTGCACGCGCCGGCGCTGTCAGCCCGGGAAGAGGACGACCGAGCATGATCATCGACGCTCACGGACATACGACCCTGCCGGAAACCGTCTACGCGTGGAAAGCAGGCCTGCTTTCACACCGCGGCGCGCACGGCAAGTCCGCCCCGCGCCTCAGCGACGACGACCTGCGCCGCGCGCTCACCAGCCCGACCTTCGGTACCGTGTCGCATCTGGAGCAGCTCCGGGCGGTCGGCACGGACCTGCAGCTGATCTCCCCCCGCCCCTTCCAGATGATGCACAGCGAGCAGCCGCACCGCATCGTGAACTGGTACATCGAGGAGACCAACAACCTGATCGCGCGCCAGTGCCAGCTCTATCCCGACACGTTCCGCGGCGTTTGCGGCCTGCCCCAGCACCCCAACCGCGCGCCGCTCGACGACGCCATCGCCGAGCTGGAGCGCTGCGTCAAGGAGCTGGGCTTCGTGGGTTGCCTGCTCAACCCCGACCCCGACGAGGGCGCGGGCTGCCCGCCCGGGCTGGGCGACGAGTACTGGTACCCACTGTACGCCAAGCTGGTCGAGCTGGACGTGCCAGCGCTGATCCACTCCGCGAGCTGTCGCTCGCCGCGGGAGTCGTACTCGCTGCATTTCATCCAGGAGGAGAGCGTGGCGATCATGTCGCTGCTCAACTCCCGCGTGTTCGACGACTTCCCCACGCTCAAGCTGATTGTGTCGCACGGTGGTGGCGCGATCCCCTATCAGGTCGGGCGCTTCGAGGCCGCACGCTACCGAGCGGGGCGCGAGCCGTTCCGCGAGAGCCTGCGCAAGCTGTGGTTCGACACCTGCCTGTACAGCCAAGAGGGCCTGGAGCTCCTGTTCAAGGTGGTCGGGCCCGACCGCTGCCTGTTCGGGACCGAGCGGCCGGGGACGGGCACGGCGCGCGACCCGCGTACGGGCCAGTGGATGGACGACGTGAAGGCGCTCATCGACCGCATCGAGTGGCTGAGCGACGCTGACCGCCGGCGGATCTACGAGGAGAACGCCCGCGCGCTGTTCCGCCTGTAGTGCGACGGGCCGCGCCCGGGGGACCCGGGTGGAACGGAGAGAAGGCATGAAGCTGCGCTACGCGGGGGCTCTGTACGATCGCACGCTTGCCCTGTACACAGGCGAGGTCCGGCCCGAGGGGGTCGAGCTGGACTACACGGTCGGCCACCCCAACCAGATCTTCCGCCGCATGCTCGCCAGCGCGGAGTTCGACGTCAGCGAGATGTCGGCGGCCAACTACCTGTGCGCCGTGGCGCGCGGCGACCGGCGGTTCGTGGCGATCCCGGTGTTCCCGTCGCGCGTATTCCGCCATGGCTCGCTGTTCGTGAACGCGGCAGCCGGCATCACCGCGCCGGCCGACCTGCGGGGGCGCCGTCTCGGCGTGCCGGAGTACGCCCAGACGGCGAACGTGTGGGTGCGGGCACTCCTGCAGCATGAGTACGGCGTGCGCCCGGAGGAGATCCACTGGGTGCGGGGGAGCACGGAGAAGATCGACTTCACGCTCCCCCCTGGGGTGCGCGTCGACGACGCGCCGCCCGGCAGCGACCTGAGCGCCATGCTAGAGGCGGGCGAGATCGATGCGCTGGCCGCCCCGGAGAAGCCGGCCAGCTTCCTGGCCGGCTCGCCGCGGGTACGCCGCCTGTTTCCCAACTTCGCCGAGGTCGAGGCGGACTACTACCGGCGCACCGGCCACTTCCCGATCATGCACCTGGTCGTGCTCCAGCGCGCGCTGTACGAGGCCGAGCGCACGCTGCCGCGCCGGCTGTACGCCGCGTTCGAGGCGGCGAAGCAGCGGGCGTACGAGGGCCTGCTGCGCAGCGGTATTCTGCTCACCAGCCTCGCGTTTCAGACCGCGTACGCGGAGCGCGAGCGCGGGCTGCTCGGCGACGATCCGTTCGCCTACGGCCTCGCTCGGGCCCGTGCGACGGTAGAGGTGCTCGCGCAGTACGTCTACGAGCAGGGCCTCGCGCCGCGGCGGGTGGCGCTGGAGGAGCTGTTCGCCGCCGAGACGCTGGACACGTAAGGGTCCGGTTCGGCTCGGCGACCGGACACGCACACGGCGGAAAAAGCACCTGCGCGGGTGGGCGCCCACCCGCGCAGGTTTGGGACTACTCAAGAGGCGGGGCTACGGCCGCGCGCTATTGCCGTTCGTAGCGGGCTCGGTGGCGGCACCGTTCTGCTCGCCGTTACCGTTGCCATTCGCCGGAGCCGGCGCCGCCTCGCCGCCGCAGGCCAGGTCGGCGTAGAGCTGGAGCCCCTCGACCACCTCCTTGAACAGGGCGGCCACGTCCAGCGGGAAGATCGTCAGCGCGGCGTTCAGGTTCGCCGCGTTGATGCGGTTGTCGACATAGGCCAGCCGCTGGGCATCCGCCGTGAACACGTTGTTCACGAGGTCGGCGTAGCTCAAGCCGCCGTTGAGGAACGGCGCGAACGCCTCGCGGGTCAGCAGGATCGCGTTGAGATTCTGCAGCCCGTAGATGTTCGCCAGGTTGTAGCCCGGCGCGCCGAACGGATTGTAGATGGAGCCGGCGAAGCCCGGATACAGCGGCGGAGCCGGCGCCAGCAACGGGCGCCCGTTCGGCCCCATCGGATAGGCCTGGAAGGCGTTCGCGTACTGGACCATCTGGGTGACCATCGGATAAGCAGCCCGCGCCACGCCCAAGCGGCAGGCCTCGGGCGTGGCGGGCGCAGCAGCCGCCTGGCCACGCACTTGCGGCGGTCCGCCGCTCGGCAGCATCGGCACGCCACCATAGCCGGGCATCGAGGGGCCGAAGCCCATCCCCGGACCGCCCTGGGCGCTCGCGGTGGGCGCCGTCACCACCGCCGTGCTAGCTAGGATCGCCGCTGCAAGAACTAGTCGCCGCAAGTTGACCCTCCTCGACTTCTGAGCTTCGATGACCCTGCCAGACTGCCAGGAATGGCCCGCCGTCGTGCAGCCCCAGATGTGGGGACCGCCCGCGGCTGTGGTCCGAGCGGCTCCTGGGCCAGCCCAATGCCCGGCCCCACGGGCGCTACCCCAGGAGTCCGCACTGCTGCCGAGCGTACCCTCCCTACCGAGTCGTTCATCTTCGGTGTGGCAGCCCGACCCCAGTGGCAGGCGTGCGGTGGGCCACCGAACGCGCGGAGCGTCGGCTCAGCACGACCCTCCGTAGGTATTAAACGGAGCCGCGCCAAAAACGTTTCAGTTCTGCAGCAACCTCTTGTCGCCGCTCGGCTGAGCGCGTTCAGGGCAGGAGGCGCAACACCGCTCCCCGCGGCGCACCGATCCGCCCCAGAGCGAGCGTGGGCTCGCTAGCGCTGGCTGCCGCCCGGTGCCGCCGTGCCGGGGAGTGGCAGACGTACGGGCGTCATCGCCGGGGGCGGAGGCGGTCCCTGCGTGGGCCGCGCCGCCCCACCAGCGGGCGCCGCAGCCACGGCGCGTGTGGTAGTCGGTGCGGGAATGCCGGCCGAGAGGTACTGGGCGCCCTCCAGGCCAAGGCAGACCGACCAGCCGCGGCCGGCGGCGCTCTGGTGCTCGCACCACACCCAGCCATCGGCCAATACGGGTCCACCGACCACGGTCACCGCCACCCCGGGCGGCAGGGTCCCGATCACCGGCTGGTCCAAGCCCGGCCCCGCGCGCACGTTCAGCTCCAGTTCTCCGCTGACCGCCTCGATCCCCCCCGGTGGCAGAGTGGGCAACTGTTGAGCTGGCGAAGCCGCCATGCCACCCACCGTGGCCGCGACCCACAGCGCGGCCGCCACCGCCGCGCCCGTGCTCAGGCGGCGTGCGCCCGTGATCATCGACTCCCAGTCGCCATGCATCTACCAGCCCCCGCTGCGGGTGCGGCGCGATCAGCGCGACCTTCCGCCACGGTCGCGCCGCGCACCCGTCCTCCTTCGCTAGCGTTATCATTTCCTTACGCTACCCAAATCCCTATCCCGCACGCTAGTTATCCAGCTCGGACCACATCCGGTGGAGCCGTCAAGATGCTCACGCTCACCATCCCCGGCGTCGGCGAGCGCCGCTTCACCCACCTCCTGCTCGACGTCAATGGCACCGTGGCCTGCGACGGCACCTTGCTCGACGGCGTGGGCGAGCGTCTCGAGCAACTCCGCGCGGTACTGGCTATCGAACTGCTCAGCGCCGATACCTTTGGCCGCCTGGACACGGTGGCCCAGCAGCTGCGCGTGCCCGGCCACCGCTTGGTGCCGGGCGTGCCCGAAGCAACGAGCAAACGGCTGCGCGTGGAGGCGCTGGGAGCGGAGCGGGTCATCGCGATCGGCAACGGCGCCAACGATGCCGAGATGCTGCGGGCCGCGATACTCGGCATTGCGGTGCTGGGCCCCGAAGGGCTCGCCTCGGCCGCACTGGCCGCCGCAGACATCGTGACGCTCTCGATCCACGATGCCCTCGACCTGCTGCGCTACCCGCAACGCCTGGTGGCCACCCTGCGCGCCTAGCCTCGCCGAGCGGCCCGTGACGGTAGCGGCCGGATCGCTTATAGTTCCCGCCAGTAGGCACTTGCCCCCATCACGCAGGAAGGAGCGAGGGACCGTGCGTGCCCTGCGGCTGGCGAACGGCCGAGTGGAGTTGGCCGAGGTGCCGGTGCCCGAGCCGCCAGCAGGGGAGGCCCTGGTGCGCGTGCGCTTGGCGGGGATCTGCCATACGGACCTCGAACTGGCGCGCGGCTACATGGGCTATACGGGAACGCTGGGCCACGAGTTCGTAGGCGAGATCGCCGCGCTGCCGTCGGGGACCGCGCTGACAGTCGGCCAGCGCGTGGTGGGCGAGATCAACGCCAGCTGTGGGGAGTGCGCGGCGTGTCGCGCGGGATGGGGCCGCCACTGCCCACACCGCACGGTGCTGGGGATTCTCGGCCGCGACGGCGCGTTCGCCGAGTATCTGACGCTGCCACTCGCCAACCTGCATCCGGTGCCCTCCAGCGTCCCGGACGAGATGGCCGTGTTCGTGGAGCCCTTGGCGGCCGCGCTGGAGATCCTGGAGCAGGTCGCCGTTCGCCCAACCGATCGGGTGGTGGTGCTGGGCGACGGGAAGCTCGGGCAGCTCGTGGCCCGCGTGCTGCACCAGGCCGGGGCGCACGTCGTGGTGGTGGGCCGACACCCGGCCAAGCTGGCCCTGTTAGAGGCCGCCGGGATCGCCGCCCGCCTCGATCCGCCGTCGGAGCGAGCCGATGTGGTGGTAGAGTGTACGGGCCGGGCCGCGGGCGTGGCGCAAGCCATGCGCCTCGTGCGGCCGCGTGGTACCCTCGTGTTGAAGAGCACGGTGGCCATCGAGCCCGGCGCCACCGAGCCGCTCGATCTCGCCCCGCTAGTCGTCGACGAGATCACGGTCGTCGGCTCGCGGTGTGGCCCGTTCGAGCCGGCGCTCCGGCTGCTCGAAGCCCGCCGCCTCGATGTCCTACCCCTGATCAGCGCGGAGTACGCGCTGGCCGCTGGCGTCGCCGCCTTTGCGCACGCGGGGCAGCGCGGCACGCTCAAGGTGCTGCTGCGCCCCTGAAGGGCGCGCGCTACCGTGCCAGCCGACCCGTGCGGGAGTTGCGGAGCTATGTACCGATTGCTGCTCGCCGGCGCCCTACTGGCGGGGATCGCCTGTACTGCGCCGGCCGCCCCCCAGGGCCCGTCCCCCACGAGCGGGCCTTCACCGACGAGCGCCGGGAGCCCGCCGGGCCAGCCGGCGGCCAGCGCGCCGAGCCCGACGCCGGCGCCCGAAACGGTGCGCGTCGCGCACGTGCCCTCCACGCTGTTCGCCCCGCTCTACGTAGCGGTGGACAAAGGCTACATGCAGGAGCAAGGCATCATCGCCGAGCTGGAGGTCGTGACGGCCGGCCAGGACGCCGTGGCGCTGACCGGGCAGGGGCAGCTCGATGCCACCGTGGGAGGCTTCTCGGCCGCCACCTTCAACGCCATCAACCGCGGCGTGGACGTGAAGGTCGTCAGCTCGATGGGCGCCCAGCCTCAGCAGGGCTATCCTTCCGCGATCATGGTACGCAAGGACTTGCTGGACAGCGGCCAAGTACGCACTATCGCCGATCTTCGCGGACGGCGCACCGCCTTGGCAGGCGGCGCGGGCAGCGCGGGCTCCTACTGGATCGCGACCAAGCTGCGCGAGGCGGGCCTCGGGCTGGGCGACATCGTGATCGAGAACATGACCTTTGGCGACATGGTCATCGCCATGAAGCAAGGATCGATCGAGGTGGCGTTTCCGCCGGCGCCCTTCACCACCGAGATGGTCCGCGAGGGCACGGCCGACTACTTCGGCGGGCCCGTGCGACCGGGCGCCTCGGCGGTGGGCACGCTGTACGGTGTCCAATTCATGCGTGAGCGCGACGCGGCGGCCAAGCGGTTCCTCACCGCGCTGGTCCGGGGCGCGCGTGACCTACAGGGTGAGCGCTACTACGAGCCGGAGAACCTGGAGATCTTCGCCAAGTACACGCGCCAGCCCGTCGAATCGATCCGCGGCCAGGACCGCTACGACTACCACCCCGACCTGCGCCCCGATGTCGAGACGCTATTGGACATGCAGCGCGTGTTCATGGAGGCCGGCGTGCTGACCTACAGTCCCCCGCTGCCGGCCGAGCGCATCGCCGACGACCAGTACAGCCGTGCGGCGGTGGCGGCGCTGGGACCGTATCGCCCCTGACCCTGTCGCTCGCTACCCATTCGGACCTGGCTGTGACCTCAGAAGTGTCCTCCGTGTGCCAGATGCCTGCCTATAATCCGGGTGTAGGCTGGAGGCTAGGCAGGCGCGACCATGGCGCTGGACACCGATCTCGGGTGCCACAGCGGTGTGTCGGCGCGGCGCTGCCCGCGATGCGGCGTTTCCCAGCGACCGTCCCAGGGGCCCGAGCGGCCTGCACGGCTCGCCCCCGGGACTCGGCACTTCCGGCGCTGCCGCACGCGACAGGGACGCAGCCGGTGGCCGGGAACGTCGTGGGCCTGGGGGCTGATCCTGGCCCCGGTGGGCCTCGGGTTAGCGTTGGCCGCGGCGGCCAGCCAGACGGCCCTCTGGCTGACGGCTCAGCTCGCGTCCCTGGCGCCCCTCGGGGTCGCGGCAGGCGCTGTCCTCCCGCTGCCGCCAGATCGCCCTCTCGACGCTGGCCTGCCCCAAACGGCCACGATCTTGGCGCGCGACGGCAGCGTGCTGGCCGAGTTGAACGACATCCGTTCTGGGCGCCGGCAGGCGGTGCCCCTCTCGCAGATCGCTCCGGCCCTGTGGTGGGCCACGGTTGCCACCGAGGACCGCCGGTTCTTCGAACACCCGGGGGTGGATCCGCTCGGCCTCATCCGGGCACTGGGACAAAACGCCGGCAGCGGTGCCGTCCAATCGGGGGCCAGCACCCTCGAGATGCAGATCGTCCGCAACCTGTTCCTCGCGGACGAGCGCACGGAGCAAACACTCAACCGGAAGCTGAAGGAGGCCCTGGGCGCCCTCGAACTCGACCAGCGGTTCTCCAAGCTTGAGATCCTCGAGACCTATCTCAACGTCGTCTACTACGGCCACCAGGCCTACGGCGCCGAAGCCGCGGCCCAAACCTACTTCGGCAAGTCGGCCCATGATCTCACCGTGCCAGAGGCCGCCTTGCTGGCGGGGCTGCCCCAGAACCCCTCGGCCTTCGACCCCCTGGCGCATCCCGAGGCAGCTAAGGCACGTCAGGAACAGGTGCTGGACTTGATGGCGCGGGCGGGCCTCCTCACACCGGAGGAGGCGGAGACGGCCAAGGCCGCGCCCTTGGAGTTCGCGTCGCCCGAGCCCCCGCCGTTCCGCGCCCCGCACTGGGTGAACTACATCCGCGATGTGCTTCGGGCGCGCTTCGGACCGGAGGCCCTGTACACCGAGGGACTCCGCGTGCAGACCACGCTCGACCCCGAGGTCCAGGTGCTGGCCGAGCAGGTGGTCGCAGCCGGGGAGAGCGTCCGCCGGCTGGCTCGGGCGAACAACACCGCCCTGGTGGTGATCGATCCGCGCACCAGCCACGTGCTGGCAATGGTCGGCAGCAAGGACTTCTGGGATGCGGGCATCCACGGGCAGGTCAACCTGGCCCTGGCCGGACGCCAGCCGGGCTCGTCGATCAAGCCGCTGGTGTATCTCGCGGGATTCGAGCGGGGCTTGAATCCCGCCGTGGAGGTGCTCGACCAACCGACGGCGTTCTCGGCGCCCCCGGGCCAACCGCCGTACGTCCCTACCAACTGGGAGAACCGCTACTACGGGCGCGTCACGCTGCGCGACGCACTGGGCAACAGCTTGAACGTGCCGGCGGTCAAGGTGCTCAAGTACATCGGGGTGCCCGCGTTCCAAGATATGGCGCGGCGGCTGGGGATCACCACGTTGGACAACTGGGATCCGCGCTGGCTGTCGATCACGCTCGGCGGTGGAGAGGTGCGGCTGCTGGAGCTGGTGAACGCCTACGCCACCATCGTGCGCGAGGGGCTCCACTTGCCACCAGAGCCGCTGCTCCGTGTGGAGACCGCGCGCGGCGAGGTGCTCTACGAGGCACCGGCGGCGCCCGAGGGCGAGCAGGTGGTGGATCCCGCCGTGGCTTACCAGCTCCTGCATGTCATGGGCGACGCAGGGGCCCGCCAGGTGACGTTCGGGCCCCGCTCACCCCTCAATCTGTCGCGGCCCCACATGGTGAAGACCGGCACCACAGACGATTACCGCGACACCTGGACTGTGGGCTGCCTGCCGCAGGTGTGCGTCGGCGTGTGGATGGGCAACACCAACAACCAGCCGATGGTGAAGGTCTCCAGCTCGCTCACCGCCGGCAAGCTGTGGGTAGACATGATCGAGGCGTTGATCCAGCACTACCACTACGAGCCGGTAGGCTTCCCCCGACCCGATGGCGTCGTGGTCAAGCGTATCCCGAACGTCGGCGCGACCCGTCCGGGGCAGGCGGACCACGAGGAGGTATTCCTGGTAGGCCACGAGAACCGGTTCCTCCTGGACATGGATTGGAGGCGACCGGACTGATGCCTGGCGCGCGCTTGGGATCGAGAGCTAGAGGCCTGGTGGCCCTGGTCGCGATGGTCACCACGGTGCTGCTCGGCGCCTGTGGGGAGGCCGACCGGCTGATCACCATCGCCCCACATCTCGTCGCCCCTGGGGCACAGGGCAGTGTAGAGATACCGCCCCGCCCCGCGCCGCCGGCGCCGCCCGTCGAGCTGCCGCCAGAGCAGACCAGCCCGGCCTTCGACTTCGCACCGGCGGGCACCGATGCCGAAGGGCGGCGCCTGTACCGAGTCCGCATCGGCCCGGGCGGTAGCCCGGCCCTGGTGGCGCTGCGTAAGCTCACGCCGCTGTTCGACGTCGACGGCTTGGATGGGCCGACTTACGTCAGCAAGGCCTATTTCCAGCAGTATCCGCAACGTACCTCGCGGTCCATCCAGCCGGGCGACGAGTTCATGCTGGCGCTGCCCCCGGACACGTTCGTCGTGCGCTGGCAGGAGGAGCGACAGGAACAGTTTGGCCATCCCGCTCGCGTGCGCGAGTATGTCAGCGAGCGCGGCGACCGGCTGCGCTACTATCTGACCACGCCCTTCCCCGTGCGGTACGAGCTGGAGTCGGCCGAGACGCCGGGCCGCAGTGTAGTGCACTTTGGCCCAGATCTGGGGTTTCTGCTGCGCACAGGACGCACGGACCCGCTGCGGCTGGCCCGGCTGGTGTATCGGGTGGCCGAGCCGGACATCTTGCAGACGGCGATGATGCGCCAGATGGCGGCGGCGGTACAGCCCGGCGACACGCCCGCGCTGGAGGTGGACCGCCGCACGCCTTACCTCGATCCAGTCCGGGCCGCCCTGCCGCACGCGGCGTACGTCGAGCCGGTGAGCGAGGAGCCCGAGCGAGCCCACCTCCGCCGCGCTGTGTTCGCGCCCGACAGCGGACAGCCGTATCTAGCCGTGGAAGACGCGCTCGGCACGCGGCCCGACCTGGCCGGGCTGCCGGAGGGCCAGCCGTTCCGCATCGAGTATCACTGGGATGGGACGGTCCGGGTGCTCTACCTGACCGGCCCCAATGACGCGCTAGGCAAGCGGGACCCCTTCCAGCTGCGGGAGAACGCGCGGTGGGCCGCCCTATACGCGCGGCTGGCCCCGTACGGCGACACGCCGGTGAAGTGGGGGGCGGGGGAGCCAGCGGATCTGGAGCCGTTCCCTACGGCGCGTGACCCGCAACAGCGCGACCCCGAGTCGTACGACTACTTGCTGCCGGGCCGCGTGCTCGTGCTGACGTTCCGGCCGGTCCGTTTCATGGCCGACGTGCAAGCCGAGGCGGAGTTCCGCGACCTGCTGCGTGACCTCCGGGAACGCTACCGCGAGGAGATCGAGCTGGTGCTGCGCGCCCTGGATTTCCTGCAAGGCAGCCGGCTCGGGGACCGCGAAGAAAGACCCGCGCAGGCCGCCGGCCACGCCCCGCCGTGGCCTGAATGACGGCGGCAGCCGCTCGCTCGTCGTGTCCCAGCAGCGATCTCTCCGCGTCCCAGCCCACGGTGAGTGGGCGGCACCGTTCTTGCCCACGAGGTTGAACGGCGTTAGATCCCGTTCACCGGGTAGAGGCGCGAGTGGACGCTGAGCACGAGGGAGCAGGCGCAATGAGACGATGGCTGCGGTTTATCGTGAGTATCCTGGCTGTGCCGATAGTGGGCCTGACGACACTGGCCTCGTCCAGTGCTCAGGTCGTGCCGCCGGTCGCCACTCCGACTGATGGGGTGGGCTCGGATAGAGAGGCGCCGAACCCGGGAGGCAGCGAGCTGCTGCCCGGTCCCGAACAGCTGACCCCGCGTCCGCTAGACACGGTCCTGCCGACTCCGCTGGGACCAGGTCCTGGCACCGTGCAGGACACTCCCACCCCTACGGGCGCCCCGGGTATTGCCCGGACTCCAGAGCCGTTGACTCCAGGCAGAACCTTCACTCCGGGCGTGTTGACGACGCCGACCCCGGCCCTGGCGGCCCGAGAGACGCCAGACCTGGTCATCCTGACAGCGACCCTCACGGGCCGCGCCGAAAGTCCCGGCCCGGGGGATGAGGACGGCTTGGGCTCCGCTGCGATCGTGGTCGATGCGACACGGCAGATGGTGTGCTTCGCCCTGCACGCCACCAATGTCGAGCAGCCAACCGCGGCTCACATTCACGAGGGCGATGTTGGGGTGGCCGGACCGATCGTGGTCCCCCTGGCCGCTCCGGTCGATGGCAACGTGAGCGGCTGCACGCAGGACGTCGACCGGGAGGTGCTCTCACGCCTCATCCAAACGCCGGCCGGCTTTTACGTCAACGTGCACAACGCCGAGTTTCCCGCAGGGGCAGTGCGGGGCCAGCTGGGTCGCTAGGACGGGCGCTTGCCAGCGAGTACGGGCACGAGTTGGCTCGCGTGACCGTGTGGCCCTCGATGTACGCGTGCAGCCGGCGCCCGCAGGGGGTCGGCCGCACGGGCAACGGCGTTGTCGCCCAGTGGAGACTGGTCTACCGGTCGCGCCCCCCATTGCCTGCGACCTCCGCTGGGGGCGCGCCCACCAGCAGGATAGGACAGGGTGTCCAATCGAGCACCGTGCGCAAGGTGACCGCGCGTCCCGGCTCCAGCCGGCTGCGCCGCGCCAGCACGATCGCGTCATGGTGGCGCGTCTCCGCGAACCGCGCGATCTCCGGCCCGCTCTCCCCGCTGGCGAGGAACACGCGCAACTCCACATCGGAGGGGCAGTGCGCCAGCACCTCGCCCAGCCGCTCGCGAACCTCCGTGGCCCAACGCGGCCACTCGTGGTGCGGTTGGTCGAGATAGCGCGGCGCGCCGATGCTCCCCTGTTCGGCCGATGGGGCCTGATACGGCCCGGCCACATAGAGAATGTCGATCCGGGCCCCGAGCTGCCTGGCTAGATCCATTGCCGGCCGGAGTACTCGCGCTGTAGCAGGGCTGCCATCCAGAGGCAACAACAGATGGCGCAGCGGTCGGGGCTCGGTTGCGACCGCGGCCTCCGGGCGCACGAGCAAGATCGGGCGCGTGGTGTTGGCGATCACGGCCTCCGCGACGTGGCCCAGTGGCCGTCCCGGTTCGATCGCGCGCCCATGGGTAGTCAACACCAGCAGCGCGATCCCGGGCTCCTCCGCGATGGCGAGGATCGCTGGCGCCGGCTCGCCGGCGTGGCGGCGGACCTGTAAAGCCTCGCCTGGCCCCACGGTCGCCTGGAGCCGCTCCCACAGGTCGCCCGCTGGCGCGTGGTCGGGCGCGATATACAGGATCTCTACGCGCGCCCCAAGCTGGTCCGCCACGACACGCGCCACCGGCAGCGCCGTCACCGCAGCCGGCGAGCCATCGAGCGCCACGAGCACGCGGGGCGCCGCATCGCTAGGCTGCGCCGTCATGTTCGTCCCTCGTCGACCGCCGCGCCATCGCGGTCCAATCCGCCGTCCACGGCTGGCCGCGCCGCAGGACCTGTACCTGGGTACCCAGGTACAGCCGCAGCGGGGCGCCCCGCTCGAGAATCGCCGTGAGCTGCGGCGGCTCTTGGCGGATGACGCACTGCACCTGGCGGCCCCGCCACTGGACCCGGAAGCGCAGCGCCTCCCACGTCGCGGGGAGCTGCGGCGCCAGGCGTAGGCCATCCGCCCGCAGGCTCAACCCCGCAAAGCCGAACACTGCCGCCTGCCACAGACCGCCTAGCGCGGCGATATGCACGCCGCCCGAGGCGTTGCCCATCGTGTCGTCGAGGTCGATCGCCGCTGCCTGGCGGAAGTACCGCTCGGCGAGCGTCACGTGGCCGAGCCGGGCGGCTACGACCGCATGCACTGGCGGGCTCAGCGAGCTGCCGTGCCCACAGCGCGGCTCGTAGTAGCGGAAGTTGGCGGCCCGCACGTGCGCCGGGAAGCGCTCCCAGAGGAGCATCAGGAGCATCACCACGTCGGCCTGCTTGATCACTTGCGAGCGCTGGGTCCGCTCCCGGCCCAGCAGCACGTCCATGGGAGCGGTCCGCGGCTCGTAGGCCGCCAGATCGATGGGCTCGAGCCCGAAGTAGCCGCGGAATTGCTCGAAGAGCCCGGTCACGGGGTCGAAGCCGGTGTACATGGCCGCGGCGATGGCTCGCCACGCCTCCAGCTCCGCTGCCCCAAGCTCGAGGCGCGCGGCCAGCGCCGCCCAGTGCGCCGGCCAGCGCGCCTGCAGGAGCGCCGCAACCTCCACACCGCGTTCCAGATTCCACTGCGCCAGGACATTGGTGTAGGCGTTGTCGTCGACGCCCTCGTGGTACTCGTCGGGCCCGATAACCCCGCGGATGTGATAGCGGCCATCCGCTTCCCGCGCGGCTCGGCTAGCCCAGAAGCGGGCGGTCTCTAGGATGATCTCGGCGCCTGCGTCCAGCAGGAAGCGCGTGTCCTGGGTGGCCGACCAGTACTGCCAGACCGCATAAGCAATGTCAGCGCTGATATGCTGCTCTTCGGTGCCACAGCGGATCGGGATGACTTCCCCCTCCGGGCCGATGACGTAGGGCGGCGTCGCTTCCTCCCCAGTGTCGGTGGACTCCCAGGCGTAGAGCGCGCCGCGGAAGCCCAGCCGGGCGGCTTTCGCGCGGGCGCCGGGCAAGGTGTGGTAGCGGTACATCAGCAGCGCGCGGGCGGCGGCCGGCCAGGTGAGCGTGTAAAAGGGCACGAGAAAGATCTCGGTATCCCAGAAGACGTGGCCGAGATACGCATCACCCGTCAGCGCGCGGGCACCGATCGACACGCGATCGTCCTGAGGGTTGGCCGCACTGATGAGATGGTAGATAGCAAAGCGAAGCGCCCGCTGGGCCGCGTCATCGCCTTCCACCGCGACGTCACTGGCTGCCCAGCGCTGGGCCCACGCTCGCGTATGCGCGGCCAACAGTCGAGACGCGCCCCCGCGTTGTGCCCGGCCCAAAGCGCGCCGCGCGGCGCCCGCCGGCCCCGCCTCGGTCTCCCCCCGCGCCATGGCGACCACACGCCACAGAGTGGCGGGCTGGTCCGGCAGCGCCAACCAGGCCCAGCGTTGCCGGAGCACGTCCCCGTCCGCTGTGGGAGCAAGCGGCCGACCGTCGAGCATAAGCTGCACGCGGCTGGCGACCGCCAGCCGATGGGGCGACTCGGCCGCCCCCCAGAGCGTCAGGCCTGCCTCCGCGCGCAGGAGGTCCAGGGCGTTATTGGGTGGCTCTAGCCGCGCCTCCAGCACGATCACCAGCGGCTCTGCGACGTCGATACGTGCGAGCTGCACGGCCAGTGCGCGGTTGGCGAGCGACACCCAGCGCGCGGTGCGCAGGCGGATAGCACGCCCACGCTGGTCGCGATAGCACCACTCGCTCACCAGCATCCCTCGCTGTAGATCGAGAGTGCGGCAGTGCCCCTCGACTGGCTCGTGATCGAGCCGGAGCGCTTCGCCATCCAGCCAGAGCTGAAGCCGGAGCCAGTCCGGTCCCCACAACAAGATCGGCACCGGCGAGTCGCGCGGCGTATAGTAGAGTCCGGCCACAAAGGTCCGCGGCCGCGAGGCGAGGGTAGGAGTCTCCAACGAGCCGCGCACGCCCAGTAACCCGTTGCTGACTGCAAAGCGGCTCTCGATCTCGTGCTCGAGCGCGGGCCGATAGCCGCGCGCCTGGAGCTGCCAGCCTGGCGCCTCTGGCGCGGTCAGCGCGTGCTCGAGCCAGCCGCGAGCCTCCAGGGCTCGTCGGCATGACTGTAGCGCGTGTGCAGCCAGGGCGCGCTGACGATGCTGGAGGAGCTGCGCGACGAGCAAGTCGCGGAAGCGGGCCGGCCCACCGCCGAGGTGCAGCACGCCCACCGGCACCCCGTTGGGCTCCACCCCTACCGAGACCACGACCGCCCCCGGCGCTTCCTGGCGCATGCGGTCGTCGCTGCCCGCGAAGCCGGCTAGCGGCCCGAACTCGTCGCCCACGATGAGCACCTCGCTGAGAGGGAGGTGCCGCGGCTGCAGCAGGTGGTGGCGAATCCAGGCGACCGCATCGCCCTTGTCGGTGAGCCCCACCTCGATATGTTTCACGTCGCTCGTGATCCGCGCGGTGGCTAGGCCGTGCGCGGCGGCTATACGCCGGGTCATCTCGAGCGCCTCGGCCAACCCACCAGCGAGCCCCGCGCCCCGCAGGCGCGCCTCGACCGCCTGCAGCAACTCACCGATCCGGTCCTTGGGCGGGTCGGCCCACTCCGGCAGGGGGATCAAATCGATCTTCCGACGGTTCAGCCGGTCGTAGACGATGCCGATCTCGAGCCCCGTGCGAGCCACTAGCTGGTCGCGGACCGCCTCGGCGATGGCCGTGAGCTGCTGTTCCTCCTGCGGCGTCGCGAGCCGACACCACCGGCGCACAACTGTGCCGTGGCGATCGAACCCGTAGACCTCGGAGCCGCGGTTCGTGCAGACCAGCAGGTAGCGCCGGATGCTGGGGGCGAGGTGGCGGCAGAGCTGCCGGTCGATATGCCCGAAATGGGTCCCGGTTACGACGACGATCCACACCCGGAGCCGCAGGAGCGCCGCGACCCGCTCGGCCAGCGGCGTGGCGTCCTCCGCCCGATGGACGACCGCCGTGCCGTCCCAATCGAAGATGATGGCCCGAAACGGGCGCTCGAGCACGTCGGCGCAGTGCGACAGGCTCACACCGGCTGCCATCTGTCGCACGGCGCCTGCCGCGACCTCGCAGCCTTGATCGCTCACCCCGCGCCTCAACCAACGTAGCGCTCGTGGCTCCCCGCGCTCAGACAGGTCCCTCGCCTGACTGCTGGAGGCTATCATAGCCGAGCTTCGAGCAGTATCCCACTGGGGAGCTGTGGGCACTTCGACACCGGTGCACTCGGGCCGTTGACAGAGCCAGAGGGCATACCTACAATGCCCAGTACTAGGTATGACCAATTTGCCCGACCGTGGGGGGCTGGCGATGGCGCACAAGTTTCTCGTGCATGAGCCGGAGGACATGGTCGGTGTCGCCGTGGCCGATATCGCCGCGGGAGAGCTGGTCGAGGGCCTGGTGATGGCCGACCGCCGGCCGGTTGTGCTCCGGGCCCGCAGCGACATCCCGCTCGGCCACAAGCTCGCGCTGCGGGATATTCGCCGTGGCGAGACCGTGCTGAAGTACAACCAGCCCATCGGCGAAGCGACCCGCGACATCAAGCAAGGCGAGCACGTGCACACCCACAACCTGCGCAGCATCCGGTGGCGTGCCTCGGTGCTCGAAGAGGCCGCCACGTCCGTCTAGGCCACCGAGTCGCCCTGCGGAGTGCCAGATATGTCTGAGACGACCATCTACGGCTATCGCCGGCCCGACGGCCGGATCGGCGTGCGCAACCACGTGGTCATCCTGCCCGTGGACGACCTGTCCAACGCCGCCGCCGAGCATGTCGCCGCGCTCATCCCCGGTACCCTCGCCCTGCCGCACCCCTACGGTCGCCTGCAGTATGGCGAGGACCTCGAGTTGCACTTCCGCACCCTGATCGGCACAGGCTGCAACCCGAACGTGGCGGCGGTGGTGGTCATCTGCATCGAGCCGAAATGGGCCCAGCGCGTGGTGGACGGCATCGCCCCGACGGGCAAGCCGGTGTGGGGTATTAGCATCGAGGGCCGTGGCGACCTCAAGGTCATCGAGCAGGCGGCGCGCAAGGCCGCCGAATTCATGCAGTATGCCTCGGAGCTGCGCCGCGAGCCGGCGCCACTCACCGCCCTGACCATCAGCATGAAGTGCGGCGAGTCGGACACCACCACGGGCCTGGCCTCCAACCCGGCGATCGGCGAGGTGTGCGACCGGCTCACCGCCGCCGGCAATGTGGTGTACTTCGGCGAGACGAGCGAGGTGACCGGCGCCGAGGACCTCGTGGCCGCCCGCTGCGCCACCCCGGCCGTCCGCCAGCAATTCCTGGAGACGCACCGCCGCTACGTGGCCGCCATCGAGTCGCGCGGGGTGAGCCTGCTCGGCTCGCAGCCCACCGAGGGCAACATCGCCGGCGGCCTCACCACCATCGAGGAGAAGGCGCTGGGCAACGTGCAGAAGATCGGCCGCCGCTCGCTAGTGGTCGGCGTGCTCGGCCCGGCTGAGGCGCCGCCAACCGACGGCGACGCGCCGCGCGGCCTGTACTTCATGGACACCTCATCGGCCGCTGCCGAGTGCGTGACCCTCATGGCCGCCGCCGGCGCCCAGATCCACCTGTTCACCACCGGCCAGGGCAACATCATCGGCCACCCCATCGAGCCCGTGATCAAGATCAGCGCCAATCCGAAGACGGTGGCCAGCATGCGCGAGCACATCGACGTCGATGTGAGTGGCATTCTCGACGGCTCGCTGACCCTGGAGCAGGCAGGGGACCTGATCATGGACATGATCGTGCGCACCGCCAACGGCCGGCTGACGGCCGCCGAGGTGCTCGGCCACCGCGAGTTCGTGCTCACCAAGCTCTATCCCAGCGCGTAGTGGCGGGCAGCCCGCTCAGTGCACGGACCGCGGAGGCGGGAATGACGGTGCGGGTGTCGGTCGACCGCATGCAAGGCTTCGCGGCTGCGCTGCTGGCCGCTGCGGGCGTGCCGGGCGACGCCGCCGTCACCTGTGCCCGCGTGCTGGTGGCCGCCGACCTGGACGACAACGGCTCGCACGGCGTGCTGCGGCTGCCCACCTACCTCGCCGCCATCGCTCGCGAGCAGATCGACCCCCGCGCGCGGCCGGAGATCGTCCCCACGGGCCCGGCCACTGCGCTCGTGGACGGCCGGCAGGCGCTGGGGCCGGTGGTCGCCCTAGTCGCCATGGAGGAGGCGATCCGGCTGGCGTGCGCCGCTGGCGCCGGCGTGGTGGCCGTGCGCCGCAGCAACCACTTCGGCGTGGCGGGCTACTACGCCGAGCGGGCGGCGGCCGCGGGCTACGTCGGCGTGGCGCTGACCAACACCCCGCCGGCCCTCGCACCGCCCGGCGGCGCCGCGCCGTACCTGGGCACCAACCCTATGGCCTTCGCCTTCCCGACGGACGACGAGCCGCTGGTGATCGACCTGTCGCTGAGCGTGGTCGCCCGGGGCAAGATCTTGCAGGCCCGGCAGGAGGGACAGGCCATTCCGCTGGGCTGGGCGCTCGACCGTACGGGGCAGCCCACTACCGACCCCGCGGCGGCGCTGGCCGGCGCCCTGCTGCCGTTGGGCGGGCCGAAGGGCTTCGCCCTGGCGCTGGCGGTCGAGGTGCTCACGGGCGTGCTGGCCGGCGCGGCTTGGGGACCGCACGTCACCCAGATCCTCGACGACACCGATGCGCCCGCCGACGTTGGACATCTGTTCATCGCTATCGATCCGGATCGCTTCGGCGAGCGCGGCGTGTTTCGCCGGCGCCTCGAGGTGCTGCTGGCCGAGCTGCGGGACGTGCCACCAGCCGAGGGGAGCGCGGCGATTCGTCTGCCGGGCGCGCGGCGGGCGGCGGCGCGGCGACGGGCGCTAGCCGAGGGGATCACGCTTCCGGCCGCCACGGTGGCGGCACTGGACACCTGGGCGGCGCGGCTCGGGCTGGCTGACCGGCTAGGCGCGCCATCCGCCCCATCATCGCTAGAGGGACACCTGGGATGAGAGTACGAGAGACTCCGCCGAGCCTGTTCGGCCAGGTCTCGGACGGGGTGCTGCTCAGCCAGAAAGTCGTGGCGCAGATCAGCGAGCTGCTCGCCCGCGGCCAGCTCCAGCCCGGCGACCGCCTGCCAACCGAGCGGGAGATGGCCGCGCGGTTCGGGGTCAGCCGCACGGCGGTGCGCGACGCCATCAAACTATTGGCGGGCCGGGGCATCCTGGAGGTCAAGCGCGGCGCCGGCATCTTCATCGCCAGCCGCGAGGGGGTCGCAGACCACTTCGCGCTGCTGCTGCGCATCCGGCAGGGGTCCATCGAGGAGCTGTTCGAGATCCGCAAGCTGATCGAGGTGCAGGCCGCGGGCTGGGCCGCCGAGCGCGGCACGCCCGAGGCGATCGCTGCCATCGAGCGAGTGGTCGCGGAGGCGGAAGCGGCGCTGGACGACCCAGCGGCGCTGGCCCGCTGCGACGCGGCGTTCCATGTGGCGGTGGCGGCGGCGGCGCAGAACGGGGTGCTACTGCGGATCATGCAGAACCTGCTCGATCTACTGGCCAGCAGCCGGGAAGAGAGCCTGCGTATCCCCGGGCGAGCGGTGCGATCGGTGGGCGAGCACCGGGCGGTACTGGCGGCGATCGCGCGGCGCGACGCGCAGGGCGCGCGCCAGCGGATGTGGGAGCACCTGGACAGCGTGGAGCGGGCGATCGTGCAGCGCTTCCGCAGCCTGGAAGACGCCCGGTCGGGCAACGGGGCGCGGCAGTGAGCGGCGGGCAGCGGGGGCGGCCGCGCTGCGGCGATCGCTACGCCCCATCGGGCCTGTTGAGGAGCGATTGTCGATCGTTGCGGAGCGTGGACTCGGGCGAGGAGGATCCATGAACAGGCGTCTATTAGCCTCGGTCGTCATCGCTATCGGGTTCCTGTGGCTGCTGCAAGGCTGCGCCCGCCCCGCGCCCTCAGCCAGCCCTGGCGCACAGGCCGCGGCACCGCAAGGCGCGCAGGCGGCCACCGCGCCGGATAAGGTAACCATCGCCTATCAGCCCGGCATCGGCTACGCCAACCTGATCATCATCAAGCAGCAGAAGGCCCTCGAGCGCGCCTTCCCCAACACGCAGTTCGAGTGGAAAATCCTCGCCAGCGGCTCCGCGATCCGCGACGGCATGATCGCCGGCCAGATCCAAGTCGGCGCCGGCGGGGTCGGCCCGTTCCTGATCGGCTGGGACCGCGGTGTGGGCTGGAAGCTGCTCTCCTCGCTCAACGAGATGGACCTCTGGCTGGTGGTGCGCGACCCGGCCATCCAGAGCCTGCGCGACATCAAGCCCGACATGAAGCTCGCCATGCCGGCGCCCGACTCCATTCAGGCCATGGTGCTGCGCAAGGCGGCGCAGGAGCAGCTCGGCAACCCGCGCGCGCTGGACAACAATATCGTGGCCATGGCCCACCCCGAGGGCGTGCAGGCGCTCGCCGCCGGCCAGATCGCCGGCCACCTCACCTCGCCACCGTTCCAATTCGAGGAGGTGCAGGCCGGGGGCCGTGCGATCGTGAAGAGCTTCGACTACTTCGGCAAGAGCACCTTCAACTCGGTGTTCATGCTGCAGAGCTTCTACGACCAGTATCCGCAGTTCGCCCAGACCTTCTACCGCCTGCTGGTCGAAGCCACCCAGTTGATCAACACCAACATCGACGAGGCCGCACGCCTGCTTAGCGAGGACCAAGAGGGCCGCGTGTCGGCCGAGCAGTTCAAGACGTGGATGACCGCCGAGGGCGTGAGCTACAGCACCGTGCCGCACGGGTTCTTGAAGTATGCCGAGTTCATGAAGAGCACCGGCTTCATGAGCAAGGCGCCCACCGCTATCCACGAGCTGGTGCTGCCCACGCTCGACAGCGGCGACTGAGCACGGCCTGGCGGGAGGCGAGCGGGCATGGAGCGACAACCTGCGGACGCGGTCGTCACGGTCGAGCGGGTGAAGATCGTCTATCGCGATCCCAACGGGCGCCCGTTCGTGGCCATCGACGAGGCTTCGTTTACGGTACGGCCTGGGGAGAAGTTCGTCGTCATCGGTCCCTCCGGCTGCGGCAAGACCACCCTGCTCAAAGCGATCGCCGGGTTTCTCGCACCCGCGGCCGGGCGCATCGTGGTGGCCGGCCGCGAGGTCCATGAGCCGGGCCCAGATCGGGCGGTGGTGTTCCAGGACTTCGACCAGCTGTTCCCCTGGCGGACCGTGCTCGGCAACCTGGTGTACGCCATGCGCGCCGCGAAGGGCGTGCCCAAGGCGACCGCCGAGGCGCGCGCTCACCACTTCTTGAAGCTGGTGGGCATCGACGCCGCAGCCGCGAAGTACCCGCACATGCTCTCGGGGGGCATGAAGCAGCGCGCCGCCATCGCCCGCGCCCTGGCGCTGGAGCCAGATATCCTGCTCCTCGACGAGCCGTTCGGCGCCCTCGACGCCATCACCCGCAGCCAGCTCCAGCGCGAGCTGAACGAGATCTGGCGGCGCACGCACGTGACCATCATCCTGGTCACCCACTCCATCCAGGAGGCGGTGTACCTCGGCCACCGTGTGCTAGTGCTCACCCCGGCCCCGGCAGTGATCCGCGAGATCGTGGACACCGCGGCCGCCGAGGATGTGGAGAGCCCGGCGTTCGTGGCGCTGTCCCACCACCTGCGCGAGCTGCTGGTCACGCCGGGTCAGGCGAAGCGCGACGCGGTGCCCGCCGGCCAGGCCACGGAGTAGGGAGGGAAGCGCGATGGCTACCGAGACGACTGGCGAGTTCGCTCTCGCCGCTCCCGCGCCAGTAACGGCGCCGCGCGCCCGGCGCGGCCTACCGACTACCTTGCGACGGGCCCTGATCCTCGTCGGGCTGCTCGTCCTCTGGCAGGGATACGTGGTGGTCAGCAACGTGCCGCCATTGCTGATTCCCTCCCCGCTGGCCGTGGCCCAGGCGCTGTGGCAGGACCTGGCGAGCGGCCGCATCCCCGCCGCCACCTACACTACGCTGTACAGCCTGGTCGTGGGCACGCTGCTTGGCATGTTGGCCGGGTTCGCGCTCGCCTCGCTGGCCGTGCTGTTCCGCCCGGGCCAGGACCTGCTGGCGCTGCTCAGCGCGATCCTCAACCCGCTGCCCTCCATCGCCGTGCTCCCTCTCGCTATGATCTGGTTC
This sequence comes from Chloroflexota bacterium, assembly GCA_019686175.1. Classification (GTDB taxonomy): domain Bacteria; phylum Chloroflexota; class UBA6077; order UBA6077; family JAJPHF01; genus JADGHJ01. The sequence goes on along the minus strand of JADGHJ010000001.1, from coordinate 24,528 downwards.
GGGCTCAACGAGACGGCGATCATCTTCGTGATCGTGCAGGCTACCCTGTGGCCCATCGCGATCGCCACCGACATGGGCTTCCGCACCATCAGCCCCACCCTGCACATGGTGGCGCGCAATCTCGGCCTCCGCGGCCTGCGGCTGGTGGTCGACGTGCTGCTGCCGGCTGCCCTCCCGCACATCCTGTCCGGCCTCAAGGCCGGCTGGGCGTTCGGCTGGCGCACGGTGGTGGCTGCGGAGTTGGTGTTCGGCGTGGCTGGCGCCGCGGGTGGGCTCGGCTGGTACATCAACGACAGCCGCTATTTCCTGAACACCGCCAACGTGTTCGCAGGGCTGGTAGTGATCTCGCTGCTCGGTATCCTGGTCGACCTGCTGTTCACCGTCATCGAACAGCAAACCGTGGTGAAGTGGGGCATGAAGCACGGCGTCTGAGACGCCGCGGCGCTCAGTGGTCCGCGCGCAGCAGCACGACCACGCTGGGCAGCAGCAGCGCGGCGGTGAGCCCTAGCACGGCGTAGAATAGGCGCCGCTGGTCGACGCGCGCCCGCTGCTCCAAGAGGTCGATGACGATCAGCCGCACGCCGTTGAGCGCGTGGTACAGCACGGCGCCGACCAGGGCGATCTCCATCGGCAGCAAGTACGGATGGGCGTAGGCGGCCACGGTGTGGTCGTAGACGTCTGGCGCCAGCGGCAGTAGGGTTACGTCCAGGATGTGCACCAGCAAGAAGCCGACGATCCCCAGGCCCGTGAGGCGGTGCAGCGCCCAGGCCCACTGGCCCGCAAACCGCCAGCGCCCCAGCGGGCGCCCCCGCAGCGCCTCGCGGACCAGCCACACGGCGCCTACCCCCAGCCCCACGTAAGCGACGGTGGCCACCAAGAACAGCAGCCCGCTGAGCAGCTCGCCGAGCCAGCGCTGGCCCGAGAGCGGCCCCACCCCCGCGCGCAGCGCCGCCGGGTCGGCTGTGAGCAGCGTGGCGGACCCGATGGCGAAGAACACCAGCCCCACCCCGGCCGTGGCGGTGGTGACCAGTAATCGCCCTGGGCGCCCGACGAGGTAGTCCTTCAGCACGCCCTGCAGCCCTGTGAGCCCATGGCTGAGGGCGAGCATCAGCAGCAGCCAGTCGAACGCCAGCCACAACACGTTGGTCCAGCGCCCGGCCACGAACTGGCTACCGGTCTGTGCGGGGACCGTGAGGTAGTGGGTCACGAACAGGTGGCCGAGCGCCAGCACGAGTAGCGCCGCCCCCGAGGCGCGCAGGAAGTACCATACCGTGGCAGACGTGGTTAGCTCGCTCGGTCGCCAGCTGGTACGGGCCATGGGTGCCGCTCCCGGCTCACGCGCCCACCAGCACGCGCTGGCGCAGGCGCAGGATCGAGCGCTGCGGGTCGATGCCTTGCGGGCAGACCTCCACACAGTTGAAGGCGTTGCGGCAGCTGAACGCGCCGTCCTCGCTGCACACCGTCGCCAGCCGCTGGGCCGTGGCCGTGTCGCGCTCGTCGGCGACCAGGTTGTAGGCGCGGTTGAGCGCGGCCGGACCGAGGTAGCGGGGGTTGCTGGCCACGATGGGACAGGCGGAGTAGCAGGCGGCGCAGGTGATGCAATCGAGCTGGGCGTCGATGATCTCGCGGCGACCGGAGTCGGGCGGGATGACCGCCGGCTCGCGGTACCGCCCGCCGACGAAGTACGGTGTCACCATCGCCCACTTGGCCCAGAACGGCTCCATGTCGGTGACCAGGTCCTTCACGATGGGAAGCCGCCGCAGTGGCTCGACGGTGATACGGCGCCCTAGCCGCGCTAGCCGCGTGGCGCAGGCCAGCGCCTCGCGCCCGTCGATCACCATGGCGCACGAGCCGCACATGGCAGCGCGGCAGGAGTAGCGGAACCCGAGCGTGCCGTCCTGCTCCTCGAGCACCGCGAACAGCGCGTCGAGCACGCTCATCTTGGGCCGCACGGCCACCACGTAGCGAGTCCAGTAGGGACGCGCGTCGGTCGTGGGGTCGAAGCGCCGCACGCGCAGCTCGACGGTCTCGGCCGGGGCCGCCGCGCGGGTCATCGCACCGCCACCTCGCTCTCGGGCCGCAGGCGGGTGAGCGCTACCGGCTCGTCCCAGATGCGCTCGGCGGTGCCCTGCTGCTGCTGGTGGACGTTCACCAGCCAGCGCGCGTCGTCGCGGGCGGGGAAGTCGCGGCGGTAGTGCGAGCCGCGGCTTTCCTCGCGGTACAGCGCCGCGGCGGCCGTGAGCCGCGCGACCAGCACCAGGTTCTGCACGTCGAGCGCCTGCTGCCAGGCCAGGTTCCAGCGCGGCCCGCCGCGCACACCCGTCCGCTCGGCGCGCTCCGCCAGCTCGGCCAGCGTGGCGAGCGCCACGCGCAGGCCCGCCGCGTCGCGCGCCAGCCCCACGCGCTCCCACATCACCGTCTGCAGGGCGTCGCGCAGGGCGAAGGGGTTCTCGCCCTCACGCCCCAGCGGGCGCAGCGCCGTCTCCTGCGCCGCGCGGGCGGCGGCCAGGTCGACCGTCGCCAGCGGCAGCTCGGCGCACAGCGCGGCGGCCGTCTCGCCCGCCCGCGCACCGAACACCGTGGAGTCCGCCACGCCGTTGCCGCCAAGGCGATTAGCGCCGTGGATGCCGCCCGCATCCTCGCCGGCCACCAGCAGGCCCGGCAGGTTGCAGCGGCAGTGGCGGTCGATCTTGACGCCGCCCATGTGGAAATGCGCAGTGGGGGTCACCTCCACCGGCCCGCGGGTGAGGTCGTAGCCCACCTCGGCGCAGCGGCGCACCATGCCCGGAAAGCTGCGACGCACGAACTCGGCGCCCAGGTGCGACACGTCGAGCAGCACGCCGCCGGCGGGAGTGCCGCGGCCGGCCATGATCTCCAGGTAGCTGGCGCGTGCCACCACATCGCGCGTCGAGCGCTCCAGTCGCTCGGGATCGTAGCGGGCCATGAACCGCTCGCCCTGGGCGTTGTACAGCCGCCCGCCCGCGCCGCGCAGGCCCTCCTCCAGCACCATGCCGCTGAGCCGCGAGGCGCCCGCCAGCAGCCCGGTGGGGTGGAACTGCATCATCTCCATGTCGATGAGCACCGCGCCGGCCCGGTAGGCCAGCGCGTAGCCGTCGCCCGTCTTCTCCAGGGCCGGGGCGGAGTACTTGTACATGCGCGGGCCGCCGCCCGTGGCCAGGACCACCACTTTGGCGCGCGCTAGCGTGAAGCGCCCGCTGCGCTGGTCGAGCAGCAGCACGCCCGCGATACGATCGCCTGCGGGGGCCGGCACCAGCGCGACAGCCCGCGTCTCGTCGAGGAACGTGATACCGCGGGCGAACAGCTGGTCGTGCAGGCGGCTGACGATCTCGATGCCGGTCAGGTCACCGCGGTGCACCGTGCGGTCGAACGACTGGCCGGCGAACGGCTTCTGGTGAATGCGCCCGTCGGGGCCGCGGTCGAAGAAGCAGCCGACCTTCGTCTCCAGCTCGTGGATCACGCGGGGCGCACCGGTGACCAGCTCCCAGGCCAGCTCCTGGTTGTTGAGGAACTGGCCACCGCGGATCGTGTCGCGGAAGTGCAGCTCGACCGAGTCGGCCGGGTGCAGCACGGCGTTGAAGCCGCCCTGCACCAGCCGCGTGCAGCCGCTCTTCCCGACCAGCCCCTTGGCCACCAGCACGATGTGCAGCCGCGGGTCGGTGTCGTAGGCGTGCAGGGCGGCCATCAGCCCCGCGCCGCCGCTGCCGAGGATCAGCACGTCGCAGGTGAGCGTCTCGTCCATCATCAGCCCGGGATACCCAGCCGGCGGTACAGCTCCGGCAGCCGCGCCCGCGCGTTGGCCTCCACCTCGCGGTAGATGCTACCGCCCTGGGCGTCCATACCGACCGTCAGCGGCCCGAAGTCGCGGAAGCGGAACTGCCAGAGACACTCGGGCATGAGGTCCTCCCAGTACACCGCCTCGATCGCCTCGACCTGGAGCGTCTCCACCGACGCGGCCCCGCCCACCACCGCCAGATACACGCCGCCATAGCGCTGGAACGCGGCGCTGCTGGCCTCCGACAGCCCGCCTTTGCCGCAGATGGCCCGCACGCCGTACTGCCGCAGCAGCGGCGCGGTGAAGCGGTCCATGCGCATGGAGGTGGTGGTGCCCACCGAGAGCGGCTCGTAGCCGTGCGGGGTCTTGCGCACGTTCGGCGCGACGTGCAGCAGCACCGCGCCGTGCAGATCTACCGGCGGCGGCTGGCCGTGGTCGAACATGCGGATCAGGCTGGCGTCGCGAATCCCCCAGACGACGCCGCTGAGGTAGACCGAGTCGCCGCAGCGCCACTGGCGCACCGTGGCCTCATCGAGCGGCGTGGTGGCCGTGTATTCCGCCATCGCGCCTTCCCCCCCGGACGCGGCTAGTTCCCCGCCGTTGCGGTATCGCCCGGTTTCCCTGCCGCCGTGCACGGCGGGCCCACCTGAGGGGCGGTAGTGCCCCGCTCGGGTCCGGCGTCACCGAGCCCTAGTAGGTGATCTCGTAGCGGCCGTCCGCGTACACCCGCGCGCGGCGCCGTTCGCCGCGCCAGCACTGCATGTTCACCGCCACGGGGTTGAGCGTGATGTGCGTCCAGGCGTACTCGACGTGCACCGCCAGGGCCGTCGTATCGCCGCCCAGCCCCATCGGCCCGATGCCCGTGGCGTTGATCGCCGCCAGCAGCTCCTCCTCCAGCCCCGCCACCTCGGGGTCCGGGTTGCGCGAGCCGACTGGACGCAGCGTGGCCTTCTTGGCCAGAGTCATGCATAGGTCGGACGACCCGCCGACGCCGACCCCGACGATAGTGGGCGGGCACGGCTTGCCGCCCGCCTCGACCACGGTATCGAGCACGAACTTCTTGATGCCCGCCACGCCGTCGGCCGGGTACAGCATCTTCAGAAACGACATGGTCTCGGAGCCGGAGCCCTTGGGCATGTGCAGGATGTCGAGGTAGTCGATCTCCGGCGAGAACTCGATGTGGAACACGGGCACGCCCACCCCGCTGCTGGTCTGGCGGTTGCGGCGGGTGATCGGCGAGACGATGCTGGAGCGCAGCGGGTGCTCGCACGTGGCCGCCTCGACACCCGCTCGCAGTGCTTCCTGGAGGCGCACGCCATCCAGAAGGAAGCCACGGCCGATGGTGACCCAGAAGATGGGGATGCCGGTGTCCTGACAGACGAGGGTGCGATGCTCATCGGCCACGTCCATGGCCTTGAGCATGGTGGTGAGGACGCGGCGGCCGACCTCGCTCGACTCGCGCTCGGCCGCACGCCGAAGAGCGGCGCGGACATCGGGCGGGATGTCCTTCTGCGCGTCGACATACAGCCGCCGGCCGAGATCGAACAGCAAGGCGTACAGATCGGTGGTGGTGCCGGCCTCGACAATCGCGGTCACGGTGTCCCCCGACGACAGGCTCGTCGCTGCCCGGCATTAGGTCATACCTATGACCCTCCGTGTGGATTCGGATTCTACTGCGAGGCTGGCGGCCTGTCAATCGGGGGTAGCGGCGCGCCCACGCCAGGTGGCCGGGGCCGCGCTCCCCAGGTGCGTCTAGGGTTGGTACCGTGACCTCATCGCTGCCTCCGCGACTACTCCGCGGCGAGTGCTGCCAAGGCTCGCCGAATCAGCGCCCGAGCCAGCGGGAGCTTGTAACCGTTCCGCGCGAGCGGCTCTGCCGCCGCCAGCGCCGCGTCCGCCGCCCGTGCGAACAGCGCATCACTCACTTCCGCTCCGACCAACACCTCTTCCGCCTCCCGCGCGCGCCAGGGGATCGGCGCCACGCCGCTCAGCGCCAGGCGGGCGTGAGCCACGCGCCGGCCGTCCAGTCGCAGCACGGCCCCCACGCCCACCAGGGCAAACGCCCAGACCTTGCGGTCCATCGCCTTCAGGTACGTGCTGCGCGTGCCGGGCGGCGCAGGCGGCACCCGCACGGCCAGCACCAACTCGTCGGGCGCCAGGATCGTCTCGGCCCGGCGGTCGTCTGCCGGCAGCGCGAACAGGTCTGGTAGAGAGATCGTCCGCTCCCCGGACCGGTTCCGCACGGTTACCTCCGCCTCCAGCGCGAGGAGCGCTGGCGCGAGATCGGACGGGTGAGCGCTGTAGCACGGGCCGCCACCCAGGATGGCGCCAAACTGGCTCTCGCCATCCCGCAGCGGGCACGTATCGCCGCCCTTGAGCCAGCAAGACAGGCGCGGGTTGCGGAAGTACCAGCAGCGCGACCGCTGTAGCAGGTTGCCCCCCACAGTCGCCATGTTGCGAAGTTGCGGTGTCGCGGCCACCGCCACCGCCTCGGCAAGGATCGGATAGTGCCGCTTGATCACCTCGCTACGTTCGATGGCCGCGAGAGGGGTCAGCGCGCCCAGATAGAGCCCCAGCGTCGCGTCGTAGAGGATCCCCGCCAGGTCCGGGAGCGCCTTGATGTTCACCAGCCGCTGCGGTCGGAGGAGGTCGGCCTTCAGGAGCGGCACCAGATCAGTCCCTCCCGCCAACGGCCGGGCCTGACCATCCTCGGCAGCGAGCAGGACGAGCACCTCCTCGACCCGCCTGGGGCTGACGTAGTCGAAACTTCTCATCGCCCGCTCTCCTGCCGCGCGGCCAGCGCGGCCAACAGATGCTGCGGGGAGAGCGGCAGGGAGCGCAGCCGCACCCCTACTGCATCGAATACGGCGTTGGCGATGGCCGGCGCGGTGGGCACCAGCGGCGGCTCGCCGATGCCCTTGGCTCCTGTCGGGTTGGCCGCCAGGTCGGGGAGATCCACTTGCGCGTGGACGATCGTCGGCACGTCCAGGGCGGTCGGCACCTTGTATTCCTCGAGGTTCGCGTTGAGCACCACCCCGCTGCCCGCGTCGATCACCCGCTCCTCCATCAGCGCGTACCCGAGTCCCTGCGTGATCCCGCCGATCACCTGGCTGTCGACGATGGCCGGGTTGATGATCCGGCCGCAGTCGTGCGCGGCCACCAGCCGCAGCACGGTCACCGCGCCCGTCTCGAGGTCGACCTCTACCTCCACGAACTGCGCGCCGAAGGGCTGGATGGACTTGTCGGTGGGGTTGGGTCCACGGGCGCCCGTGCCCTGGATCATGTGCGGAGCGATCCGGCGCATGATCTCCTCGACCGGCAGCCGGCGCTCCGGCGCCTCGCGCACGTACACGCCCCCGTCGCACACCTCGAGCTGGTCCGCGTCCACCTCCAGTATGGCGGCTGCCACGGTCAGGAGCTGCCGCTTGGCGTCCAGCGCGGCCTGGCGCACCGCAGGTCCCAGGGTCGCTTGGGTGGCGCTGCCGGCGCTCACCGGGGCGTACGGCCCGCGCTGCGTGTCGCCCAGGCGGAGAGCCACGCGCTCGAGCGGCAGCCCTAGCTCCTCGGCGGCCACCTGCGCCAAGCCGGTGCGCGTGCCCGTCCCGATGTCCTGCGTGCCAGTGATCACGTCGGCCGTGCCATCGGTGTTCAGCTTCACCCAGGCGTACGCCGGTGGCCAGCCGCTGCCACCGACCCAGTTGTGCGCGGCCATGCCCACCCCCCGCCGCTTCGAGCCTTGGGGGGGAGGCTTCTGGTACGTGTCCCAGCCGAAGACAGCGGCCGCGCGCTCGTAGCAGTGGCGCAGGCCATCGACCGTGTACGGGAGTCCCTTCGGCTGATCGAGCGGGGTGTAGTTGCGGCGGCGTAGCTCCAGGGGATCAATGCCCAGCGCGTGGGCCAGTTCGTCCATAGCCGACTCGAGGGGGAAGGCGCCTTCGACCCAGCCGGGCGCGCGGAACGCGGCGGCCGGGCCCGTGTTGAGGTAGATCGGCACCTGCTCGGTGCGCACGTTCGGGCAGCGGTAGAGCTCCCGGTAGGGACCGCTGACGTCGCTCCCCTCGCCGCCCAGCAGGTAGGCCCCCACGCCCTGCTCGATGTGAGCCACGATCGCCGTCAGCGTCCCGTCGCGCGTGGCCCCCAGCCGGACGTGCTGCCGGGTGGGATTGCGATGGCCCACCGCGAGATTCTCTGCCTCCCGGTCGAGCATGAGCTGCACGGGGCGGCGCGCCCGGCGCGCTAGCAAGGCGGCGATGACCTTGTGCTTCCACGCGACCTGCTTACTGCCGAAGCCGCCGCCCATGTACTCGCTGATCACGCGCACGCGGTGCTCCGGCAGGCCCAGCGCGTCGGCAACGCCTCGGCGCACACCGAACACCGACTGCGTGGAGTCCCACAGCGTCAGCTCGTCGTCATCCCAGGTCGCCGTGCAGCCGTGTGGCTCCAGGCAGTTGTGCAGCGCGGCCTGGGTAGTGTAGATGACGTCGACGACGTGGTCGGCGCGCTCCAAGCCCCCAGCGGGATCGCCGCGCTGGTAGACGCGCGGCTCCGCGGCGACGTTGCCGCCCTCCCACACGTGCGGCGCGCCGGGCCGCGTGGCCGCCTCCAGGTCCACCACGAAGGGCAGCGGCTCGTACTCCACGTCGATGAGGCGGAGGGCGTCCTCGGCCAGGTCGATGCTCTCCGCCGCAACCGCCGCCACTTCGTCGCCCACGAAGCGCAGGGTGCGATCGAACAGATAGCTCTGCTGGTACCAGCGAATAGCGGGGGCATTGGCGGCGCTGAGCACCGCGTACACCCCCGGCAGCGCCTCGGCGCGCGAGGTATCGATGCGCCGCAGGCGCGCGTGGGGCAGCGGGCTGCGCAGCACGCGCGCGTACAGCATGCCCGGCAGGTGGATGTCGTAGGCGTAGGCGGCGCGGCCGGTCACCTTCGCCCAGCCGTCCAGCCGCGGCACCGGCTGCCCCACGATGGCGAGCGGGCGGTCCGTGCCCCAGGAGCGATCTGGGCCTCCTCGACCACGTGGAACCTCTCGCGGCCGCCGCCTCGCTGCTCGCGTTGAACCTTGCTGATCCTAACCCCGGGGTCCTGCCATCTGCTCCGCCGCCAGCCGCTCGGCCCGGAGAATGTTGTGATATGCACCACACCGGCAGAGATTGCCGCTTATCGCCCGGAGGATCTCCTCATCAGTGGGCTCGGGGTGTTCCAGCAGCAGGCCTTTCAGGCTCATGACCTGCCCGGGCGTGCAGAAGCCGCACTGAAAGGCGTCTGCCTGGATGAACGCCGCCTGGAGCGGGTCCAGCGCCTCCGCCGAGCCCAGGCCTTCGATAGAGCCACCATGGCACGGTGTTGCAGGATCCGGGCCTGCAGGGCGGGTCAGACTCGCCTGGCCCAGCAAGAGAGGTGGCCAGCAGCTGTACTCGCCTCGCATCTAATGACCGAAAGGCGCAGCAGCTCCGACCGCGCGGCTGACCGCGAAGCTTGTTCAGGTGGCCGAGGGGAGATGGGTGCCCAGGAGCGCGACCAGGTAGAGCCGCAGGACGCGTCCGAGGAAGCACGCGACGAGGAACACGCCGACGGGCATGCGCGTGGCGCCCGCCACGACGCCGATGGCGTCGAACACGGGATTGGGCACCGCCGCGCCGAGGAAGACGATCGGCACGCCGAACCGGCCAATCTGGGCTTCGAGAAAACGGTACCAGCGGTTGCGGCCCAGGAGCGCACGGCCCGTGTAGCCCACGAGATATCCCGTCAGCTCACCGAGCGCGGCCGCCGCCCCCGCCACCAGGGCGACCAAGACCGGGTCGAGATCGCGGCCCGCCAGGGCGATGAAGCCGAGGTACGGGACGGGTAGCACCATTGCCCCGGTGCCGAGCAGCGTGACCAAGAACACACCGAGGTAGCCGTACACGCCGAGCGCCTTGTAGTTGATGGGGAGGAACAGCAGCGCGGCGCTGGCGAAAACGATGGCCGCGAGGAGGATGGCCGGCCGGAGATGCGGCCGGCAGAGGCGTGCCGTGGGTTGCCAATAGCGCTTGACGACGACATCAGGCGTCACGACCGCCATGCACGTCTCCTCCCGCCGCCCTGGCGCTGGCGCTCACGTCTCAGGGGTTGGTTCCCGCGCTCTCCAGCAGCGCGAACAGCTCTGGCGCCAGCCCCGCTGCGAAGCAGTCGTCGATCGTGGAGCGCAGCGCATGCTGTACCAGGGCCGTGCGCTCCGGCGTGGTCACCTCGTGTCGCGCATGATAGCAGAGCGCGACCAGATGAGCCAATCGACTCAGGAAGAGGAGCTGTAGCGGTGTATAGGGCAACGTGCGCGGCGGTACCAAGGATGGATGTGGGAGACGTGGCGAAGCCGGCACGGCAGTAAAACCCTCCCTGCGGTGAACGTTCGGCGGGCGCGCGGCCGGTTGGGAACGTGTCTCTCACCGCCTGTCGGGAGCGGTGTTCGCCCAACTATACCCGCGCTTCGCCAACCCGTCAACTACTGGCACGATCGCGTTCACCCCTGCGCACGGCGTCCAGCTAGAAGGGCTCGCGCGCTGCCCTCGGCGTCGAGTAGCAGGTCCGCGTCCTATCGCCCCTGAGGCCCGTGCCCGCTCAGCCCGCCTGCGATCGGGTACGGGCCAGGCAGATCCGCGCCACCTGCCAGTGACAGTTTTCGCACCGCACGCTTGCGCGTGGGCTGCCACAGGTCGTACACGCCGCAGCCAACCGGCCCCGGCGGGCGTGTCCACCGCAGCGCGGACAGCAGCAGCACCGAAAGCGCAATAGCCGCTCACGATCGAGGCTGGACAGGGTAGCCCCCGCCACGCTCGGGTGCCATACCGTCAGGGGTGCGCGCGGTATGGGCGCCTGGACGGACAGCAGCACCAGCCGGCTGGCGGCCTGTACGCCATGCCAGACACCAGCCGGCCGGAACTGCGTTTGTCCCGGCACCAGTGCTCTCCAATGATCGTCGATGAATAGGGCGCCCGCGCCCGCCAGGACATGGAACTGCTCCGCAGAATCCGGGTGTTGATGGAGGTGCTCGCGCTGACCAGAGTCGAAGGCAAGCACGCTCACCAGTAGGCGCGAACTGCGCGCGAGGAGCAGGCGACGGAAGCCGTGGGGACAGAAGCGCGGCGGTGTACGCCACCACGTTTCATCGTCCCCTCCGAATGGTAGCGGACCAGCCGGAGGGCAGCGCCCTTCGGCGTGCCCCACAGTGACTTCCTTGTCCGAGCTGACATCGGTTAGCGAGGCGAGGTCGCCGCCCATTCGGTGCACGCGGTCCTACCTCGCGCTGGACGCTCCTGCATCCCAGCCGCTCGGTCGTGCTTGCCGACACGGACCCATACGGCCACACCAGGTGGGTGGCAATCCTAATGGGGCCTTAGCCGTGGAATGACGTGATTCTAACAACTAGCTACGCATACTGCTTGCAGAGAGCAGGCGGTGCAAGCCGCTCCGCTGCGGCAAGCAGGCGGGAGGCAGTACTAAGGGAGGTATCGACATGGCTCTAGCGCGCTGGGACCCGTTCCAGGATCTGATGCCGCTACGCTCCGTGATGAACGAGCTACTCGAACAGAGCTTGGTCCGGCCGGAGCGCCTACGTGGCTTGATGGGCACGATGACCGCGCTGCCACTGGATGTGTATGCGGAGAACGATCACTATGTGATCGAGGCCGCGCTACCGGGCCTGTCGCCCGAGAACGTCAATGTGTCGGTGCTCGGCTCCCAGGTGACGATCACCGGCGAGTACCCAGCAGCGGACGAGAAGCGCAACTACCTGTTCCGCGAGCGCCCGGTCGGCCGCTTCGAGCGAACCATCACGCTGCCAACGGAGCTGGACGCCGACGCCGCGCAGGCCCGCTACGAGCACGGCCTACTGCGCCTGACGGTGCCCAAGGCGGCAGCCGCCCGCCCGCGGCGGATCACGGTGACCGCGAGCAAGTAAACGATCCTGCGGGTGGCGAGGAGTGCTCTCACGCCACCCGCCTTACCTCCTCCACGACCGTCAGGTGGCGCCTCACCCCTTGGGCGCCCCTGGCGGTCTCGTCTCTCTCCGAGGTCTTCACGACGTTCATTGCATAAAGAACAGAGCACGCTCTCGGGCGCGAGGCCTCTTCGCGCCAGACGGGGGCGTTCCGATTCCCAGAGATTATGACCTTGGGCTATAACCCGCGCTGGCCGAGCCTGGTCTCACTCGCGCCAAGTTATTGACATCCCCCTGGCGAGCGTCCTACCATGACCGCCGAGATCGGGCGGCGACATGCCAGCCGTCCGGCGGTGGGGACAGCGCTCGCCACAGTCCGGAGTACAGCTTGGCTACCGACGGCGCGAGGGGACTGCGGCTAAGGCCGCGCGGCCGGCTGCATCAACCGCTTCACACGCTACCACACCCCTCGCTGCTGGCCCGTCTGCTCGTTCGTGCGCGGCTGCGCACCGGGCTCCAGCGGCTCTCGACCCGGACACCAGCGCGCCTCGTGGCGCTAGTGGCGGTCGCGGTGCTGCTGAGCCTGAGCCTGTTCATCTATTCCGCTCGACCTGCGGGGGCCGAGCGGATGCTGATGATGGGCGAGGGGGTCCACGGATCCGCGGCGCTCGCGCTACTGGGCGGCCGGGGGCATGACGCGCGGGAGCAATTGACGGCCGCACGTACACCTGTACCGACCTTCGCTCCGGCCGCGACCCCGCAACCCCGCGCGACGCCGCCCAGCGCCTCGCTGCCGCTGTGGGGCCAGAACAGCGAGCCGGCCACCCTCTGGGGCGGCGCCGACATGGATGCGGAGGAGTTCACGACCGTGCCGCCCGGCGCCTACTTCCGGATCCTCGGCGCGGCCGAGACGCGCTACCGCGTCTACTATGGGGGCGACCGTGCGCGTCGCCAGCCTGGCGAGGCCTGGGTCGACAAGGGCGTGCTCAGCCCAGCCGGCTGGCCGCAGTTCGTGCGCGTGGGCGAGAACACTATCCTGCGAGCGGGCCCGCAGGCGGGAGCGCGCGATGCCGGGGCGCTGCCGCGTGGCACGTATGTCGAGGTCCTCGGAGTACAGGACGGCTGGACCCGTGTGCTCTACCTGGGCGATGGGCGCGACGCCGGCCCGCTGACGGGCTGGCTCCCCAGCACCATGCTGCTCCCGACCGATGTCGAGCCGGCCCGCATCGCGCGCTTCCTGGCCACGGCCGACCTGCTGCGGCAGCGGCCGGAGGTGTGGCTCAAGGTCCCCTACCTCTCACAGCTCGACGGCTCGCCCTGGGCGGCTGCCAACTGCGGCCCGACCAGCGTGGCCATGCTGCTCGCCGCGCACGGGCTCACGGCCTCCCCAGCCGAGGTCCGCCGCCAGGTCATGGCGCTGCAGGGCACTCCGAACTGTCAGGACTGCGGCTCGTTCATCGAGGCGCTCGCGGGGGCCGCCGAGACGTACGGCCTCCGGGCGCTCGACCTCCAAGCGCCCGATGGCAAGCTGCGCCGGTGGCGTCTCGAGGACCTCCGCGCGGCACTGCGCGCGAACCACCCGGTGATCCCCCAAGTCAAGTTCCGCCTGCTGCCAGGGCGTGAGGATGCCTTGTACCGCGGCGACCACTATATCGTGCTCACGGGCATCGTGGGGGACGCTTTCCTGTACAACGACCCCATCGACGACGGACCGGGCTACGGCCGCGTCATCAGTGGCGAGCAGTTACTCCGCGCCATGGGGGCGAGCGACTTCCCCTACGCGGCCTTCGCCGCCGCTCTGCCGTAGCGAGCGCCCCCAGCCCTGTAACCTTTTTCCCCTGACAGCCGTTTAACGTACCGAAAATGCGCCGAGCGTGGCGCCGGGCGCGTGGGAGCGCACCGGCCACGCTCGCAGTGAGGAGAGAGAGGATGAAGCTGCGCGCCGCTGCCCTGTGGGCGGCTGTATGGGTCCTAGGAGGTGTTTCGGTCGCGGCCGCGGCGCCGGAGGCGGCTCAGCCACCGGGTGCAGACGTGCACAGCCTCCGACCGGCCGAGCTCCAACAGGCCGGCGGACCCGCGTACTGGGCCCCGTGGGCGGGCTACTGGGGCGGCTGGTGGGCCGCGCCAGTCGTACCCGGGCTATACGGCCCCTTCGGACCGTATCCCTTGCCGCAGACGGCGAACTTCTTCCAGACGCAGGCGCTCGGCAGCCTCCTGTATGGCCAACCGAGCGTGGCGCCCGATGGCCTGCTCCTCAACCCGGTCGCGCCGGGGGCGGCGCTCACGCTGGCGCAGCTGCAGGCGCTCGGGTTGGGCGCGCAGTTCGACAACGTCTTTACGGTCGGTGGGGTGACCAGGCCCTTGACCCCCGGCACCACGCTTGGGTCCACCAGCCTCGCCGCGCTGCTAGGCTTCCCCAACCAGTTCTTCCTGCCTACGCCGTTCGCCTTTGGGGCGTTCGGCCTCGGGCTGAGCCGCTGAGCGCTGGCGCGCACGGGGCACGATTCGACCGGCCGTCCTCGGACGGCCGGTTCGCCTTTCGGCGCCCATTGCCGCCCGCGGACCGGCGCTGGTAGAGTGGCCTACTGAAACCCGGTGAGTTTGGGAGCGGCGCGTGCTGCTCGGGGGCACTTGTGCTGACACTCCACCAGCTAGAGATCTTCGCGGCGGTGGTGGCGACCGGCAGCTTCTCGGCCGCGGCGCGCCGGCTGGGGCTCACACAGCCGGCGGTCAGCCTGCAGATCCGCGGCCTCGAGGCCCACTTCGGCCAGCCGCTGCTGGACCGCTGTGGGCGCGGTGTGCGCCTCACCGAAGCGGGCCAGCAGGTGTACGCCTACGCCACACGGATCCTGACCTTGATCCAGGATCTGGAGGCGGCGGTCCGCGGGACGACCGAAACACCCGCGGGGACACTACACCTGGGGTGCAGCACGGCGCCCGGCGAGTGTCTGCTGCCCCGGTTGCTGAGCGCCTTCCGCACTCGGTTCCCCCAGGTGCAGCTCAGCGTCGAGGTCTCGGATACGGCCGTGGTCCTCGACCGCCTGCTGCGGCGCCAATACGACCTGGGGCTAGTCGGCGGCGTGGCGCATACCGATCGGCTGGAGTTTATCCCCTTCGCCGTCGATGAGCTGGTGCTAATCGCCCCCCGGGGCCATCCCCTGGCCGGGCGCGCGGTCGTGACGCCATCCGACCTCGCCCACGAGCCGTTCGTCCTGCGCGAGGAGGGCTCGGGCACCCGCGCCGCGGCCGAGCAGGCCCTCCAGCGGCTCGGGCTCACGCACCTGACCATCGCCACCGTGCTGGGCAGCAGCGAGGCGGTGAAGCAGGCGGTCGCCGCCGGGGTCGGCCTGGCTTTCGTGTCGGGCTCGGCCCTCGACCCACACGAGGACCGCGTGGTGGTCTTGCCGCTGGTCGGCGCCCCGATCGAGCGGCAGATGTACGTGGCGCTGGAGCGCGGCCGGCCGGCCGGGCGGCTGTCGGACGCGTTCATCCAGTGGCTGTTGTCGCCGGAGACCCAGGCGCTGCTGGCCACCCTGCCCCGCGTACGCCCGGCGGTCAGGGCCGCTGGCTAGCGCCGCGGCGTGCTATACTGCGCCCTGCTGCCGCGTCCGCGGGCGCGACGATACCGCGGCAGTACCGTACAATATCATGGTGTCGGCGGCGCCTGCGCCCGACACGCACGAGGCGGGAGGGTGCCCGGAGCACCGCCACAGCCCCCAGAGCGCGACTACTGGCTAGCCCTCACGCGGGCGGTGGGGATCGGGCCCGCCCGCTTCCAGCGCCTGCTCCAGCACTTCGGCTCCGCCGAGGCGGCCTGGCGCGCGTCCGCTGCCGCCCTCGCGGCCGCCGGGCTCGACGCACGCGTCGTACGGCAACTGCTGGCGCTGCGCGAGGCGGTCGCGCCGATCGGCGAGGAAGCGCGCCTGGCCGCGGTGGGCGTGCGGGCGCTCACGCTCGCCGATGCGGGCTATCCAGCCGCGCTGCGCGAGATCGCCGACCCGCCACCCGTGTTGTTCCTGCGTGGCGAGTTGCTGCCGGCCGACGAGTGGGCCGTAGCGATCGTCGGGACGCGGCGCGCCACGGCCTACGGCCGCCAGGTAGCGGAGACACTGGCGACCGCCCTGGCCAGAGCGGGGATCACGGTGGTCAGCGGCCTGGCCCGCGGCATCGATGCCTGCGCCCACCGCGCCGCGCTCGCCGCCGGCGGGCGCACCCTCGCGGTCCTCGGGCACGGGCTCGATACGATCTATCCGCCCGAGCACCAGGGCCTGGCGCGTGAGGTGGCAGCGAGCGGTGCACTGATCTCGGAGTTCCCGCTCGGCACGCGGCCGGATGCGCCGAATTTCCCGCGCCGCAACCGCATCCTGGCGGGGCTGGCGCGGGCGGTGGTGGTGGTCGAGGCGGGCCGTAGCAGCGGCGCCTTGATCACCGCCGAGCTGGCGCTGGAGCAGGGGCGCGACGTCTACGCGGTGCCGGGCAGTATCTTCAGCCCGGCCAGCCAGGGCACCAACGCCCTGCTGAAGGACGGCGCCCGCCCACTGCTCGACGCGCGCGACCTGCTCGAGGACTTGCATTTCACGCTGGTCGCCGAGCAGCAGGCCAGCCGGGCGACCCTACCCGCCGACCCGACGGAGAGCGCCCTGCTCGCGGCGCTGGACCGCGAGCCGCGCCACGTCGACGAGGTAGCGCGGACCACCGGGCTGCCTATCGAGACCGTCAGCAGCACGCTGGTGATGATGGAGCTGAAAGGCCTGGTCCGCCAGGCCGGCCCATTAAGCTATGTACGAGGCAATCGCTGAAGCGTTCTAGAATCGAATGGCTGGTGCGGGGCAGCGGGCGTCGCCCCGCGGGCGAGCCACTCCGTACCGGGAGGAATCAACTCGTGCCGAAGAATTTAGTGATCGTCGAGTCGCCAACCAAGGCCAAGACGATCGAGCGTTTCTTGGGTCGCGACTTCGCCGTGCGCGCCTGCATGGGCCATGTGCGCGACCTGCCGAAGAGCAAGCTGGGCCTGGACCTGGAGCACGACTTCGCGCCGCAGTACGTCGTGCCCAAGGAGAAACGGGAGATCGTCAAGAGCCTCAAGACCCAGGCCCGCGAAGCGAATACCGTCTACCTGGCGACCGACCCCGACCGCGAGGGCGAGGCGATCGCCTGGCACTTGGTCGAGGCGATGGACCTGCACGACCGGCCCGTGCGGCGCGTGGAGTTCCACGAGATCACCTCGTCGGCGGTGCTCGCCGCGGTGAAGCACCCGCGCGAGATCGACCGGCAGCGCGTGGATGCGCAGCAGGCGCGCCGCGTGCTCGATCGGCTGGTCGGCTACCAGCTCAGCCCGCTGCTGTGGAAGAAGGTGCGCCGCGGGCTCAGCGCCGGCCGGGTGCAATCGGTCGCCGTGCGCCTGATCGTCGAGCGCGAGCGCGAGATCCAGGCGTTCGTGCCCGTCGAGTATTGGACCATCGCCGCCGACCTGGCCAAGCAGGGCAAGCGCGGCAAGGCCGACCGCTTCCAGGCCAACCTAGTCGAGCGCCGCGGGGCGAAGGTCGAGCTGCACAGCCAGGAGGAGACCGCGGCGATCCTCGCAGCCCTCGAGGGCGCGACCTACCGTGTGGCGAGTGTGCGCGAGCGGGAGCAGCAGCGCCACCCCAGCGCGCCGTTCACCACGAGCACCTTGCAGCAGGAGGCCAGCCGCAAGCTCGGCTTCACGGCCAAGCGCACGATGCTGGTCGCTCAGCAGCTCTACGAGGGCGTCGACCTCGGCGGCGAGCAGGTCGGGCTCATCACCTATATGCGCACCGACTCCACGCAGGTCGCCGAGTCCGCGCAGGCCGAGGCTCGGCAGTACATCGCCGAGCACTACGGCGCCGACCGCGTGCCGCCTCAGCCGCGCGTCTACCGCACGCGCAGCCGGCTGGCCCAGGAGGCGCACGAGGCCATTCGTCCGACCTCGGTGTACCGCGACCCGGCCAGTATCAAGGGCCGACTGACGAGCGATCAGTACAAGCTGTACGACCTGATCTGGAAGCGGTTCGTGGCGAGCCAGATGGCCTCCGCCATCTTCGACGTCACCACCGTCGAGGTCGAGGCGCGGCCGCCGGCCGACCCGGACGATCGCTTCCTGTTCCGGGCTACCGGCTCGCGGCTGAAGTTCCCCGGCTTCCTGGCACTGTACACCGAGGGGCGCGACGAGACCGACGCGGCCGACGACGCCGAGCGCAAGCCACTGCCCGCGCTGCGGGTGGAGGAGCCGCTCGACCTGCTGGCGCTGCTGCCGGAGCAACATTTCACCGAGCCGCCCCCGCGCTACTCAGAGGCGACCCTGGTCAAGGCGCTGGAGGAGCGTGGCATCGGGCGCCCCTCGACCTACGCGCCGATTCTCGCTACGATCCAGGAGCGCGGCTACGTCGAGCGGATCGACAAGCGGCTGCACCCCACCGAGCTGGGCATCTTGGTCAACGACCTGCTGGTCGAGCACTTCCCCGATGTGGTGGACGTGGACTTCACGGCCAACATGGAGGAGGAGCTAGACGAGATCGCCCGCGGGGAGCGGCAGTGGGTACCGGTGGTGCGTGAGTTCTACGAGCCGTTCCAGCAGCGCCTGGAGCACGCCGAGCAGCGCCTGGAGCGGGTCAAGCCGCCCGACGAGCCGACCGACGAGGTCTGCGAGAAGTGCGGGCGCAACATGGTGATCAAGCTGGGCCGCTTCGGCCGCTTCCTGGCCTGCCCGGGCTTCCCGGAGTGCCGCAATGCCAAGTCGCTCCAGGTGAAGCTCGGAGTGCCCTGCCCAGAGTGTGGCGGCGAGATCGTGGAGAAGCGGACGCGCACCAAGCGAGTATTCTACGGGTGCGCGCACTTCCCGACCTGCAACTGGACGAGCTGGGCCAAGCCCGTGCCCGAGCCGTGTCCGACCTGCGGCGGCCTCCAGGTCGAGGCCGGCCGCGACCGGCGCCGCTGCCTGACGTGCAGCCCGCAGCCCGAGCCGGCAGCGGCCAATGGCCGCGTGAAGGTCGCGACCACCAATGGCGCGGTCACCAGCACCCGCCGGTCGCGCACTCCCACCACCACACGCGCCGCGGGCCGCACCCGCGCCGTGGCCGGGACCAAGAGTCGGACACGCTCGGCCGTCGCCGCCGGCGGCAAAGGAGGCCGCAACACATGACTACCGCGATCGCACAGACGGACATCTTGGGGCGCGTGGCGCGCCTGCGTGCCCTGCTCGCCGAGCGTCAGCTCCACGCCGTGCTGATCTCCCAGCCGGAATCGCGCTACTACCTGAGCGGCTACCGGGGGCATGACCTGCCCCCGCGCGACTCGGCGGGCTACCTGCTGATCACCGCCGACCGCCTGCTGCTGCTCACCGACATGCGCACGACCCAGCAAGCCGAGCAGGAGGCGACCAGCTACGAGGTGATCCAGTACCCGGCCGGCCAGCGGGCCATGGAGACGGTCGCCGAGCTGGCGGCCAAGCTGGGCGTGAAGCGGCTCGCCTTCGAGGCGATCCACCTGCCGTATCAAGTGTTCACCGACCTCCGCGCGGCGCTCGACCCGAGCATCGAGCTGGTCCCGCAGACAGACCTGGTGGACACGCTGCGGATCATCAAGGACCCCAGCGAGCTACGCGCCCTCCAGGCGGCCATCGACGTGCTCGACGACGCTTTCGCCCACCTGGCGCGGTTCATCGAGCCCGGGGTGACCGAGCGCCGCCTAGCGTGGGAGTTGGAGGCGTACTTGCGCACGCACGGCTCCGAGGGCGTGTCGTTCGCCCCGATCACCGTCGGCGGCCCGCAGACGGCGATCCCCCACGCGGTGCCCGCCGACCGGCCCCTGCAGGAAGGCGAGCCGATCATCATGGACATCGGCGCCCTGGTCGATCACTACTGCTCGGACATGACGCGCACGGTGTGCATCGGGCCGATCCCCGAGCGCCTGCAGGAGATCCGCGACATCGTGCTGGAAGCGCAGCTGCTGGCGGAGCGGCAGATCCGCCCGGGGATGACCGGCCGCGAGGCCGACGCCATCGCCCGCGACTTCATCGCCAGCCGCGGCTACGGCGAGGCGTTTGGGCACGGCCTGGGGCATGGCATCGGCCTGGAGGTCCACGAGCCGCCGTGGGTCTCACGGGCCAAGGGCGACATGGTCCTGCGGCCGGGCATGGTGTTCAGCGTCGAGCCGGGCATCTACCTGCCCGGTTGGGGCGGGGTGCGCATCGAGGACCTGGTGCTGCTCACCGAGGACGGCTGCCGCGTGCTGTGCCGCTCGCCAAAGCACCTCTCGCTCGACGACGTCCGGCAAGCGCTGACCTCCGCCGACCGCGCGCCGGCGCCCGCTGCGCCGTGACGCTGGCCGACGTTGGGCCATCCCGGCCCCGGGGCCGTAGGCGCCACGCGGTGCGTGGCCGCCTTACCCCCGAGCGCTTGCGCGAGCTGGTGCGCTGGCTGCGAAGCTGCGGCGTGGAGGAGCTGGAGCTGGCGGTGGGCGCGGAGCGGCTCTATATCCGGCGCGAGGATGGGCTGCCCACGCCAGCACCCCCTCCACCCGAGCCGCCCGCGGCGCCGCTCGTGATCGGCGCGCCAGCGGTGGGCTTGTTCCACCGGGGCCTGGAAGCGGGCGCCCCGCCCGTGGTCGCGGAAGGCGCTGTGGTGCGTGCGGGGCAAGTGCTCGGCATCGTCGAGGTGCTGCGCATGCCGCATCCGGTCGAGGCGCCCGCGGACGGCCGCGTGCGGCGGTTCCTGGCGGAGAGCGGCCAAGCTGTCGAATACGGCCAACCGCTGGTCGAGCTGGAGCCGCTCCCCCCGGCCGCCGACGACGATGCGTCCGCCCGCGGGGCATGAGGAGGTCGCCGTGCGGATCTTCGAGGTCGCCGACGTGTACGCACAGGCGCGCGCCCTGCTGCGCCGCGACCCGCTGCTGTCCGACCTCTGGGTGCGGGGCGAGATCGCTAGCGTGACCTACGCGCGCTCGGGCCATATCTACTTCTGCCTGCGCGACGAGACCGCCCAGCTCGACTGCGTGATGTTCCGTGGCGACGCCCGCTATCTCAAGGCCCGGCTGGAAGCGGGCCAGGCGGTCGTTGCCCATGGCGCCATCGACCTCTACGAGGCCCGCAGTCTGTTCCAGCTCTACGCCGACCTGGTCGAGCAGGAAGGCGTCGGCGCCTGGCGGCTGCAGTTCGAGCTGTTGTACCGCCGGCTGGAAGCCGAGGGGCTGTTCGCGGCCGAGCGCAAGCGGCCACTGCCCGCCTACCCCCGTCGGATCGGCCTGGCCACCTCGGCCACCGGCGCTGTGCGCCACGACATCGCCCGCGTCCTGGCCCGGCGGTACCCGCTGGTGGAGCTAGTCCTCGTCGACTGCGCGGTCCAGGGCGACGACGCGCCTCAGCAGATCGTGGCGGCGCTGCAGCGGCTGAACGAGTTCGCCCCTTGTCGCCTGCCGTCCCAGCGGCAGCACGAGGCGATCGATGTGATCATCCTGGCGCGCGGCGGCGGCGCGCCGGAAGAGCTGGCCGCGTTCAACGACGAGCGGGTGGCGCGCGCCATCTTCGCCTCGGCCATTCCGGTGGTCAGCGCGATCGGCCACGAGACCGACTACACCATCGCCGACGCGGTGGCCGATCTGCGGGCGCCAACCCCCTCGGCGGCCGCCGAGCTGGTCACCCCCGATGCCCGCGCCTTGCGCGAGACCCTGCGCGGCTACCGACAGCGTCTGGGAGCTGCGGCGCAGGCTGCCGTGCAGGCCCTGCGGCACGCCACCACGGCGCAGCAGCACCACCTGCTGCGCCACTCGCCGCGCGTGCAGCTGGCCCGGCAGCGCCAGCGTGTCGACGAGCTGGACAGCCGCGCGCGACTACTGATGCGCCAGGAGCTGCGCACACGCGCGGCTCGGGTGGAGGCGCGCCGGCTCCAGCTCCTGGCCCTCAGCCCCGAGACAACCCTCGCGCGCGGCTACGCGCTGTGCTACGATGCGCGGCGGGGCACAGTCCTCACGGCAGCCGATCAGGTCACCCCGTCCGCCTCGATCGTCGTCCGCCTCTATCGTGGCAGTTTGCAGGCGCACGTCGAGCAGGTGATGCCCAGCGTTCCGTCGGCCGCCCCCTCGCACGCGGAGAGATGAGCCATGAGTCTCAGCCCCCTGTCGTTCGAAGCCGCCCTGCAACAGCTCGAAGCATGTGTCAGCGCGCTGGAGGAGGGCGGCCTGACGCTCGAAGAGGCACTGGCGCGCTTCGAAGAGGGCATGCGGCTGGTCGCCCACTGCAACAGCCTGCTCGATGCCGCCGACTTGCGTATCACGCAGCTCCTGCAGGAACCGGATGGTGCCGGGCCGTGCGAGGCGACGGACGACGATAGCTGCGCCGCCGACACGGACGACGTGCCGTTCTAAGCACCCGGACGGTCCCTGCTGACGTCCTGCGGCGAATCGCGCGGAGAAGCGGACGAGCGCCAACTGTGGGCGAGCTGCTAGCCAATCGGATCTTGCTCGTGGCACTGGGCGCCTGGCTGGTTGCACAGACGCTGAAGGTGTTGATCTACCTGTGGCGCGACCGGCGCATCAACCTGCGCCATCTGGTGAGCTCGGGGGGAATGCCCAGCGCGCACTCGGCGCTGGTGACGGCCCTCGCCGCCGGGGTGGCCATCACCGAGGGCCTGCGGTCCCCCCTGTTCGCCATCGCACTGGTGTTCGCCGCGATCGTGATGTACGATGCGGCAGGCGTCCGCCAGGCCGTCAGCGCCCAGGCGCGGATTCTCAACCGCATGCTCGACGAGATCTTCGTCGAACAACGCTTCAACGAGAAGCGCCTGCGCGAACTGATCGGGCACACGCCCGTCGAGGTGTTCGTGGGAGCGCTGCTCGGGCTGCTGCTCGCCCTGCTGCTCATGAGGTGACCGGCGCCTCGTCGTCGAGCCAGGCGTGGAGCACTGTGTCCAAGTCGATCATGACCGCCTTCCGACGCAGGCGGCAGTGGCCCAGGAGGTACAGGCCCTCGCCATACGGCAGCATGGCCTCCAGATCGATCAGCGCTTCCCACACCGGCCCGCGCACGACCGGCTGATAGCGCAGCCGTATCGGCCGCCCGCCTGCCGCGCCTTGGGCGAGCAGCTCGAGTGCGCGCTCGCGTGCGGTGTCGGAGGGGCGGCCCTTGGCAGGCGCGAGCGCCGCGCTGGCTAGAGGTCGCAGATGCGCCGGCAGGGTGGCGATCAGCCGCTCGGCCAGCGCGCTAATCGCCTCCGACGAGGCCAGCCGCCCGGCCGCCGCGTGCTGCAAGAGGCGCCCGAGTAGACAGAGGTCCGGCAAGCCCAACGGCGCTGGCGCATCGCCCTCGAGGAAGCGGTAGCCCTGCCGCCGTACTAGCGGCAGGCCCAGCTCGCGGCGGATCATCTCGAGGTCGGCCTGCAGCTGGCGCTCGGAGAGGGCGAAGTGGCGAGCCAGTTCACGCCGATGGCACCCGGGATGGCGGACGATATACTCTACCAGCGCCCACACCCGCCGGAACCGATCCGCAACCAGCCGTCGTCTCATGCGACTGGGAGACGAGGCGAGGACTGGACGAGCGCGGAGTGCGGACTGCCCACCAGCACCGCCGACGAGGCAAGATACGGTACCTGCATGGTCGGAATGAGAAAGAAGTGGCACGCGAGGGGGGACTCGAACCCCCGGCCTCAGCCTCCGCAGGGCTGCGCTCTAATCCGCTGAGCTACTCGCGCGTGACGCATCTTTATAGCACACCTCACTCGCGGCCGACAAGGGCGACTTGCCTGCCGATACCCGCAGGGAGCCCCGGATTGCCGCGGCGCCTGCACGGGCGTATAGTCTTCCGAATCGTCCGCCAGCGTACCTCTGCGTGGGAGCATCGAATGCACCGCTCGATCCTCGCCCTCGCTCTCGGCCTCGGCCTGCTCGTCGCGGCCTGCAGCCCTGGCGCCGCTCCACCCGCCAACTCCCAGCCCACCGCGCCCGCCGCGGACCGTGGAGCAGCATCTGCGTCGCCGGCCGCCGCCACCCCCGCGCCGCTCAATCTCGAAGTCGCGGTCCCGGCACTGACGGCGCTGCCCTGGCCGTTCGTAGTCGTGCGCGACGGCCCCATCGGCGCGCAGTATGGGATTCGCCTGGATTGGACCGTCACCGAGACCGACGCGCGCTCGGCCCAGGCGCTGCTCGGCGGCTCCGTCGACTTCGCCGAGGCGGCCATGGACGCCATCGCCCGCGCGGTCGATCAGGGCGGGGATATCGTGGCCATCGGCGGCAATATGAACCGGCCCCCCTACGCCCTCGCCGTGCGCGCCAACGTCCAACGCTGGGAGGACATCCGCGGCAAGAAGCTCGCCGTGCCCGACCTGCGCGGCGGGAGCACGATCCTGCTCAAGCTGCTGCTCGGCACCCACGGCATCCGCGAGGAGGACTACGACCTCCAGCCGCTCGGCGGCACGCCCAATCGCTACGCCGCCCTGGCCAACGGCGTCGTCGATGGCGCTATCCTGGGCCAGCCCGCCGACTTCCGGGCCATCGATGAGGGCTACCGGATCCTCGGCTACACCACGGACCTGGACTACCAGTTCACCACCTACGCGGTGCGCCGCAGCGCGGCCGAGCAGAACCGCGAGAAGACCGTGCGCTTCATGCGCGCCATGGCCGCCGCCCACCGCTGGCTGCACGACCCCGCCAACCGCGCGGAGGCGATCGCGATCGGCAGCGCGGCGCTCCATACGAGCCCCGAGGAGCTCGGGCGCACGTGGGACCTGTATTTCGGCCAGAACCCCGGCCGTGTCGTGCCGCTCAACGCCGAGCTGAACCTCTCCGGCGTGGAAACGGTCGTGCGGGTGCT
>JADGHJ010000395.1 GCA_019686175.1 Chloroflexota bacterium | reverse complement strand
GGCTGTACCCGCGTTCTTGACCCCCGGCCCGCCACGGCGGAGCGGCCTCCCCGCTGCCCCCGGCTGGTCGGACGGGGAGCGCGCGGAACGGTGCCCTAGGCGGCCGGCGGCCTTGTCCACAGCGCGCCGGCCGCCGATATCTCTAGGCGGGCCCGCGCCCTGTCGGTTTGCTGTCATACCACCAAACCGGATCCCGGATCCTCGCTGGAGACAGATGCTTCCATGGGGCAGCTCGCCACGCTCTACCGCATCACGGACGCCAATCTCGCCCTGCGCAAGGAGTTTCTGCGCTTCACCTCGGGCGATGTCGCGGCGCTGGCCGCCCTCGCGCCCTGGGCCCGACGCGTCGCCCCGGTGATCGCGCGGGAATTCTACGACCACCAGTTCGCCTTCTCGGAGACCCGCGCCTTCTTCGAGCAGCACGCGCGGCGGCGCGGCATCGCACTCGGGCGCCTGCGCGAGCATCTGGAGCACGTCCAGGCAGAGTACTTCCGCCAGATCTTCGAGGAGGCGGCTCGCGGCGGGGGGTTCGGAACTGACTACTTCGAGCGCCGCCTACACGTCGGGGCGCTGCACAACGAGATCGACCTGCCATTGAAGTGGTACATCGGCAGCTATGCACTGTACCACGACCTGGTGCGCGCGCACCTGCACCGCGGCCGGCTCCTGTTGCGTCCCGACCTCCGCACCCGCGTGGAGCGGGCGCTCTTCTGCGTGTTCATCTATGACATGCAGGCGATCGTCGAGGCGTACTATTTCGACACCTTCCGGGCGATGGGCGTCCGACTCGCCGCCGTGGCCGTCGACAACGCCCGGCACGACCTCTCCGACCACGGCGCCGCGCTGAAGCAGCAGGTGGGGAGGGCGGTGGGCGAGCTCGTGCGCACGAGCCAGGCGGTGGCGCAGAGCAGCGAGCGGCTGGCGCGCGCCGCCGAGGCGAGCAGCCAGGCCGTGCAACAAGTCGCTGTCACCAGCAACGAGATGGCCCGCGGCGCCCAGGAGCAGGCCCGGGCGGCGAGCACCGGCCGGGAAGAGGTCGCGCAGCTGGTCGAGGCGCTCGGTGCGATCGCCCGCCGCACCCAGGAGCAGGCGAGCACGGTCCGCGAGGCCACCGCGGCGACCACGGCCATGACTGCCCACGTGCAGACCGTGGCCCACAGCGCCCAGCGCCTCGCGGCTAGCAGCGACCAGGTGCGAGGCCGCGCCCAGCAGGGTGCCCGGGCGGTGCAGGATACCGTGGCCAGCATGCAGGAGATCCAGGCCGTCGTTGGCCAGGCGGTCCAGGCCGTCGAGGCCCTGGGCACCCTGGGCGAGCGGATCGGGGCGGTGGTGGAGACCATCGACGACATCGCCGAGCAGACCAACCTCCTGGCGCTGAACGCGGCCATCGAGGCGGCGCGGGCCGGCGAGCACGGCCGGGGGTTCGCGGTGGTGGCCGACGAGGTGCGCAAGCTGGCGGAGCGGAGCCAGCGGGAGACCAAGGCGATCGCCGACCTCATCCAGCAAGTGCAGGTAGGCACGCGGGACGCGGTGCAGGCGATGCAGCGAGGCGCCGAGCGCGTGGCAGGCGGCGCGGCTCGCGCGGACGAGGCGGGTGCGGCCCTCGGCCAGATCCTGCACGCCGTCGAGGACACACTCTCCCAGGTCGAGGCGATCGCGCACGCAGCCGCCGAGCTAGCCAGCCAGAGCCAGGCCGTGAGCGAGGCGATGACCCGTATCTCGGCCGCCACGGCGGACACCTCGGGCGCAACCACCGAGATGGCTGGGGCCGCGGACCGCGTGGAACGGGCCATCGCCGCCGTCGCAGCCGTGGCCGAACAGCACGCGGCCAGCACCGAGCAGCTCGCGGCCAGCACCGATGAGCTGACCGCCCAGCTCCGCACGACGACGGCGGAAGCCGCCGACCTGGCCGCCATGGCCGGCGAGCTGGACGCGCTGGCCGAGGAGTTCCACCTCGACACGCTTACCCCGCGCGGCGGTGCTGGCCCCGTGCTGCGCGCCTTGTCGGGCAGCCGCGAGCGGACATCCGCCCGCGGCGCCTAGCGCAGCCACGCCGATCGCCGTGCCGGCCCCGCCGCTCAGGGAGAGCGTTCGGGCCAGCGCCCATGCGCGGGCCCCGGCCAACACGACGAGCCGACGTAACATTCCACCGCGCCCGCCGTTTGGTAGCTAGGGGGTTGCCCTGTGCCGCCCCTAGGTCCAGACGATAGAAGGCGGGCGTGCGCAACAGGCAGCGGCTGGCGGTGATAGTAGGGGCCGTGTGGGCGATCGTGGCCGCCGGCCTGCTTCCGCTGGCGCCGTCGTACCCCGCGCCCGAGGTGCGCGCGCAGCGGGCGTCGCTGGCACCGCCCATCGTAGTCACGGCCCTGCAGCGCGACGTGTCGCCGCCACTGCGGACACTGGCGCCGGGCTATCCGGCGCGGGCGGCCGCCCCGGCGGGCGGGGTCAGGGAGGCGCTGGCGACGCGCCGCGCGCCCCCACCCCCAGTCGCGC
>JADGHJ010000394.1 GCA_019686175.1 Chloroflexota bacterium | reverse complement strand
CCCGGCCTATTAATGCACACCCCGCGGGCTGGAGTCAACCCTCCCATTGCTCGCGGGGCCACCCGCCCGCTACAACAGAGCGTTCCGCGTCCTTCCAGACCGCGCGGGCGAGGAGGCTGCACGATGGAGATCGAGCGCAAGCTGGCCGAGATGGGGCTCGCGCTACCCGAGCCGCCGCGGCCGGTGGCCAACTACATCCCGGCCGTGCAAGTCGGTGACCTGGTGTTCGTCGGCGGCGTGGCCAACCGCATCAACGGCCAGCTGACCTGCCGCGGCAAGGTAGGGCGCGAGGTCAGCCTGGAGCAGGCCTACGCAGCCGCGCGGGATTGCGCGCTGAACCACCTGGCGATCCTCAAGGCCCACCTCGGCGACCTCGACCGGATCGAACGGATCGTCAAGGTCGTCGTCCATGTCAACAGCGCGCCGGGGTTCAACCAGCAGCCGCGCGTCGCCAATGGCGAGTCGGATCTGCTGGTCGCGCTGTGGGGCGAGCGGGGTCGGCACACGCGGCTGGCGCTGGGCGCCGCCGAGCTGTTCGACGACATCCCAGTCGAGACCGAGATCATCGTGCAGGTCGCGCCCGAGGCGTAGGGCGCCCGCGTTCGCGAACCAGCAGGGGAGCGCCCAAGAGGCGGATTCCGTTGCCGCCGCGGCTTCCTCGCCCAGCCCGCCGACGCCCCGTTCCCACCGAGTCGTGTTGGTCCAGCGCGCGGTTCGCGGCCCGGGCCCAGATCGCGTTCTTCCGCGAGCGACTCAGCGACGCGCCTGCTCCCAGTAGGTGAGATCGACCACGCGCTCGACCGGCGGCGGGGGCGCGCCGTCGAAGTTGCCGCTCTCCTCGATCGAGGCGATGACGTTGCGCAGCCCGGCCAGGTTCACCGCGCCATCCGGCGGGATCGCCTGCCCGGCCCGCTCCTCGAAGTACAGCGCGTAGGTGCGCTGCGCGATCTCCTCGGACGTCTGGGTCGCCGCGCGGAGGATGCGCACCGCCTCGTCCCGGTTGGCGGGGTCCTGGAGCCACGCCTGGCCAGCGATGAACCCGCGCAGCCAGCGCACGAGGACCTCCGTGTGGGCCTGGGCCCACGAGCGGTTCACGATCGCGGCGAGGTTCTGCCAGTCGCCCAGCACGTCGGCGAGGGTGGCCAGCCGCGGCAGGCCCTCGGCCATGGCCATGACGTCCTGCGGCTGCGTCAGGATCGACGCCGCCACGGCGCCGTTCTTGACCGCCGTGTAGCGCTCGGGCGTGCCGCCGACCATGACCAGGTCGACCTCATCCTCACCCACGCCGTAGTGCCGCAGCGCGCGGCGCAGCATGTTGGCGATCCCGTCGCGGACGCTGTTGTTGATCGCGATGCCCTTGCCCCGCAGCTCCGGCACGCTCTGGATGCCGGGCGCGGCGATGAGCGTGTACATTGCCGCCGCCTGCGGCCCCGCCACGATCGCCAGATCCGCGCCCTTGGAGATGGCGATGATCGCGTTGTCGGCGGTGTTGACCGCCACGTGCAGGTCGCCCGAGGCGAGCAGCGTGACGCTCTGCGCGGGCGACCGGGTGTACACGATCTCGTTCTTGACGCCCTCGCGGGCGAACAGGCCGAGCGCGTCGGCGGCGTAGATGCCCCAGTAGCCCGCCAGCGGAGCGATGAGGCCGACTTGCACCGTCGCCTCAGGAAGCGTGAGGACGGCGTCGGAGGCGGTGGGCCGTGCGGCGCTCGGCGGCTCGGGACCCGCGGGGCTGGCCGCGGGCGAGGCACACCCCCCAACAGTGAGCGCGACGAGCAGCAGGCTGGCCAACCAGGTACGCATGATAGCCCTCCTTGCTCCAGTGCACGTGGCGTGTGCGCCACCATAGCGCGGCCGCGACCGGCGCGCAACCTGGCGGTGGAGCACCGGCACCCGACTTGCACCGGCCCCGCGCAGCGTGCCGCTCGCAGGCGTGAGGGCGGCAAGAGAGCGGCTATCATCGTGGGAGCATGGTCCTAGCACCGTATGCAGTGCGCCATGTCCAGGCGCCGCAGGGAGTGTCCCCCATGAGTCACCCGTCACATCCCCCCGAACCCCACCGCAGCCACATGACTCACGGGGCCGGAGCCGTGGGCCATGGCACCCCTGCGCCTCCACGAGGTCACATCGCGCATCCCTCGGCGCCCGCGCACGCGGGCCACGGCGCGCCTTCAGCTGGCGCGCACGCGGCTCACAGCGAGGCGATGCTGGCTCGCCGCTTCTGGATCGCGCTCGTCCTGACGATTCCGGTGGTCGCCTACGCCGAGCTGTTCCAGGACCTCCTCGGCTACCGGCTACCCCCGCCGCCTGGGGGCGACGCGCTGATCGCCGCGCTGACCAGTGTCATCTACTGGTACTGTGGCTGGGTCTTCCTCACAGGCGCCGTCACAGAGCTGCGCGCCGCGCGCCCGGGCATGATGACGCTGGTCGCTCTGGCCATCACCAGCGCATACCTGTATAGCCTGGCCACCACGCTCGGGCTAGTGCGTGGCATGCCGTTCTACTGGGAGCTAGCCACGCT
>JADGHJ010000087.1 GCA_019686175.1 Chloroflexota bacterium | reverse complement strand
TTGTGGGGCCTGGGGCTTGGGGACGTGGGTGGTGGAACGGGGCCGGGCGCCAGTGCTCGACCCGGCGCGCGTGGAGCGGGTGCTGGTGATCCGGCTCGACTTGCTGGGCGACCTGGTGTTCACGGCACCGCTGTTGGCCGCGCTACGGCGCGCGTACCCAGGCGCTGAACTGGTGCTGCTCACCACGCCGTACACGGCGCCGCTGGCAGCTCTGCTGCCGGGGGTGGACCGCGTGCTGACGCTGGATCTACAGCAGTACCGGCGGCCGGCGGGCTGGCGCCGTCTGGGCGAAGTGCTGGTGCTGGTGCGGCGGCTACGGCGCGAGCGCTTCGACCTCTGCGTGGCAGTGCACGGGCGTCCAGCGGGGGTACTCGCCCTGGCGAGCGGCGCACGGGTGCGGGTGGGCTACCGGGCCCACGCCTACCCGCTGGCCTTCAACTGGCCCCTGCCGGGTTACCGCTATGAGCGACGGCGCCACGAGGTGGAGTACTGCCTCGACCTGGCGCGGACGGTGGGGGGCGCGGCGGCGCCCGTGCCACACCTGGCCGCGCCCGCAGGGGATCGGCGCCGGCGCGGCTTGGGGCCTGGCGAGCGATACCTGGTGCTTCACCCCGGCGCGAGCAACGGGACGGCGAAGCGGTGGCCGGCGCGGGCCTGGGGCACACTGGGCAAGGCCGCCGCGGAGCGGTTTGGCTGGCGCATGGTGGTGACTGGCTCGCAGGGCGAGCATGAGCTGGTCAGGGCGGTGTGCGCGCACATCGGAGAGGCGGCACTGGCGCGCATCGGGGACTCGTTGCTGGAGCTGGCGGCCACGCTGGCCGGCGCCGAGGCGGTGGTGGCGGGCGACACCGGGCCCCTCCATCTGGCGGCGGCGCTCGGTACCCCGGTGGTGGGGATCTACGGGCCGACCGATCCCGCGCACACGGGCCCAAGGAGTGTGCGAGCGGCGGTGGTCCGGCGGCCGGTGCCGTGCGGGCCGTGCTACGATCTGCGCGGGCCGGCCGAGTGCCGGCTGCCAAGCCGGAGCACGGAGTGCATGGTGACCCTGGCGCCGGACGCGGTGCTGGCCGCGGTAGCGGTGGTGGCGGGCGCGCGTGAGGTGGAGGTCGGTGGCTAGCGGTGCGGGGGTGTTTCACGTGAAACGGCGCGGCGCGCCACGGCGGCAGGGATGGGGCGATGGCCAGTAGCACGAGCGGATTGGTGGCCTGCCCTCGGCACCCCGCCACGCAGACGCCGCTCCGCTGCAGCCGCTGCGGCACCCCGATCTGCCCCCGCTGCCTGGGGCCGCCGCCGGGCGGCGCGCGCTGCCCGGCCTGCGGAGCGCCGCCTCGCGCCCGACAGGGCGAGGCGGCGCTTGGATACCTGCGTGGGGTGGGGGCCGGGCTCGGCGTGGCGGCCCTGGGCGGCTTCGTCGCGCCACTCATCCCCTTCCTCGGGTTGTTCGCGCTCCTGTTCGCGGGTTGGGCCGCCGGTGAAGCGGTTAGCCGCGCCGCGCGGCGATCGCTGCCGAACCTCGGTGCCGTGGCGGCCGTGGTCACTATCGTCGGGATCGCCCTCGGGTTGTTCTTGCTAGCCCAGAGTCGCCTCCCCCCGGGGCTGCCTCTCGACCTGCGCCTGCAGGTGGGACTTGCCGAGGTGGCCGCTCGCCTGTTCAGCATGTTCGGCCTGTTCGTCCTGCTGGCCGCGCTCGTCGCCAGCAGCCGCCTGCGCTGAGCGGCGCCTCGCGCCACGCGTCCATCCTGGTCGCCGCGGGCTAGCGCCCGAAAATTGTCCTCGGCTCCGGCCCCCGCGGATGATAGCCCTGTGGGGAGGACTGGCTCGCGCGGTGCGCCCGACCGCACGTCACGGGGCGAGAGAGGAGCATGCAGCTCGCGCGTCTCCATACGCCGCTAACGGGAGACCCCCGACGGGGGGATCGGAGGGCAACAGCATGGCCGGAAGCACGGCGATCGACAGCGCGCGACTCGAAGCGTTCCTGGGCCAGGCACTGGCCGACGTAGGTGGCTTGTTGACTGCGGCGCTGGTGGTGATCGGGGACAAGCTGGGCCTCTACCGCGCCCTGGCCACCGCTGGCCCGGCCACATCCCAGGAGCTGGCCGCCCGCACCGGTACGACCGAGCGCTACGTCCGCGAGTGGCTGGTCAACCAGGCCGCCAGCGGCTACTTGACCTACGATGCTGCCAGCGGCCGCTACAGCTTGCCGCCCGAGCAGACGGTGGCCCTGACTGACAGCGCCAGCCCGTTCTTCGTGGCGGGCGCTTACCAGGTCGCGCTCGCCATGGCGCGGGCCACGCCACGCTTGGTCGAGGCGTTCCGCCGCGGCGATGGGATGACCTGGGGCGAGCACGACCCCGAACTGTTCGAGGGGACCGAGCGCTTCTTCCGCCCTGGCTACGCCGCGCAGCTTACGACGTCCTGGCTGCCGGCGCTGGAGGGCATGGTGCCCAAGCTGGAGCGGGGCGCCGTGGTGGTCGATGTCGGCTGCGGGCACGGCGCCTCCACGCTCATCATGGCGCGAGCGTATCCGCGCTCGCGCTTCATCGGCTTCGACGCCCACGCTCCGTCCATCGAACGCGCGCGGGCGGCCGCGGCGGAGGCCGGGCTGGAAGACCGCGTGCGGTTCGAGGTGGCGACGGCCCAGACGTTCCCTGGCGACCGCTATGACCTGATCGCCTTCTTCGACTGCCTCCACGATATGGGCGATCCCCGGGGAGCGGCGCGCCACGCCTACGAGACGCTCACCCCCGATGGGGCGGTGCTTCTGGTGGAGCCGATGGCCGGGCAGACTGTCGAGGATAACTTCAACCCGGTCGGGCGCATCTACGCTGGCGCCTCGGTGCTCTGCTGCACAGCGAACGCCATGGCCACGGGCAGTCCCGCAACAGCACTCGGTACGCTCGCCACCGACGAGGCATTGCGCGACGTGTTCACCGCCGCTGGTTTCACGCGCTTCCGCCGGGCGTGCGAGACGCCGTTCAACCGTATCTTCGAGGCCCGCAAGTAGGTCCTAGAGCGTGGCGGCGCGCACGCTACCGCACCAGGGCGGGGACGGGACAATCGTGCGCCCGTCCCTTGCCCGCTCGCCAGCGCACCTAGCGCGGCGAGCCGCCGAATGCTATCCTCGTCAGTCGGTGCTCCACCGTTCGCTTCCGTCAAGCTGGTACGTACCATGCAGCGGCAGCGTCGAGGATGAGCGCCAGCCCGCGCCGCGAGCAAGGGGCTCGCGGGTGTAGGCTGCGGGCTAGACGCCCCAGAGGACGACTCCTTGAGCAAGAAGCGCGTGCTGGTCATTGACGACGACCCGCTGATCCTCGACCTCGTGCGCATTCTCCTCGAAGGCGAGGGGCACGAAGTGGTCGCCCTCGCCTCGGGGGAGAGCGCCGTGGAGCAGGCGCGTGTCCTGCACCCCGACCTCATCCTGCTCGACATCGTCATGCGGGGCACCCACGGCATGGAGGTGCTCGACGCGCTGCGGCAGGCCATGCCCGAGGTGCCCGTGGTGCTGCTGTCGGGCGCTGTCAGCCAGATCGACAACATGGCCGCGATCGCGCGGGCGCTCGGCGCCCGCGATTTCATCGAGAAGCCGTTCGACGCGCAGCGCCTGCTCGCGGTCGTCAACGATACGGTCTAGGGCCCGTCGTGTCGCCCCGCAGGCCCGTTCTGGCGGGCGCTCTACTGGTCGGCCAGTCGGGCGGGCCGACCGCCGTAATCAACAGCTCCCTGGCCGGCGTGCTGTACGAGGCCGCGCGCCAGCCGGCTGTGCGCGCGGTGTACGGGCTGCGGCACGGCATCCGCGGGCTGCTGGCCGAGGACTGGCAGTCGCTCGACGGCCGCGACCCGCGCCTCATCGCTGGCCTGCGCGCCACGCCGTCCGCCGCGCTGGGCTCGGCGCGGCATCGCTTGGACAACACCGAGATCGCACAGGCCCTCGCCGTGCTCCGGCGCCACGATGTGCGCTTTCTCCTGCTGATCGGCGGCAACGACTCGGCCGACACGGCCGCGCGGCTAGCCGAGGCGGCCCTGTTGGCCGGCTACCCGCTGCAGGCCGTGGCCGTGCCGAAGACGATCGACAATGACCTTCCCGCCACCGACCACTGTCCGGGCTACGGCAGCATCGCCCGCTATGTCGCCGTGGCGACTGCCGAGGCAGTCCTCGACACGGCCGCCATGCGCCAGACCGATCCGGTGAAGCTCATCGAGGTAATGGGGCGCTACGCGGGCTGGGTGGCGGCGGCGGCTACCCTGGCGCCATTGCCGGCGGGGCTGCCGCCGCCGCTGGTGTACGTGCCCGAGCGGCCGGTGGCGGCGGAGCAGGTGCTGGCCGACGTCGAGGCTGCCTACCGTGCTGACAATCAGGTAGTCGTCGTGCTGAGCGAGAACCAGACCGAGCCCAGCCCCCAGGGGCCGCGTGTGCTGGGCGCCGATGGCGAGCCCGAGTGGGTCGATGCCTTCGGCCATCCGTACTACCCCAGCCCTGCCGCCTATCTCTGCCGGCGTATCCGTGCGGAACTGGGACTACGCGCTCGCTACGACAAGCCCGGCACGCTCCAGCGTACAGCGCGCGCCCTGGTGTCGCGCGTCGATGAGCGCGAGGCGTTCGCCGTGGGGCGCGCGGCGGTGCGCGCGGCGGTCCGCGGCCAGGGCGGCCACATGGTGACGCTGGTGCGGCGTGGCGACGTCCCATACCGAGTCGCCACGGGGCTCGCGCCGCTGGCGGCCGTGGCCAACCAGCACCGCCTGCTGCCGGCCGAGTTCATCGGTCCTGATGCACGCGCGGCAACGACGCTCGCCTTCGAGGCGTACCTGCGCCCGTTGCTGGGGGGACCGCTGCCCGAGTTCAGGGCCTTGCGCTGAGGCGACGGCTGCCCGGTAGGGCGAGCTGGACGCCGCGGCGGAGGTAGCGCGCGCTGCGGCGCACGAGCCCCCGCACGCCGTAGCGCCGCCAGCTGGTGCCCAGATCGGCCACGATGTGGCGAGCGCGTGTGCGCGGCGCGCCGGCGGCCGCGAGTGCCCGTGCCCCCGCGTGCGGCCCCACCGCCGCCCGGTCCGGGGCCGGCGCCGGAGCCACGCACCAGGCGACCAATGCTCGTGTAGTCGCCTCCCACCCGTAGCGCTCGCGCACATAGGCCGCCGCGGCGACCGCCATCTGCCGGCGCTCGGCGGGCGCCCGGGCGGCGCGCAGTAGCGCCGCGCACAGCGCGTCAGCGTCGTGGGGCGGGATGCCCAGTAGTAGGCCGAGCTGGTCTAGCTCGCGGGCCAGCTCGCACAGCGTGGTGGAGATGATCGGAGTGCCGTGCGCGGCCCAGTCCAGCAGCCGCGTGCGCGTGCCTAGCTCGGCCTCGACGGTGCGGGCGTCGAGGTTGATGGCCACATCGGCCTGGGCGAGGTAGGAGGGGATCTCTTCGGCAGGCAGCCAGCCGCGCATTACGAACCGCGCGCGGTGCGGCGACGCGGCGATGAGCGACAGCAGGCGCGGATAGGTGCGCTCGTCGTGGCTCTCGATCTGGCCGCCAGTGGAGACGAAGTACAGCCGCGGCTCCACCTCCATGGCCCGCTCCAAGCCGTGGAACAACGTATCGACGTCGGCCCAGGTGTTGTAGGCGCCGCTCCACAGGGCGATGAAGGCGTCCTCGGGCACCAGCACCCCGCGCACCTGGACCGGCGCGACGGCGCGGGCCGGCGGGTAGGTATCGGGCACCACATGGACAAACGGGTAGCCGCAGGTGTGCCGGTTCAGGCGGCCGCGAGCGCCCAGTTCGCCCAGGGTGGCGTAGTACTGCGGCGTCGAGCACACCGAGAAGGCGTCGGCCCGGTCGAGAATGGCCTGCTCCCAGCGCCAGAGCTGGCCCACGGGCAGGTCGTCGCCGTCGCGGCAGGCCTTGGTCTGGGCCTCGGCCATCAGATGCCCGTTGAGATCGGCCCAGAGCGGGAGCGCCGTGCGTAGCGTGCTGGCCACCCACGAGGCGAACGTGTGCGCGCCGACCACGCAGTCCGGCCGCACGGTGCGCAGCAGTCGGGCCAGGAAGTCCGCGTGCAGCACCCGCTCATCGAAGTCGTAGCGCTCGAAGCCGAGATCGGGATCGCGCGCCTTGACGATCGGCGGCCGGTCCAACTCGTAGATATACGGCATGCGCACGCAGGCGAGGGTGACCGCGTGGCCCGCGTGGGCCAGCGCCTTGGCGAACTGCCAGGTGCGCAGGCCCGGCGCGTACGAGCGCCGGGCGTTCTCGGTGGGCAGCGGCGCCATGCCGACGAGCAGCACACGACTCACCGTTCCGCTCCTAGCCTCCTACGGTGCTGCTCCAAGCTCGGCGAGAGCCAACGACAGGAGCCCCACTCCCGGTTCCAGCAAGGAGGGACAGGCGTGGGCGGGCAGCCGGCGAGCGGCAACGGCCCTGGCGAGCCTATCATACTGAGCGTGCACGGTGAGGGAGTATAGAGAGCCGCCATGGCGCCCAGCAACGCTCCTGCCCCCCCACGCGACCCCGGCGCGCCGCCGCGCGTGTCCGTCCTCGTGCCGTCGTACAATCACGCGCCGTACCTCGAGCGCTGCCTCCGCTCGATCTTCGCGCAGACGCTCCCGCCGGCCGAGTTGTTGGTGATCGACGACGGCTCCCACGACGACTCGCCGGCCATCGCCGCCCGCGTGCTGGCCGACTGCCCGGTTCCCGCCGAGCTGGTGGTGCGGCCCAACCGCGGTCTCTGCGCCACGCTGAACGAGGGGCTCGCTCGCACGCGCGGCGAGCTGTTCACCTATCTGGGCTCCGACGACTACTGGCATCCCGACCGCCTCCGCGCGGCCGTGGAGGCGCTGGCTGCCGCGCCCGACGCCGTGCTGGCCTGCGGACGCTGCTACGTGGTCGACGCCCACGACCGCATCATCGGCTGCAGCCCCTACACCGCCGAGCAGGCGGGACGCCGCGCGCTGCGCAGCCTGCTCCTGCACGAGTTCGTGCCCCCCAGCCCCACGGTCACCTATCGCCGGGCCGCGCTCGAGCGCGAGCGCTGGAACCCGCGCTGCCAGCTGGAGGACTACGACCTCTACCTGCGCCTGGCGCGCCTGGGGCCGTTCGCCTTCGTCGAGCAGCCGCTAGCCTACTGGCGCTGGCACGAGCGCAACACGAGCCGCGGCACGGCGCAGATGCTGGACGAGGTGCTCGCCGCCCAGGCCCGCTTCGCGGCCGCCCACAGCCTGAGCCCGCGCGCCCTGCGGCGCTGCCAGGATCGCGCGCGGTTCCGCTTCGCTGCGCAGTTCCTCCTGGCGGGCGACCGCCCCCGCGCCCTGTACTACGGCGTGCGCTACCTCGGCGGCGCCCCCTCGCCCCGCGCGGCCGCCGGCCTGCTCGCCCGCCTGCTGCTGCCAGACGGCGCGCTGGCGGCGCTGCGCCGCTGGCGGTATGCGCGCTACGCGCGGGCCTCCGCGCCCAGGTAGGCCGCCAGCAGTTCGGGGTGGTCCAGCAGCTCGGCGGGGGCGCCCGCCAGCGCGATCCGCCCGCGGTCGAGCACGTACGCCGCACTAGCCACCCGTAGCGCCTGCTGCACCATCTGCTCGACGAGCAGGACGGCCAGGCCCTCGGCGGCGATCTGCTGCAGCAACGCGAACATCTCGCCGACGCGCTGTGGCGCGAGCCCGAGCGACGGCTCGTCCAACAGCAGTACGCGGGGATGGGCCATCAGCCCGCGCAAGATCGCGACGAGCTGCTGCTCGCCCCCGGAGAGGGCGGCCGCGTGCTGGCGGGCGCGCGGGGCGAGGGCCGGCGCGTGGCGGGCGAGCAGGGCGTGCGCCTCGGCAGTCACCCGGGCGAGGCCGTCGCGCCGGATGCGCCACGACGCGCCGAGCAGCAGGTTGTCCAGGATCGTCTGGTCGCCGAACAGGCGACGGCCCTCTGGCACCAGCACTACGCCCCGGCCCGGGCGCTCGTGGGCCGGCACGCGGGTCAGGGCCGCGCCGTCGAGCGTGATAGCGCCCGCTCGCACGGGCACGAGGCCGGCGACGGTGCGCAGCAGGGTGGTCTTGCCGGCGCCATTGGGACCGACGAGCGCGGTGATCGTGCCCGGCACGACGCGCAGGCTCACGCCGTGTAGCACGGGCAGCGGCCCGTAGCCCGCCTCGACGTCGGTGATCTCAAGCATGCTCCGCCGCCACCGCCTGCCCGCCCGGCTCGCCGCCGCTCTCGCCCAGGTAGGCAGCGATCACGCGTGGGTCGCGTCGCACCTGCTCGGGCGGTCCCTCGGCGATCCACTCACCGTAGTCCAGCACCGTCACGCGGTCCGCACAGGTCAGCACGAAATCGACATGGTGCTCGATGAGCACGACGGTGATGCCGCGCGCGCGGATGCCGTGCACCAGCTCGGCCAGGCGCTCGACCTCGGCCGGGGTGAGCCCCGCGGCGGGCTCGTCGAGCAGCAGCAGTCGCGGGGCGGTGGCCAGCGCTCGCGCCAGCTCCACCAGGCGCTGCTGGCCGGGCGGCAGGGCCCCTGCCGGTGTGCGCGGATCGACGTCGAGCCCCACGAACGCCAGGCAATCGAGCGCCACCGCGCGAGCCTGCTGTGCTGCACGTCCCCCGACGATGGGTAGCAGCGCCCGCGCCCCGCGCCCACACCGCTGCCAGGCACCGCTCTCCACATTGGCGAGCACCGACTGGTCGCGCAGCAGGTCGATATGCTGGAACGTGCGCGCCATGCCCAGGCGCGCGATGGCGTACGGTGGCAAGCCGCGGATGTCGCGGCCGGCGAACCGCAGGCGCCCGCGCACCACCGGCTGGAAGCCGCCGAGCACGTTCAGCAAGGTGGTCTTGCCGGCGCCGTTGGGGCCGATCAGGCCGTGGACCGTGCCGGGACGGACCACGAAGTCGACTCCCTTGAGCGCCAGGAAGCCTCCGAACGACACCGTCAGGTCACGGCCCTCCAGCA
Organism: Chloroflexota bacterium; assembly: GCA_019686175.1. Lineage (GTDB taxonomy): Bacteria > Chloroflexota > UBA6077 > UBA6077 > JAJPHF01 > JADGHJ01. Next base: position 7,166 of record JADGHJ010000087.1, on the reverse strand, counting down.
AGGGCGCGTCGTCGTGGCGGCGGCCGATCGACGACGCGGCCCGCTGATCGCCGTCGGCCGGGCCGTCAGCCCCCACCGCTGCTCCGCGCGCTGCGGTGCTATTCACGCGGGCTGCGTCCCGCACGACGATGGAGGGGGGCGCCGGCAGTGCGGCGCGGCGCGGCCGCAGCCGGCCCGCGAGCGGCAGCGCCAGGCCTACGATGCCGCGCGGCAGGAAGTAGATGCAGAACAGCAGCAGCGCGCCGAACAGCAGCAGGCGGTACTCGGCCAGGCCGGCCAAGGCGTCGGGGAGGAACACCAGGGCCGCGGCGCCCACCAGCGGGCCCAGCAGGGTGCCGCGCCCACCCAGGATCACCGCGGTCAGGAAGCTGATCGAGGTGTCGAAACCGAACGAATCGGGGCTGACGAAGCTGTTCACGCCCGCGTACAACGCGCCGCCCAGGCCGCCCAGCGCGGCGCTGAGCGCGAAGGCGCCCACCCGCAGGCGATAGCCGTCGAGGCCCACCGCTGCGCTGGCCGTCGGCGCCAGGCACACCGCGCGGTAGCTCCGACCCCACAGCGAGCGTACCGCCCAGGCGAGAAACGCCAGTGCCAGCAGCGCCGCGGCCGCCACCACCAGGCAGTAGGCGGTGTCGCCGAGCGTGCGGCCACCGACGAGCGGCCGCGCGATGCCGGTAATGCCGTTGTGACCGCCCGTCAGCGGCTGCCACTCGACCAGCACGTTCTGCACCACCAGCCCGAACGCGATAGTGGCCATGGCCAGGTAGGGCCCCTCCAGGCGCAGCGTGGGCAGGGCCAGCAGCGCGCCCGCGAGCGCGGCGACCAGGATCGCCAGGGGGAGCGTGAGCCAGAGGGTCCAGCCCAGCCGGGCCACCAGGATGGCGGCCGTGTAGGCGCCCAGCGCGTAGAAGCCGGCGTGGCCGAGCGAGATCTGGTCGCCGTGGCCCACGAGCAGGTCGAGCCCGACCGCGATGATCGTGTACACGGCGACGAGGGTGAGGAGGTAGGCCTGGTAGCCGCTGAGCCAGCGGGCGTTGGGCGCCAGCAGCGCGGCGGCCAGCAGCCCGACTGCCCCGGCCACCGCCGCCACGTACCCCGCGCGCCCCAGCGTCCCGCTCGCCCGCATGCTACACCCGGCGCAGCGCGGCGCGCCCCAGCAGCCCGCTCGGGCGCAGTGCCAGCACGAGGATCGCCAGTCCGAAGCCGACCGCGTCGCGCGCCCCCGTGCCGATGGTGGCCGACACGGCTTGCTCGAGGATGCCGTACAGCAGGCCGACGAGCAGGATGCCCCAGCCGCTCTCCAGCCCGCCGACGATGGCTACCACGAATCCCTTCAACCCGATCACCGTGCCCATGGTGGCGGAGACGAACGTCACCGGCGCGACGATCACGCCGCCGATAGCCGCGATGACGCTGGCCAGGACGTAGCCCAGCGCCACCATCCGTTCGGCCGGGATGCCCATCAGCGTGGCGGTGGTCTCATCATAGGCCACGGCGCGCATCTGGCGGCCGACCATCGTACGCTGGCGGAGCAGCTCGAACCCGCCCATCAGGGCCAGCGCCGCCACGGGGATCAGCAGCTCCTGCGGGTACACGCCAGCGCCGAGCACCTGGATCGGGCGCTCGCCCACCAGCGCCGGAAACGGCTGCACGTCCTTGCCGAACAGGGCGAGCGCCGCGTTCTCCAGCAGGATGCCCAGCGCCACGGTGCTGATCAGCCAGGTCGGCCCGCGGCGGCGGAAGGGCCGTACGGCGAACCGCTCGACCAGCAGGCCGAAGGGAATCATCGCCAGCGTCGCCGCCAGGATGGCGAGCGGCAGCGGCAACCGCAGCACCGCCAGCGCCGCCCAGGCCAGCACGGCGCCGAGCATCACCGCCTGGCCCTGGGAGAAGTTCATCGTCCGGCTGGTGGTCCAGGTGATGGCGTAGCCGAAGGCCACCAGGCTGTAGATCGCCCCCAGCGCGGCGCCCGACAGAACCCACTGCGTGATGGTCATCGTGCTTACTTCGGCTCGGGGACCAGCTTGCCGTCCTGCCAGACGGTCATCACGTAGTCGTCGGCGGTCAGAGCCTCGTGGTTGGTGGGGCTGAACGGCTTGGTGTAGGTCTTGATCAGCCCCTCGTACGGCTGCTGCAGGTCCTCCAGCGCGCGGCGCACGGCGTCGCCGTTGTGCGGGTCGTCCACCTGGCGCAGCGCGCGGGCGAGGATGTGCAGGGCATCGAAGGCGTTGGCCACGCCGACTGGCGCGGTGATGTCCTCGGGCCCGTTGCCGCCGTAGGTGCGCAGGTAGCCGCTGAGCACGCGCTTGCCCGGGATGTTCAGCTCGCCGAAGAACGTGTAGGTCTGCACGGTGCGCACGTCGTTGGTGTTCTCGAAGCCGCCGACCTGCGCGAACTGGCCGCCCGTCACGCCCCAGTGGGTCACCACGGGGATGGTGGTCGGCTTCAGGCCGAGCTTGTCCATGCTGCGCATGACCTGCGCGCCCTCGGGCGCGTTCGCCACGAGGATGATGGCGTCGGCGCCGGCCTCGCGCGCGCGGGTGAGCTGGGGCGTCATGTCCGTGTCGCCCCACTTGAACTTCTCGACGACGGCCGGACGCAGGCCCGCCTGGGCCAGCCAGTGCGTCAGCCCTTCGATGTTGCTCTCGCCCCAGGCGGTGTCCTCGACCAGCACCGCCGGATTGCGCTTGCCCAGCTTGTTCACCACGTAGTTGACCAGGAACTGGTCCACGCTCCAGTCGTTGGCGGACACGCGGAAGATGAAGTTGGGGTTGCGGCCGTTCTGCACGATCTGGGTGCCGGCGGCCCAGGGCACGATGAACGGCACCTCGAGCTGGTGTACGATATCCCGCTCGGCCATCGCCACGGGCGTGTGCAGGCCGGCGAAGATCGCCACCACGCCCTGGCGCTCGACGAGCTCGCGGATGTTGGCCACGCCCTTGGTGGGGTTGCCCTCGTGGTCGCGCACGACGAGCTGGAGCGGATGCCCGTGGATGCCGCCCTGGCCATTGATCTCGTCGATGGCGAGCTGGAGCCCACGGCGGATCGCCTCGCCCGACGCCGCCGAGCCGCCGGACATCGCGGCATCGAGCCCCACTAGCAGGGGCTGGGGGTCCTCCTGGGCGCTGCGCGCCGTGCTCCCCGCCGTGGTGCTGGCGCCACCGGGGGTGCCGCGCTGGCCGGTCGCCCCGCCGCAGCCGGCGAGCAACCAGCTCGCGAGCAACAGCGCGGCCACCAGGCGCGCTCCGCGACCGATGTTGCTGGCACTCCTGCTTGTGCGTGCTGCTGGCACGTTGCACCTCCTACAGAAGCCACTACCGCGCGCAGCCCGTCGCGCAGGGGAGCGTTCACGCCGCGCCCTCGACGTCCAGGCCGCCGTCGGGCAGCCGGTGCGAGGGATTGCAGGCCATTCTACGCCATCCCCATCCCGCTGGCCACAGTGCGCGCTCCCGATGCGGGTCCACAGGAGCGAGCCGGTGCTACGATGAAAGCGATGGCTGCCCAGATGGGGAGCAATGGGGCTCCGGGCCGCGCCGGTCGTCTTGGCCCAGCTCCTGCCGATGGGGGCGTGCAAAGGCCGGCGCGGCGGTGTCGGTAGCCGTCGAGGAGGTTGCTGTGCGAGTCGGTGTGCCGCGCGAGACGAAGACGGGCGAGCAGCGCGTCGCGCTCACGCCCGGAGGGGCCGCAACGTTGCGGGCCCACGGCGTGCCGGTGCTGGTCGAATACGGCGCTGGCGAGGGCAGCGGGTTCTCGGATGAGGCGTACGCGGCGGCGGGCGCGCGCTTGGTCGATCGCGCCACGCTGTTCGCCGAGAGCGAGCTAGTCGTCAAGGTCAAGGAGCCCGTCGGCGACGAGCCGGAGCTGCTGCACGCCGGCCAGGTGCTGTTCGCTTACTTGCACCTGGCGGCCGCGCCAGAGCTGGCGCGCCGGCTGCTAGCGCGCGGGATCGTGGCGATCGCCTACGAGCTGGTGCGGCTCCCCGACGGCACCATGCCGCTGCTGGTGCCGATGAGCATGATCGCCGGGCGGCTAGCTGTACAGGTCGGCTCCAGCCTGCTGCAGCGCGATCATGGCGGGCGGGGCGTGCTGCTCGGCGGCATGCCCGGCGTGCTGCCCGGCACGGTCGTCGTGCTCGGCGCGGGCACCGTCGGCTCCCAGGCCGTGCAAGTGGCCGTCGGTCTCGGCGCCCGGGTCGTGGCCGTCGATCGCCACCCGCGCCCGTTGATGGCGCTGGACCAGCGCTACGGTGGCCGGGTGGAGACGCTCATCTCCGAGGCGGCCGCCCTGGAGCGCCTGCTGCCGGGTGCGGATCTGGTCGTCGGCGCGGTGCTCGCGCCGGGCGGCCGCGCCCCGGTGGTCGTCTCGCGGGCGATGGTGCGCACCATGCCGCCGGGCAGCGTCATCGTGGACGTGGCGGTGGATCAGGGCGGCTGCATCGAGACCACCCGGCCCACTAGCCATGCTGCCCCAACATACGTGGACGAGGGCGTGATCCACTACGCCGTGCCCAACATGCCGGCCCTGGTGCCCCGCACGGCGACGCTGGCGCTGACCAACGCGACGCTGCCGTACGTGCTGGCGCTGGCCACGCAAGGTCTGATGCCCGCCTTGCAAGCCGATCCGGCCCTGGCGCGCGGCGTGACGATCTGGCGCGACCGGCTCACGTGCGCGCCGACCGCCGCGGCGGTTGGTCTGCCCGCGACCGACATCGACATGGTGCTCCACCGCTCGCTCGTCGGTGTCGGCGGCTGAGCGGCCGGACCAGCCGAGGCGCTCAGTTCGGCGCGGTAGCCTCCAGCGCACGCAGGTAGCGCCGCTGCCACCACACGAGCCAAGCGACGCCGGCCAGCGGCGATAGCCCTAGCAACCAGCCGGCCCAGGCCGGGATGGCGTGCGGCGCCGCCGCCGTCACGGGCAGGGTGGCCTGCGCCGGACCGGCCGGGCCGTCTACCTGGATGTCGAGCAGCCAGGCGCCGGCCACCGGCAGCCGGACGTCGCCCGCGAAGCGGCCCGGGCCGTCTGGATCGGGGGCGAGCACCGCGCGGGTCGGCGTGGCGTCGGTGCCCAGCCCCGGCCGGGCGACGACGCGCACGGCGGTGGGCGCCGGCGCGGTCGCCGGCGCGGGGCTGACCAGCAGCGGCAGGGCGGCGCCCGCGCGCGGGGGATCGGCGTACTGGGCCACGACGAGCGTGTACGGCCCCGCGTGAACCGTGGTGGTGGTCGCGGGGGACTCGACGTGCGCTGTGGCCAGGGCCGGCGCTGCGAGCAGGATGCCCAGCAGCGCCGCGAGGGGGAGGAGCACGCGCGCTTTCATGCCCCGCTAGTCCTTCAGCGCTCGTTCAGCCGCAGCACGGCGCCCAGCCCGCTACCCAGCCCGGCCCCCAGCGTGCCGGCCGCGAGCGTGAGCGGCAGCGCCCCGATGACCGCGTGGCCCGTCGGCGGCCCGGGCAGGAGGATCTCGGGCGGCACTTGTAGCGCCGGAAGGTGCTGGTACAGCGTGAAGGTGGTGCCGATGCCCAGCGCGAACAGCGGCACGCCGCTCAGCAACCCTGCAACCAGCGCCGGCCGTCGGTGCGCCAGCTCGTCGCCCGTCCACCAGGCGATCAGGTCGATCAGCAGCGCAGGCGCCAACAGCGCCCCGGCGATGGCCACCTGGTAGACAGGGAATTCGGGCGCGCCGTCGGGCAGGCGGTAGGCGAGGCCCTGCGCGGCCACTGTCGTGCGAATGGCCCACGGCACGAACACCCCCAGGGCCGCCTGGCGTGCGATGTACAGCGCCACTACCGCGCTCGCGGCGCCCGGCCGCCCCGTGGTCCGCACAGCGGCCACGCTCACGAACGTGGTGGCCAGCGCCAGCAGCACCGGGTAAGTGGCGAAGTGGACCGGGCCCAGCTCGGTGGTCGGGAACTGGACGGCGCCCGGCTGGGCGATGGTGGCGAGGCCGGCGTAGAGCGAGGAGAGCGCGAACAGGGTGAGCCACTGCCAGGCATCGAGCCCCAGCAGCCACGGCCGCGCCCAGCCTTGTTGCCGCGCGTGTACGGCCTGGGCCGCGGTCAGGTACACCGCGCCCAGCCAGGCTAGCCCACCGCCGATCAGCCCCATCAGGTGGAACGGCGCCCAGAGCGCCACGTCGATGCCGTACAGCTCGTGCCAGAGGTTGTCGAACGGGGCGGCCAGCAGCACGACCGTCATGCCCGCGCCAGCGATGACCACACCCAGCGGCGCATAGAATAGCCCGAGCGGCCGGACGCTGCGCGCGATGGCCACGGGCTGGCGGCGCCACCCCTGGTAGCTGGTGACTAGCGCGGCGACGAGGCATACGAGGCCCGTGGCGGCGACGCCGCTGTAGATGAGCAGGTGAGGCGGCGACCAGAAGTCGTCGCGGCCGACGGCTGCGTGCCAGCGGATGTCCCAGGCCAGCCCGACCCCGGCCACAAACATGAGGAGCACGAGCAGCACGGCCGTGGCGCCGCGCCAGCGGTGGGCACGATACACCGCTCGCGCTGGGAACGGCGCCGTCGCGGGCGCTGGCCAGCGGGCCCGTTGGGGGTGGCGGATCGCGTCGAGCATCGCCCTTCACCTCCGCTGTCCTAGTTATATGAGATAAGGCTCACATTACACACGATAGGGCCGACGCGGAGGTTTCCATGCCGAGGCGGAGCAGGTCTCTCTTCGAGCGCTCACCGGGCGCGCTGCCACCGCTGCTCGATCATGTGGTGCCACGCTTGCGCCGCCATCCGCGGCAAGCGCGCAGCCGCGCCACGTACGAGGCGCTGCTCGCCGCCGCCGAGCGGCTGTTCATCGAGCGCGGCTACGACGCGGTGACCGCCGACCAGATCGCCGCCGCCGCGGGCGTGAGCACCGGCACGTTCTACGCTTATTTCGGCGACAAGCGCGACGCGCTGCTGTTGCTGCTGGCCGCCCACATCGATGCGGTGCTGGGGATCGCCCTGCCCACACCTGAAGAGCCCTCGTCGCCACGGGCGTTCATCCAGGCGGCCATCGCCGCTGCACTCGCCCGCGGGTTGGAGCCGCGCACGCGGCGGCTGCGGCGGATCTGGTTCGAGGTCGCCCGCCGCGATCCAGAGCTAGCCGCCTATGAGCGGCTGGCGGCGCGGTGGGTCGCGGCGCGGCTGGAGGGGGTCCTCGGCGCGCTGGCGGCGGGC
>JADGHJ010000393.1 GCA_019686175.1 Chloroflexota bacterium | reverse complement strand
ACCTACGCTTTCGGCGCCAGCGTCATATGTTTATAAGCGACAGGTGGACGGGAATCTTCCCGTCCACGGGGGCCCGCGACCGTGCGACTTAGAGGTACTTGCGGCCGGCCAGCGGATCGGGCACCTGCAGGCCCATCTTGCGAATCAGCGGCTCGACCTCGGCCATGAACTCCTGCCGCTGCTGGGCGTTGGTGCGGCGCTTGAGGCCCCAGTAGATGTAGCGCTCGCTGCGCCGCGACTCGCTCTGCCCGAACGAGTCGAGGGCCAGCGGGTACCAGCGGTTGAGCGCCGCCTGGGCCTCCTCGCGCCCCTCTGGTGTGCGGCACAGCTCGATGAGCTTCATGGTGCCGTAGTTGACGTGGCCCTCCTCCTCCTTGAGGATGTCGGGCAGGATCTCGGACACCGGCAGGTAGCTGCAGTCGATGAACTCCTCGAGTTGATAGCGCCCGACGCGGTCCATGAGGAAGCCGAACACCGCGACGTCGGCCCAGGTGGGCATGTCGGCGCGGAACGCTTCGACGTAGCGCTCGTTGCGCGGCCGCCAGATGACCCAGCTTGCGTCGCGACCGAGGTCGTTCAGCAGGCGATTGAACTTGCGGAAGTGGTCGACCTCCTCGGTGGCCGTCTTGCCCATCTTCCACAGGTCCTCGGGCGTCGGCGCCCGGGGGCCCGTCCAGCCCTGGGGCACGTAGATGTTGGGGCCGCCGATCTCGCAGTCCGCCTGGATGGTGAGCACGCGGACAAGGAGATCCTGGTACTCCTTGTCCATCTTCGGGAAGTCCTTCGCCGTGACCTTATCGGTGAATGCCATCGGCTCCTCCTCGTCTGGTCGCTCTCGGTGCCAACGTGACGCTGCCCCTGGCGCCGCGCTGGCCCGGTGTGCGCGTGTCACGGTCGCCCGATGGCGACCGCCCGAGCGCGCGGGTTACCGTCCTCCATTAGCCAGGTACCGCTCGAAGTCCTCCGGGAACAACCGCAGGGCGCTGGTGATCGGTGGGCCCGGCATGTTGATCAGGCTGCACCACCCTTGGCCGCGCGATTGGTCGAGCACCTTGTCGATCATGGCGAGTGCCGCGCGCGTGGCCTTGCCCGCCTTGACCATCTGCAGGATGCGCAGCAGTTGCTGCGTCTCGAACTGGCACTTCGCGCACTGGCCGCACGACTCGCGCGCGAAGAACTCGGCGATCTTGAGCACCTCGTCCACGATGTCGGTGCCCTCGGGGTAGAAGGTCATCACCCCGCAGCCGAGGGCCGAGCCGGCGTCGCGGAACGCCTGGTAGTCCAGCGGCAGGTCGAGCGCGTCCGGCTTCAGGAAACCGCTCGACGGGCCACCGGGCAGGATCGCCTTTAACGGCCGGTCGTCGGCCAGGCCGCCCGCGCACTCCTCGTACAGGTAGCGCAGCGGTGTGCCGAACGGCAGCTCGTAGATGCCGGGCCGCTTCACGCCCTCCATGGCCGTGAACAGCATGGTGCCCGGGCTGCTCTCGGTGCCGATCCCGCGGAACCAGGCGGCGCCGCGCCGCAGGATCGCCGGGACGTTGGCCAGCGTCTCCACGTTGTTGACGACCGTGGGCAGGCCGTGGATCCCGGCGGTGGCCGGGTACGGCGGCTTCTGTCGCGGTTTGGCCGGCTTCCCCTCGATACTGTTCACTGCCGCGCTATCCTCGCCTGCCACGTAGGTCGAGGGGGCCGCATGCAAGTGGACCTCGATGGCGAAGTCCGAGCCACAGGGGTGCGGGCCCACGTAGCCGGCGGCGCGCGCCTCGGCGAGGGCACGCTCCAGCGCTGCCTGCGCCTGGTGGTACTCGTGGTTGACATAGAGGTACGCCTCGTGGGCGCCGATCGCGTAGGCGGCCAGCAGCAGGCCCTCGAGCACCTTGTGCGGGTAGTTCTCCAGCAGGAAGCGATCCTTGCGGCTGCCCGGCTCGTCCTCTCCGCCGTTGCACACCACGTACTTGCGCTCGGCGGGCGTCTCGGCGGCAAACTGCCACTTCTTGCCCACCGGGAACGCCGCGCCGCCACGGCCGCGCAGCCCGCTGGCCGCGACCTCCTCCAGCACTCGCGCGGGGCTGCCCTCGGTCACTGCCTGGCGCCAGGCGCTGTAGCCGCCCTGCCGCTCGTAGTCGGCGAAGCTCTCGGGCCCCGCCTCGCTCGTCAGTAGAATGCGCTCCATGATCACACCAGCCCCGCGTCGAGCAGCTCGAAGATCAGCGACTTGAGCGAGGGATCGACTCCCTCTTCGAGCCGCGCGACCGCGGGTCCCCCCTTGGCGTGCGCTGCGATATCGTCGACATCCGAGAGCTGCACGTGCGAGTAGAACGAGCGGTCCGGGTACAGCACCACGTTGGGCCCGTCCTGGCAGGCGCCGAAGCACATGTATGGCTTGACCTCGACGCCCTCCTCGCCGGAGAGGCGCTCTTCGAGTGCCTGCATGATCTTGTCCGCGCCACGTGCCAGGCAGTCGACGTTCTGGCAGACCAGCACGAAGCGCGCCTTCTCCTGCTCAAACACCGCGCTCTCTCCCTAGTATCCGTAGTCCAC
>JADGHJ010000392.1 GCA_019686175.1 Chloroflexota bacterium | reverse complement strand
GTCGTCGCGCGTCACCTGGGTGAGCACGGCGTGGCGCAGGCCCAAGCGGGCGACCGCCTCGGCCACGCGGGCCGGCTCGGCGGGGTCCACCGCCGGGGGTCGGCCGGTGGTCACCGAGCAGAAGCCGCAGGCGCGCGTGCAGATGTCGCCCAGCAGCAGGAAGGTGGCCGTGCCCTGCTCCCAGCACTCGCCGATGTTCGGGCAGCGCGCCTCCTCGCACACGGTGTGCAGCGCCAGCTCGCGCATCAGCCGCTGGAGGCGCAGGTAGTTCGGCCCGCCGGGAAAGCGCACCCGCAGCCAGTCGGGCCGCGGGCCGCGCACGACCGGCGGTGGAGCAACCGCCGGGTTGAGCCGGGCCATGCGTAACGGCTGGCCCACCACGGGTAGGGGTACAGCGTCGTGGGCTTTCGCCACCGAGTCACCTCCCGAGACGGCGTGCGGCTCAGTCGGCCAGCAGGCGCTTCACCGCCTCGACGATGTGCCGCGCGCTGATGCCCGCCGCGTCGAGCAACTCGGCCGGCTTGCCCGAGCCGGGCATCTCGCGCACCGCTAGCTTGACCACCCGCGGCAGCGGCCCGCCGGCGCCATCGGCCATCGCCGCGCCGGCGAAGGCGGCGAGCACAGCATCGCCCAGGCCCCCCTCGGGCCAGTGGTCCTCGACCACCACCAGCCGCCCGCCCGTCTCGGCCGCGGCTTGCCGCAGCGTGGCCACGTCGATCGGCTTGACCGAGTAGGCGTCGATGACGCGGACCGCGATCCCCTCGTTCTGCAACTGGTGGTAGGCGGCCAGCGCCTCGTGCACCGTGACGCCCGCGGCGACGATCGCCGCGCGGTCGTGGGCGCTGCGCACCAGCACCTTGCTGCCACCGACCGGGAACTCCTCGTCGGGATCGTACAGCACTTTGGTGGCGCCGCGCGTGGTGCGCAGGTAGCTAATACCCGGCAGGTCGGCCATGGCGGCGACCAGCTTGGCCGTCTGGTTGGCGTCGCAGGGGTACAGCACGGTACTGCCGTGGACCGCGCGCATCATGGCCAGGTCCTCGAGGCCCATCTGCGATGGGCCGTCCTCGCCGATGGCCACCCCGGCGTGCGACCCGCACAGGCGTATGTTGGCGCGCGAGATGGCCGCCATGCGGATGAAATCGTAGGCGCGGGTGAAGAAGGTGGCGAAGGTGGAGGCGAAGGGCACGTAGCCGCGCACCTGGAGCCCCACCGCGGCGGCGACCATCTGCTGCTCGGCGATGAACATCTCGAAGTAGCGCTCAGGGATGGCGCGGGCGAACTCCTCGGCGTAGGTCGAGTTGCTTACCTCGGCGTCGAGCGCCACGATCTCCGGCCGGGCCAGGCCGAGCGCCTTGAGGGCGTCGCCATACGCTTTGCGCGTGGCCACCTGGCTGCTGGGCTCGTAGCGCGGCAGTCGCAGCGGGACTGGCTGCCCTGTCGAGGCGGGCGTGCCGTCCGGCGGCGCTTGCGGAGCGATCACCGCGTGGCGCTCCCCGCCCAGCTCGGCGATCGCCGCACGCGCCTCATCGGGGGAGAGCGCCTTGCCGTGCCAGTTCGGCTGGTCCTCGACCAGGCTCACACCGCGCCCCTTGCACGTCCGGGCGACGATGAGCGTCGGCCGGTCGGTGGAGGCGGCGGCCTCGGTATACGCGCGGTCGATGGCTGCCAGGTCGTGGCCGTCGATCTCGATGGTGTGCCAGCCGAAGGCACGGGCGCGAGCGGCGTAGGCGGCGGTGTTCCAGCCCAGCTCGGTCTCCCCACGCTGGCCCAGCCGGTTGACGTCCACGATACCGATGAGGTTGTTCAGCTTGTAGTAGCCCGCCTTGTCGATGGCCTCCCAGATGGAGCCCTCGGTCATCTCGCTGTCGCCGCACAGCACCCAGACACGGTAGGGGAGCTTGTCGAGGTACTTGCCCGCTAGCGCGATGCCCACGCCGATGGGGAGGCCCTGGCCGAGGGAGCCCGTGGCCACCTCCACCCAGGGGAGCACTGGCGTGGGGTGCCCTTCGAGGCGGCTACCGAACTTGCGTAGGGTCATCAGCTCGGCGTCGTCGATGGCGCCCGTGGCCTTGAACGCCGCGTACAGCAGCGGGGCGGCGTGGCCCTTGGAGAGCACGAAGTGGTCGTTGGTCGGCCGCCGGGGCTGCGCGAAGTCGTAGCGGAGATGCCGCGCCAGGAGCACAGCCATCAAATCCGCTGCCGAGAGCGCGGAGGTGGGGTGGCCGGAACCCGCCGCCGTCGTGCAGCGGATACTATCCACGCGGAGCTGCTGCGCCAGCTCGCGCACGGCCGGGTCGAGCGCGGTGGGGGCCGGAGCGGTCATCGTCTCGCTACTCCTCATTCTCACTAGCGGCTATCCTCACTACCCAGTAGCAGTGTAGCAATCCGCTTGCCGCAGCCAAGCGGGGATCGACGCACGAAGAGGGGGTGCGCCCGCGCTGGGCGCACCCCCTGGGGAGGCCAAGTAGAAGCGGACTTAGACCTCGCGGAACTCGCCCTCGACGGTGCCGGGCGGGGGCTCCTTGCCGCCAGGGGGCGGGGT
>JADGHJ010000086.1 GCA_019686175.1 Chloroflexota bacterium | reverse complement strand
GGATGAGCCCCCAGGCCCCACGACGGACGCCGATCTCCTCCAGCTGGCCTGCCCGGCCCCTGCCGTCGAGCCGGGCAGGGTCACCTTGGCCCACGGTAGCGGCGGCAAGCTGACGGCCGACCTGATCCGCCAGGTGTTCCTGCCGGCGTTCCACAACCCCTTACTGGCGAAGCTCGACGACCAGGCGGTGTTCGAACTGGGCGGCATGCGGCTGGCGCTCACCACCGACGCGTTCGTGGTGTCCCCGCTGTTCTTTCCCGGGGGCGACATCGGGGCGCTGGCCGTCAACGGCACGGTGAACGACCTGGCGATGAGCGGCGCGACGCCCTTGTACCTCTCGGCCGCCTTCATCCTGGAGGAGGGGTTCGCGCTGGACGACCTGCGGCGGGTGGTGACCTCGATGCAGCGGGCCGCGGCCGCCGCCGGCGTGGCCATCGTGACCGGCGATACCAAAGTGGTGGAGCGCGGGCACGGCGACGGCCTGTTCATCACCACCACCGGGGTCGGACTAGTGCCGACCGACGTGGTGATCTCGGCCGACCGCGCCCGTCCCGGTGACCAGGTGCTGGTCTCGGGCTACCTCGCGCAGCACGGCATGGCGATCCTGGCGCGCCGCGAGGGCCTCGACTTCGATGTGGCCCTGGACAGCGACACCGCACCGCTCCACACGCTCGTGCAGGCGATGCTGGCGGCGTCGCGGGACGTCCACGTGCTCCGCGATCCCACGCGCGGCGGGCTGGCCAGCGCTCTCAACGAGATCGCCGAGCGGTCTGGGGTCGGCGTGGTGCTGGACGAGGAGCGCCTGCCGCTCCAGCCCGAGGTCGAGGGCCTGTGCGAGATCCTGGGGCTGGATCCGCTGTACGTGGCGAACGAGGGCAAGCTGGTCGCCATCGTCCCTCCGGCCGCCGCGGAAGCGGTGTTGGCCGCCATGCGCGCGCACCCTTTGGGCCAGCACGCGGCCCGGATCGGCGAGGTGGTCGCGGAGCCGGCGGGGGTCGTCTACCTGCGCACCTGCGTGGGCGGCACGCGCATCGTGGATCTGCCCGCCGGCGAGCAGCTCCCGCGCATCTGCTAGGCGGCCTCGCCAACCCATCCCTGCGGGCGCCCTTCCGAGACAGGCGCCCCCGACGTCTTTCCCCCTGTTGACTCTCATGGCCTGGCCGTCGATCGCATGCTCCCTAGTCCAGCATCAGCCGATCCCAGGAATAGCGGGCATCACCTGCGGGCTGTGAACGGCGTCACAGCCTGCTGCCATCCACGCGTAGAGAATGAGGGCCAAGGCGACCGGTGACCGAACGACGTACTCGCCAAGGAGGCACTTCGATGCAGGCGGGACCGATGACGCAACTGGCCAGGATCTCCACGCGTGCGCAGGTCATCACGATGCTGGCAGCCTTGGTGATGGGTGTCTTGCTGCTCGCGCAGACGCAGAGCGCGTATGCCGATGAGCGGGATTTCGAGCTCGTGAACCAGACCGGCACCACGATCACGTATCTGTACGTGTCGGCATCGAACCGCAGGTCGTGGGAAGAGGATCTGCTGGGCAGCGACGTGCTGCCCAACGGGCGCACGGCGCGGATCCACTTCTCCCCCACCGACCGTGACGCAGGCACGTGCATGTACGATATCCGTGGGGTCGGTGCAAACGGGCAACAGTGGACAGCGTACGGCATCAACCTCTGTACCACTTCGCGGGTTACGCTCCGCTGAGCAACCGCCAGCCACACTTCATCTCGCCGAACGTGGCCCTGGCCGCCGGCCCCAGAGACGGCCAGGGCCATTGTTGTCCTCGCGGGTCCCACAGTGTGCCCTGGCGTCGCCGGCGAGCGCTGGCGGTGGTGAGCCACAGGATGCCGGGCAGCCCGTCCACGCGAGGGAGGACGGGCTGCCCCCGCTCTCGACGCCTCAGCCCCAGCCCGTACTCGCTATGATCGGAGCGGTGGCGGCCTCGCCGCGGGCGCGAGCCCGGCGGAGCAGTCACAGCCGCCAGCAGCAAGCCTGCGAGGGACGAGGAGGCGTATGAATATCCAGATCGGCATGACCGGCGAGGTCCGCCGCACGGTCGGGCCCGGGATGATCGCCGAGGACTTCGGCAACGACGGCGTCCGCGTGCTGGCCACCCCGGCGCTCATCGCCCTGATTGAAGAGGCTGGCGCGGTGGCGATCGCGCCCGGGCTCGCCCCGGATGAGCGCTCGCTGGGCACACACCTGGATGTGAAGCATCTCGCGGCGACCCCGGCAGGGATGGAGGTCGTGGCCCGCGCCACCGTGGTCGCCGTCGAGGGCCGCCGGGTGTACTACCAGGTGGAGGCGCACGACGCCCAGGACAAGGTCGGGGAGGGACGCATGGAGCGGTTCGTCGTGGACCTGCCGCGCTTCATGCAGCGCGTCGAGCGCAAGCGGGTGGGCGCCCCATAGCGCCCCCCCGCCAAGGGCTGTAGACGCGGCCCGCGGTGCACGGCAGGAGGGCAACGAACCGCGCTAGTGCGCCCGCGTGGCGCCCGAGTAGCGGCTGGCCCAGTACGGCTCGGACAGCGACGAGACCACCACGCCCACCCCTGGGTGCGAGGCGTGGACGAACTTGCCGTTGCCGATGTAGATGCCGTTGTGCGACAGGCCGGGCATGTAGGTATTGGAGAAGAACACGATGTCGCCGGGCTGCAGCGCGTCGCGCGGGATGTGCGGTCCGGCTGTGTACTGGCCCATCATGCCGCGTGACAGCGGGATCCCCTGCTGCCGATGGATGTAGTACACGAAGCCGCTGCAGTCGAAGCCGCTCGGGGTGGTGCCCCCGAACACATACGGATGGCCTAGGTAGCGCATCGCCAGCGCCACCAGCTCTTCGCCCTTGCTGGCCCGGCCCTCCGGCACCTCGGGGCGAGGCACAGCAGCGCCGCTGTCCGCTCGCGCTCGGTTGACGGCGTTCGGGACGCGTACGGGCGGGGGGGCGGCCGGACTGTCCGCTGCGGTTTGGCGGCTGGTGGCCGGCGGCTGCGGCGGGCGCGGCTCGGCCCCTGGAACGATCAGGCGCTGGCCGACGTACAGCGCGTCGGCGCTCTCCAAGCCGTTGTAGTCGATGATCGGCCCCAAGTCGACCCGGAACCGCAAGGCGATCTCGTACAGCGTATCGTTTTCCTGGACGGTGTACAGCACGCCCGAGACGGGCAGGATCACCAGCTTCTGGCCGACTTGCAGCACGTCGCCGGTCAGGTCGTTAGCGGCGCGAATGGTCAGTGGGGTGATCCCGAAGCGCTCAGCCAGCCCGGTGATCGTGTCGCCCGGCTGGACTTCGTAGTCCACAGGCTGGGGCGGAGCAGTGCGGCTGGCCGCCAGGGCGGCGGCCGTCGCTTGGGCCGCCTCCTCCTCGATCTGGGCCCACGTTTTGGCCGGCTGCTGCGCCGCCTCGGCAGCCGCCTTGGCGCGCTCGGGGTCGTCGATCACCCAGAGCGTGACGCCCGCGAACTGGAGCTGGCGGGCGCCCTCCCGGGCCGCCACGTCCTCGCCTACCTGCCCCACGGCCCCGAGCGAGGTCACCGCCCCGCCGAGGGGCAGGCGGCCGCCGGGCACCATCACCTGCGCGGCGCGCAGCGGCCGGTCGGGATCCTCGACGCCGTTATAGCGGGCTACCTCCTCTGGATCGGCGCCGTAGGTCTGCGCGATCGCGCGCACCGTCTCGCCCGCGGCCACGTAGTGCAGCACGCCGTCCACCGGGGGGATCCGCAGCTCCTGCCCCACGATCAAGGGATCAAGATCGCCGATCCCGTTGGCCCAGCGTATGGTCTCCGGAGCGAGCCCGTACTGGGCCGCGATCGCCGCCAGGGTCTCGCCCTCGGCCACGCGGTGGTGCCGCACGGCCACCGGCGCGGCATCGCTGACATGCAACCAGGCGATGGCCGGCGGCACGGTCGCGCCGACCACCGCAGCCGGCGGCCGCAAGCCCGCCGGCAGGAGGCCGCACGTCGTGATCAACAGGACGAGGTGACGGATCCACCGCGGATGCGCGACCAGCGGGCACCACCGTGGACGCTCGGCGGTGGAGAGATGGCGTTGGAGGGGACGAAAAGCGCATCGACGCGCACGCGTGGCTGGAACGCCGCGCATAGCATCTCCGAGGCGTAGTCTGCGGGGGCAGCGCCGCCCGCAAGGCCGGCGCCATTTTAGAGAGGGCGCCGCGGAGGGTCAAGATCGCGTCACAAATCGAGCGCGAAGAGCGCGCACACTGCGCATTTCAGGCGGCGCAACTACCCAGGTGCTACCGCCCTGCTAGGGCGCGCGGTCGGCCTGCGGTGGCAGGAGGTCGAGCCGGTAGCCGGCGCGCCAGCGCGTGCGGATCGCGGCCGGGTAGCCCGCGGCAGCGAGCTTGCGGCGCAAGCGCCGGATATACACCTCGAGCACGTTGGCGCCGGGTGGGTGGGCGTCGCCCCACACCTCACGCACCAGGGTGGCCCGGGGGACGAGCTGGCCGGCGGCCCGGGCGAGCGCCGCGAACAGCTCGAACTCGCGGCGCGTCAGGTGCACCGCGTGGCCATACAAGGTCGCCGTATAGCGTTGCGGATCGAGCTGGAGAGGCGTGGGCGTCTCGCCACGGCTCTCGCTCCCGAGGCGGCGCAAGCGTGCCCGGACCCGCGCGCGCAGCTCCTCGGGCTCGCACGGCTGGCCCAACACATCGTCGGCGCCTGCTTCCAGGATGGCCAGTCGTCGGCCTGCATCTTGCTGCGCCAGGAGCACGATGATCGCTAGTGGACGGTGCACTACCTGACGCAGGCGGCGGCACAGGTCGGGGATGGCCTGATCGGGCAGCGGCTCGATCAGCACCACGACATCGGGGAGCACGGAGGCGGCGCGGCCGAGCGCCTCGGCCGCTGTGGTCGCCGTGTGCACCGCATAGCCCTCGCCGAGGAGCGCGGCGTCGAGCGTGCGTCGTGCCGGCGATTCAGCGCCCACGACGAGGATCGTCGATACTCGCACGCCTGCGGTCCCCCGGCCACCGCACCTCCCGTAGCTGGCCTGATGGACAGACCAATATGCTGTTCGATACACTCCGGCCGCGCAAATATGTGCCCTGGGCACGGCGCGACCATCGCCATGCGGTGGAGGAAGGCTGGATGAACGCCGTCGAACTCGTCGGTGCGCTGGGTAGCCTAGTGGTCATCGATCTCACCCTCAGCGGCGACAACGCGCTGGTCATCGGTCTGGCAGCGCACCGGCTCCCTCCCGCGCAGCGCCGCCTAGCGATCATCCTGGGCGGCGCTGGGGCGGTCCTGCTACGCATCGTGTTGAGTGCGGCGGCCACGCTCTTGTTCCTTATACCAGCTCTCAGGCTGCTCGGTGGGGCGCTGCTGACCTGGATCGCTTTCAAGCTGCTGAAGCAAGAGGAGGAAGTACAGGAAGGCGTGGCCGCGGCGGGGAGCCTGTGGGGGGCGCTGCGCACCATCATCGCGGCGGACTTCATCATGAGCCTCGACAATGTCCTGGCCATCGGCGGCGCGGCGCACGGCAACGTGCCGCTCCTGATGTTTGGACTGCTCCTAAGCATGGGGCTCGTGCTGTTCGCGGGCAGCCTGTTCGCGGACCTGATCAACCGCTTCTGGTGGCTCGCCTACGTGGGGGCCGCGGTGATCTGCTTCACGGCCGGCCAGATGATCGTGGAGGATGACCTGTTGCACCCGTATCTGGTCGACCTGCCGTGGCTGCTGTACAGCCTGCCGCTGCTGCTGGTGGTGACCGTGGTGCCCGCGGCGCACTGGTTCCATCGGCACCGGCCGGCGCCGTAGCCGCGAGCGTTACGGCGCCGCGCGTCGGACCGCGGGCAGAGACAGTTGGAACGCTTTGCCCTGGGCTAGCTCGACCAGTTCGATCTGGCCCTGGTGGGCCTCGGCGATCCATCGAGCGATGCTTAGTCCCAGGCCAGTGCCCGGGGCCCCCGTGTGGCGGGCGGCCGTGCCTCGATAGAACTGCTCGAAGATGTGGGGCTGCTCAGCGCGTGGGATCGGAGCGCCAGCGTCTTCCACGGCGATCCGCACCTGCACACTAGTCGCTGACAGGCGAAGGCAGACGGGGGCGTTCGCCCCGCTGTACTTCAGCGCGTTGTCGATCAGGTTCAACAGGAGCTGCTGGAGGAGCTGCCCGTCGCCCCACACCGCCCAGTCGCCATCCATCCACTCCGGCCCGATCGCCAGATGGAGGCGCTCGCCGCCCGGCCAGCGGCGCGCCTGCTCATAGACGCTCTCCACCAGCGGTAGGACATCGACGCGCTCTGTCGCTACCGGCACGCCGCGATCGGCGCGCGCCAGGATCAACAGATTATCGACCAGCCGGCTCAGCCGCGCCGCCGCACGATCCACCTCCAGCAGGGTCTCGCGGGTGCGCTCTGTCGAGGGCGAGGGGTCGGCCAGCAACTGCTGGACGGCGCCCCGCACCGCGGTCAGTGGAGTGCGGACCTGGTGCGCTAGGTGACCGGCGAACGACTGCTGGGGCGGAGAGGGCGTGTCGGCAGCCGGGGGATGCGCTGGCTGGGACGCGGGGAGCGCCCTGGCGCAGCGCCCGCTCCACGCGCCGATGGTCACCGCCGCGAGCGCCACCAGGGGTGCCGCCGCTTCCTCCCAGGAGGCCGGCTGCGTCGCCTGGTGGAGGAGCGCCCCCAGATAGAGGAGCGCGTACCAGCCCGCTAGCACCAGGAGGCCCCGGCCCTCGAGCAGCAGCGCACCGACCACCAGGCTCGCCCCGAACAGGCCGAGTACTAGCACATCGGCAGTTGGTGCGGCCCAGCCGAGCGCGAACAGCGGCCCCCCTGCCAGCAGCGCCGACGGCAGCCGATCGCGCGTGCGTCGAGTGACCACCCCCGCTGCCATCAGCCCGAGCCAAACCAGGTCGGCCACCAGCGGCCACCAGGCCGAGCTCTCGCCGCGGAGCGCCCGGGCCGTGAGGACTGCCCCGGCGAGGAGGGCGATGGTGCCGAGCCCCACCAGCAGGGCCCACTGCTCGGCCGTGGGGCGCCGGCCAACGGCCGGGGGCGACCAGGGTGCTTCTCCTAACGAGGTACCCCGGACGACGGGCAGGCGGAATACTCCCATGGGCTGTCACTCCCGCGGCACGTCGAGCATGAACCCACCGCCGCGAATGGTGCGGATGCGCGCGGCCGAGCGGAGCGCCTGCAGCTTCCGACGCAGTCGGCCCACGTAGACGTCGACGACCCCGGCCGCGCCACTGCCCTCGCCCCACACCGCGGCCAGCACGGCGTGGCGGGACAGCACTTCGTTCGGCTGGCGGGCGAACAGCTCGATCAGGGCGAGTTCGCGGGGCGTCAGCGGCTCCGTGCGGTCGCCGCAGGCCAGCTCGTGGCGCGAGCGGCTCACTAGCAGGTCGCCCACCCGCCACGGGTCGGTGCCCCGGGCCTGTAACTGCGCCCGGATGCGCGCTAGCAGTTCGGCCACGTCGAACGGCTTGGTCACGTAGTCGTCGGCGCCCGCGTCGAGGCCTTGTACCTTCGCGGGTGTCTCGTGGAGCGCGGTCAGCATCACCACCGGCACGTGTTGGAGCCGCGCGTCGGCTCGCAGCCGCCGGCACACCTCGAAGCCGCCGATGCCCGGCATGATCAGGTCGAGGAGGATGAGGTCGGGCGGGCAGGCTGTGGCCGCCGCCAGGGCGGACTCTCCGTCAGTGGCAGTTCGGACGCGATACCCCTGCGCCTCCAGGGTGCGGCGCAGCACCTCGAGCAAATCGCCCTCGTCATCGACCACCAGGATCCGGGCACCCACCGCCAGCGCTCCCCCGCCACCTCCGTTGCGGATTATATCGAGTAGCGCGTGGCACTCCGAGCGCCGCCGGTTGCCCTGGGCCGAGCACCCCTGCGCATGTTGCGGTACCATACAGCGTTCGGGGGCGGTAGCACGCCGGCCACTGGCCGGTGGGGACGCCCGGTAGCGGGTTGACAGAGGTGCAGTCCATTCCCTAAGATTGGTCCGACCATCTGTCCAATTGGGCGCCCACAGATGGCGGGAGGAAGTACGCAGCATGGCCACGATCAAACGGGTCGAGATCCAGTACCGCGGCATCTTCCAAAAGAACCTGGCCAAGTACCTCGGCAGCGACATCGTGCTGATCGCCAGCCGCATGGGCCAGACGGGCTTCTCCAACGGCCGCTACAGTGACTCGCCGGAGCGCAATGGCATCCCCTGTAAGTACTTCGCCTTCGTCTCCCCTGACCTCGACGAGGAGGAGTTGGAGGCGGAGTGCGGCGCCAAGCTGGACATCGACGAGGCCAACATCTCCGTCGTGCTCGACGACACGATGGTCAAGGGCGTCGAGCCGTGGGGCTGGCACGGCATCCGCCCGATCAACGAGAAGGTGGTCGCGGGCGGCACCATGCTGGTCGTCTCGCGGCGCCAGCCCGAGGAGCTGCTCAAGTGGGTCGAGCGCAAGCCGTTCTCCTGGAACCTGGCCATTCTCCAGGGCGACGCCAGCTTCGCCGGCCTGTGGGTGAACAAGGACGACCTTACGCGCGAGCGCGTGCTCGGCGCGCTGGCGGCGATCGACCCCGCGCTGATCAGCATCGAGGCGGTCGAGGGGTACCTGCGCGATAAGACGCACGACGAACGCCGCGTGCAGGCCGCGCGGGCGGCCTACGACGAGGTGCGCGGCAAGCAGCGGCCCGTGGCGGCGGGCGAGGGCATCCGCTGGCCGTATCCCATCCCCGAACTGCCGAAGTGGAACCAGTTCCGCGAGGGCATCGTGGTGCAGGCGGTGCCGCGGCACTTCGAGATCGGCCCCAACGGCCAGTCGCGCAACGAGCAGTTCAAGCGCTTCACTACCCGCACCCAGCGCCCGGTGGTGCGCTTCGACCTGTGCACCAAGTGCCAGCTGTGCTGGTACGATTGCCCCGACGAGTGCTTCGATCCCACCCCGGACGGCCTGTACGATGTCAACTACGAGTACTGCGTCGGCTGCGGTCGCTGCGCGGAGGTGTGCCCGGTCGAAGAGTGCATCGTGATGGTCGACGAGCTGGAGTTCGAGGACAACAAGAGCCCCTGGGAGCACTACAAGCGCGACAAGGCGGGCTACATCGCCTGGGCCGAGCAGAAGAAGGGCAACCGCCGCGTGTGGTACCCGTTCGTGACGGGCACGGGCATGGAGTACCGCGAGGGCCGGCACGTGCCGGAGGGCGAACGCAAGGCGGCACACCGGCCGGACGGAGCGCGCTCAGTGCAGGGCCAGGGCGTGGTCGTGGAGGACCCCGTGCCCACTGGCCCCGGGGACTAACGCCGAGCGTGGCGGACGAGAGCAAGTAGTGGCCGCACAGATGCGAGTAGAGGTGGCGCAATGACCGCAACGCAACCCGTCACGGTCTACGAGACCGAGGAGCTGCTCACGGGCTGTCAGGCCGTCTCGCACGGGGTCCGGCTGGCCGACGTCGACGTGGTCTCGGCGTATCCCATCCGCCCCTACACGGAGGTGATGGACCAGATCTCGAAGTTGATCGCCGACGGCCAGTTCGACGCTGAGTACATCATCGCCGACAGCGAGCACAGCCAGTTCGAGATCGTCAAGCATGCCAGCTCGGTCGGCGCTCGCGCCTTCGCGGGCTCCAGCGGTACGGGCTGGGCGTACGGCTTCGAGGCGCTGGTGGTCACCGCGACCGACCGTCTGCCTGTGCTGTTCCTGGTCGGCAACCGCGCGCTGGACGATCCCGGCGCGTTCGGCGTGGAGCACAACGACGCGCTGGCCGTGCGCGATATGGGCTGGCTGCTGTTCTGGGTGACCACGCCCCAGGAGGCGCTCGAGCACGTCCTGCTGGGCTACCGCATCGCCGAGGACCCGCGCGTGCGCATGCCCTGCGCGCTGGCGATGGACGGCGCATTCCTCACCCACTCCCAGCACCTGGTGAAGATCCCCAGCAAGGAGGCGGTCAAGCGCTTCCTGCCGCCGTACAGCCTGGGCGACCGCGTGCTGCACCCCGACAACCCGATCTCCATCGCCCCGCAGGCGAACGAGGATTGGGTGATGGAGCTGCGGCGCCAGAACTGGGAGGCGGCGCGGCGCGCCCGCATCGTCATCCAGGAGGCGTACCGCGAGTTCAACGCGATCTTCGGCGACCGCTACCCCACGCCGTACTTCGACGAGTACATGACCGACGACGCCGAGGTGGTGCTGATCGGGATGGGCACGGTGGCCGCCCCCGGACGCACGGCGGTGCGTCGCCTCCGCAAGGCGGGCCACAAGGTCGGCTACGTGAACCTCCGCTGGTTCCGGCCGTTCCCCACGGTCGAGCTGCGCGACTGCCTCAGCCGCTTCAAGGCCGTCGGGGTGATCGACCGCGACTTCGCACACGGCTCGCCGGACGACGGCGGGGCGCTGCTGCATGAGGTCCGCTCGTGCCTCTACCCGGCGCGCAACCGGCCGGCGGTGGTCAACTTCATCACGGGGCTGGGCGGTCGCGACGTGCCGATCGCCGACGCGATCAAGATGTTCGAGATCACCGAGCAGGCGGCCACAGCGGACCATCTCGACGGGTTCGTGACCTGGATCGGCGTGCGCGAGTAGGCCGGAGGAGTAACGATGGCAACGGAGATCCAGTACGACAAGATCAAGACCATCCGGCAGGCGCCGTTGGAGGAGATGTACACCTCCGGCCATCGCACCTGCCAGGGCTGCGAGTCGGCGCTGGTGATGCGCGACTTCGCCAAGGCGGCCGGCCCCCGCACCGTGGCCACCGGCTCCACGGGCTGCATGTACGTTGCCAACACCAGCTACATGACCACCCCGTGGATCATCCCCTGGATGCACACCCAGCTCGGCGCGGGTGGCTCCAGCGCCGTGGGCATGGCCGCGGGCCTGCGCGCCCTGATGCGCAAGGGCAAGATCAAGCAGGAGAAGATCAACGTCATCAGCTTCTGCGGCGACATCGGCGGCGGCGACATGGGCCTGTCGGGCATCAGCGGCGCGCTGCAGACCGACCTCGACCTGCTGATCATCCTGTATGACAACGAGTCGGCGGCCAACACCGACATCCAGGCCACGGGGCTCACCACCTACGGCGCCCACACCACCTTCACCCCGCCCGGCAAGGTACACCGCATCATGCAGAAGCGGTGGAAGAAGAACGTGGCCGGCATGCTGGCAGTGGGCCACCCCACCTGCCGCTACGTGGCCACCGCCTGCGCCACCTTCCCGGCCCTCGACTACATGAACAAGGTGCGCAAGGCGCTGGAGATCGGCGGGCCGACCTTCATCCACACCTTCGACCCCTGCCCGAAGGGGTGGGACTACCACCCGCGCTACAGCCACGAGCTGGGCGAGCTGGGGGTCAAGTGCGGCATCTTCCCGCTGTACGAGGTGATCGAGGGCGAGGTCGTCTACACCTACGACTGCCGCAAGAAGGGCCGCATCCCCGTACGCGAGTACCTCATGAAGCAGGGCCGCTTCGCCCACCTGGTCGATGAGGACATCGCCTACATCCAGAAGATGGTCGACGAGATGTGGGAGGAGTGGGAGATCCCCGGCGTGGCCCCGCTCAAGGGGGTGCTGCGCGAGGCTAAGAAGCAGCCCACCACGGTGTAGGCGCCCCACGTTCCGCAGCCACGGCCGAGCGCCGCTTTCCCCCCGGGGAGGCGGCGCTCGGCGCGCTCTCTTCGCCGAACCTCCGCCCTGCTGGCCTGCTGGTGGCACTCGCCATATGCCGTTGCGCTCCCTTGACAAGGGGAGGCAAAAGGTGCAAGCTAGCGACACCCATTGGCCTGACCACGTGCGCCCGCGAGGTAGGCAGGCCACTAGCACGGACACAGGAGGGGAGGCATGGCGGAAGCGATCATCACAGCCCCCACCGGGGGTAAGGAATCGCCCGAGCGCGTTGTGCCGATGGGGCGGGAGCCGGCCCTGCCGATTCGGCCCCTGCCGCCCCCGATCAACTGGCTGCACTTGCTCGGCCCCGGGATGGTGCTGACCGCGCTGGGCGTGGGCGTCGGGGAAACCTTCATGTGGCCCCGCCTGGTCGTGGTGTTCGGCGAGAATATCCGCATCCTGTTCCTGATCGGGGTAACGATCCAGCTGTTCGTCATGCTGGAGATGGCGCGCTGGACGCTCGCCACCGGCGAGAGCGTCTTCTTCGGTGCCGCGCGCATCCACCGGGTGGTGATGTGGGCGTTCTGGCTGGTGGCGATCCTGGTGTACATCTGGCCCGGCCACATCGGGCTGGGGGCCCAGTCCCTCAGCATCGTCCTGGGCAACACGATCCCCTGGCCGTGGCTGGCGACGCTCGGCATCCTGGCGATCGCGCTGGTGCTGACCTTCGCGCCGGTGGCGTACAGCGCCGTCGAGACGATCCTCTCGGTGCTTATCGGCATCCTGGTGATCGGCTCGGCGATCGTGGCGGCCATCGTCGCCACCCCCGGCGAGATCTGGCGCACGATCACGGGCATGTTCATGTTGGGCACCTGGGTCCCGGACGCGCCGAACATGTTCAGCCGGGAGTGGTTCCCGATCGTAGTCGGCGCCGCCGCGTTCGCTGGTCCCTCGGGCATGCAGCAGATGTGGTTCACGCTGTACCTGCGCGACAAGGGCGCGGGCATGGGCCACTATGCCGGCCGCATCACCAGCTGGCTGACCGGCGAAGAGGAGTCGATGCCCTCGCGCGGCTACACCTTCGATGTCCACGACCCCGACGAGCGAACCAAGTGGCGGGGCTGGCTGGCCTGGGCGCGGTTCGATGCGATCGTGCTGTTCTGGGGCATCACGATGCTCACCACGATCATCTTCACCGCGCTGGCGCTGGCGTCGATCCGCATCGATCCCGCGGCCCAGGATCTGATCCAGCAGGGCCAGCAGGCGCAGGCGCTGCGGTCGATGTCGGCGGCGTTCGCCGCCGCCGGCGGCCCGCTGCTCGGCTCGCTGTTCTATGTCTTCATGGCCATCGTCGGCTGGAAGATGAGCTTCGGCATCTTCGACGCGTTCTCGCGCGGCCAGGCCGACATGACCTGGTACTTCATGCCCAAGGCGCAGCGCTGGAGCATGAGCCGCTGGTACTATTTCTTCCTCTATCTCGTGTGCGCGCTGGGTATCGTGGTGGTCTGGCTCAACCAGGGCCGGCCGGCCACGTTCCTGCTCGACATCCTGGCGTTCCTGTCGCCGTTCATCATGGGCGGCTACTGCCTGCTGCTGCTGTGGACCAATAACCGCTTCCTGCCCAAGGAGATCCGCCCGCACCCGATCGTGAGCCTGATCGTGGCGCTCGGCGTGCTCCTCTACTGGGGCGGGCTGTTCAGTTCGCTGCTGCTGTTCCGCGCTATCCCGAGCGGATGAGCGGCCTGTAGCGCGACGGGATGGAGCCATGGACCGAGTCCAGTCGGCGTTACCCGCCGCTGTGGACACGCCGCAGGTGATCCCTGCCCCAGGGCTGAGCGCCTGGCTTCGCCGGATAGGACGCACACTGTGGCAAGCGTTGCGGCCATACGGCACGGCGGCCTGGCGTCACCCACCGCGCGGCGCGTGATGAGCCGTCTCGCTCCCTGGTAGGGAGCTAGCAGGGCAAGGTGGTAGTGGGGGAGGTCCGGCCGGACCCTCCCCCACTGCTTGCAGGAGGACAATGTGTCCAACGGCGTACGGCCGGGTTCCGCGGCGCAGTGGCCCCTCGTGGGGCGGCGGGCCGTGATCGCCCAGTACGCGGGAACCCTCGTCGCCGGGACGGCCGCGTTGGTCGTGGGGGCGCTGTTGGTCTGGAGCGCCCGGCAGCAAGGGCTGCCCGCCGATCCGGTACGCGCGTTCGCGCTGGTTCCCGGCCTGACGCTAGGCGGGCTGGGCATCGATCGCTGGCAGACCCGCGCGCCTGTGCTCGGGCTTGCCTACCTCCGACGCGCCACTTTCTATTGGGCGGCGGTGTTCCCGCTCGCCCGTCTGCTACAAGACCTGCTGGCGTTCGTCAGCTATCGCCTGACCGATCCCACACTCGAGCTGGCCAGCGTGTCGCCGGCCTGGGCGGGCCCCGGCGCGCTGGTCGGCTGGCTCCTGGTCCAGGCCGTGTTCGGCGCGGGGTTCGGCTTTGGCTTCGGCATGCTCGCCCGCCGGCTCAGCAACGCGCTGACGCGCCGCCGGGCGCGTCCTGTTTGCTAGCATCTCCAAGGGCGGCCCCCGCCGCGCCCACTATCCTCGTGCCTGAGGCGACTGCGTGAACCGCTCCCTTGCTCGAACGCTGATGGACACCGCACTCGGGCGTCTGCCCGCCGACCTGCTCGTCGAGAACGCCACGGTGCTCAACGTGTTCACCGGCGAGCTGCTGCCACGGCAGACCATCGCCGTCAAGGCCGGCCATTTCGCCGCCGTGGGCACTGATCTGACGCTAGCGCGTGGCCCCGAGACGACGGTGATCGATGCCGCGGGGCAGATCGCGATCCCCGGGCTGGTCGATGGGCACACGCATCAGGCGTCGCGGCTGTTGCCCGAGACGCTGCTCGACGCGGTGCTGACCAGCGGTACTACCACCATCATCACCGAGCTAGAGGGCATGGCGTACGTCGGCGGCGCCGAGGGCATCCGCGTGTTCCTCGACGCGCTGCGCGACCAACCGATCAAGGTGTTCGCCACGCTCCCCCCGATGGCTTCCCTGCACCCCATCCTGGAGGAGCGCGCGCCCACGCTGGCCGAGGCGGAGCAGCTCCTGGCCCGCGACGATGTGGTGGGGCTCGGCGAGATCCCCTGGGCCAACCTGCTGCGCGATGCGCCGCGGCTACTCGACCTTGTGGCCCTGGCTCGCCAGCTCGGGAAACAGGCCGAGGGCCACAGCGCAGGCGCGCGCGGCGCACGCCTGCAAGCCTACTTCGCCAGCGGCATCTCGTCGTGCCACGAGCCGATCACGCCCGACGAGGCGCGCGAGCGGCTGCGCCTCGGCGTCCACACCATGATCCGGCACGGGGGCGTGCGCCGCGATATCGACAATGTGGCGCCGCTATGGGCTGAGCCGCTCGACTGGCGCCGGCTGATCCTGGTGACCGATAGCGTCGACGCACGGCGGCTGCTGGCCGCCGGCTACCTCGACGCCGTGATCCAGCGCGCCATCGATACGGGGCTCGATCCGGTGCGCGCTATCCAGGCCGCCACGCTCAACGTGGCCGAGCACTTCCGGCTGGACCACCGGCTGGGTGCCATCGCCCCGGGCCGCGAGGCTGACCTCGCGCTCGTGCCCGACCTGCGCACCATCCGCCCC
Source organism: Chloroflexota bacterium (assembly GCA_019686175.1). GTDB lineage: Bacteria > Chloroflexota > UBA6077 > UBA6077 > JAJPHF01 > JADGHJ01. The sequence continues at coordinate 939 of JADGHJ010000086.1, read as the reverse complement.
ACGCTGGTGCTGTCGCGCGGCCAGGTGATCGCCCGCAATGGCCAGCCGCTCGTGCGGGCGCGCCGCCACCAGTACCCGCCGTGGCTGTACCGCACGGTGCGGCTACCAGCAGTGACAACAGAGTGGTTCCGTCTTCCTATTGGGCAGGGTACCGAGCGCCTGCGCGCTTTGGCCTTTGGCGAGGGGCTGGTCACAGCGGAGACGTGGGTCGAGGTAGCGGTCGACGACGGCGCCATGGCGCTTACGCCGGGCGTCGACCTGGCCAAGCTCGTCTGTGTCGAGCGGCAATCCGAGACGCCGCGCCGCTTCGTGGGCTTGGCGCAGGGGTTCGGCCTGCGGGCTGGCGCCTACGCGACCACCTCCGGGTGGGATGCTGCCTGCATCACCGCTATCGGGGCCGACGACGCTGATCTGGCCCTGGCGGTGAACCGCGTGCGCGAGCTGCAGGGCGGCCTAGTGGTGAGCGCGGGCGGGCGGGTGCTGGCCGAGTGCGCCACACCGGTAGGCGCTATCTGGAGCGAGGCGCCGGCCGGCGCTGTGGCCGCCGCCGAGGAGCGGGCGGAGCAGGCGCTACGAGCCCTGGGTGTGCGCCATCCGCGCCCGCTGCTGGCTCTCGACATCCTCACCACGGGAGCCATCCCACACCTGCGCCTGACGCCGCTCGGCTACGTGCGCCTGCGCGACGGCGCCTTGCTGGGGCTAACCGATCCCGGTCCAGCGTAGCAAGGGCGCCTGACAGGTTAGGCTGGGCTACCCGTCAAGGACACGATCGCCAGCATCCGCTCTCTCAGGATCGTATCGAGCGTCGGCGGACGGGGGCGTAGGGCACCGTCGCCGGTGGAGGGAGCGCGTCGCAGCCGCCGGCCGAGGGGATCCGTCGTCCCCTGGAGCCGGCGGCTACGACGCGCCTAGGCCTGGGTTAGTAGCCCGAGTACGGGC
>JADGHJ010000391.1 GCA_019686175.1 Chloroflexota bacterium | reverse complement strand
CGGTCGCCCTGCCCCCCGCGCAGGTGGGCACCCGGGTCGAGCGACCGGCCGGCAGCGAGCAGGCGAACATCGCCGTCGCCGCCCGTGGGCCGGGGGTCCAGGCTGCGGATCGGGCCGCCCTGGTCGTCTTATCGGGGATCTTGGGCGGTGGCGGCCAGCGGCTGTATACGGAGATCCGCGACCAGCGCGGCCTCGCTTACGCGGTGGGCGCTTCGCTCCTCCAGATGGCCGATGTCGGCGTGCTGCTCGCGTCGGCCGGTACCGAGCCGCCGAACACAGCGGAGGTGACGAGCCTGCTGCTGGCCGAGCTGCAGAAGCTACGCGACGCGCCCCCCAGCGAGGAGGAGGTGGCGCGCGCTATCGGTTACTTCGTGGATGGCCAGATCGTGGACCTGGAGACTGTCAGCGCTCGCGCCAACGAGCTGACCCGCCGCGAGGCGCTCTACGGTGTGGCGCCGCCGCGCGAGCAGTTCCGAGCGCAGCTGCGCGCCGTGCGGCCTGCGGACGTGCAGGCCGCCGCCCAACGCTACTTGGCGCCCGAGCGACTGCTGACGGTCGTGCTGCGCCCCCAGTGAGCCCGCGCGCAGTCGACACTCGGCCACGTGTCAGCGAGTCGACTCCACCATTAGACGGGGGGTAGCGCACGACCATGTACGGCCTTCTCACAGCCATCCACCGGCCCCGCGCGATCGGCGGCTGCGTTCTCGTTCTCGTCCTGCTCGCCAGCGCGGTACTCGCGCCCCGCACCGGCGCGCAAACTGCGGAGGAGGAAGGCGTGTACCAGACACGCTTGCCGAACGGGATCACTGTGGTGACCCGCGAGCGGCCGGGCGCGGACGTGGCCGCCCTGGCCATCTACGTCCGCGGCGGCTCGCGCGACGAGGACCCTGCCACGGTGGGGGCCGCCCACTTCATGGAGCACATGTTCTTCCAGGGCACCCCGCGCCGCCCGTCCAGTATCGCCATCGACGCGCCCATTACCGAGCGCGGCGGCTGGCTGAACGCCACCACGAGCTGGGAGGGTATCGATTTCTTCGCGACCCTGCCCAACGCCGACTTCCCGGTCGCGGTCGATGTCCTGAGTGACATCCTCGTCAACTCTCTGTTCGACACGGCAGCCGTGGACAAAGAGCGCCGCGTCGTGATGGAGGAGCTGAATCGCATCCTCAACGATCCCCTGGCCTTCGCCATCGAGACGTTCGCAAAGACCGTGTTCGCCGACCATCCCGCGCGCCAGTTGCCCGCTGGCGATCGCGAGACAGTGCGCAGCGTGAGCCGCGACGTGCTCTTGCAGTTCCGCGAGCGCTTCTTCCGCGCGTCGAACCTGGTCGTCGCGGCAGTTGGCGACCTGCAGCACGATGAGGTCGTGGCCCAGATCGCCACTGCCTTCGCCGCCATGCCCGATGAGACGCCCCCGACGTTTGCGCGCGCGGAGCCGCCGCGCCCTGTCCACCGCGAGCGGCGACTCTCTACCGGAGCGCAGCAGGCCCAGATCGTGCTCGGCTGGCCGACCGCCGGGCTCGACAGCCCCGACCGCTATGCGCTCACAGTCCTCAATGCGGCCATGGGGTCGGGCGGCCAGCGGCTCGCCGGCGAGCTCCGGGACCGGCTGGGGCTGGTCTCCCGCGTGGATACGGGATACTGGGAGCTGACCGACGTCGGCACCTGGCTGATCGCTGCGGCCAGCGACCCCGCCCGAGCGGACGAGGCGATTGCCGCCACGCTGACCGAGGTGCGACGACTGCGCGATGAGCCGCTCGCGGCGGACGAGCTGGCGGAAGCCAAGGCGTATGTGCGTGGCAGCACGCGGCGGGGGTTGGAGCGCGCCGTGGATCAGGCCCGCGACCTCGCCGCCGGGATCGCGCTGGGCTACTATCAGCCGTTGGACCAGTATCTCGCGCGCATCGACGCGGTCACCGCGGACGACATCCAGCGCGTCGCCCGCCTGTATCTCGATCCGGACAACTACACGCTGGTGGTCGTTGGCCCCTAGCCAACAGCTAGCCAGCGCGGGGCAGGCGCACCTGCCGCACCGGCGCCGCCTCGGCGCCGGTGGCCACGGCGGGCGAACGGTGGGCCACCGCGCGGCGGTTCTCCGCCGCCACTGCGCACCGCAGCTCGCCGCGCAGCACGGCCACGTCGCGGGGTGCCTTCACCCCGATACGAACTTGGCCCCCGCTGATCGCCACGACGACGATCTCGATGCCATCGGCGATACAGATCGTCTCGCCCACGCGCCGCCCGAGCACGAGCATCCTGCTCCCCCGCTATCGAACTTCCTGCTCCAGCGCATTATGCGCCGGGAGCGCGGCGCAGACGAGGTACGCCAGTACCGCTATCCGCAGCCATCCGTACGGGAACCGGCGCCCACAACCCCGCCGGCCCCCAGCAGCGCCTAGAGCCGCAGATCGCGGCGATCCCGCGACTCGCCACGTCGAGCGGCCGCGGGCTAGCTGCGGCCGGACGTCAGCGCCTCGAGCAGGGCACGGTGCACCGCCTCGACCGGCTGGTCGCCGTTGATCCGCACCAGCACTCCCGCCCGCTGATAGTAGTCGAGGAGGGG
>JADGHJ010000390.1 GCA_019686175.1 Chloroflexota bacterium | reverse complement strand
CCCCCACCACCTCGTCCAACCCAACCTCCAACGGCCCCTCCCTATAGTTGGAGGTTAGCTTTCTGTCAAGCGGGGCCGGCTGACGCCGCGCCGGGCTCGGCCGAGGCGCCCCGTCCGGGGCGGTGCGCCCAGCAGCGCGGGGCGCCGGCGCCGGGGCCGCCGCTGGCCGCTCCCGCGCCGGGGCGGCCAGAAGCAGCGGCTCGGCCAGGACCAGCTCGCCCAGGTCGGTCCGCGCGAACGCGTGGTGTCGGATGCAACGCGCGCCGGTCGGGTTGAACACGTCCCAGGGCGACTCGCACAGCGGACATGCCGCAGATGGCAGCCAGCCCATCGCTACACCTCCGCGAACAAGCCGAGCTGGCGCGGGCCGCCGCGCGGCTGGACGCGCCAGAGACCCAGGGGTACCGCGCGCTGCACGCCGTGGCCCCGGTCCAGCAGCAGCGCGGTGCTGGCGAAGAACTCCGCGAGCGGCGCGGTGTACGTGGCGCGCGCGGTGCTGATGCACACGCGCTGCACGCCTGCCCGCGCCAGGGCGTCGAGCAGGTCGGCGTCGAAGGCCCAAGCGGGCGGCTGGCGGAGCAGGTGGCGTTCCTCGTCCCGCTGGGCGAGGAACACCAGTATCCCATCGGCGTCGCGTTGCAGGCGGCCGGCCACCCGCCCATCCGCGAGCCGGGCGCGGCCGCGTGGGTCAATGCGAGCAGCAAGAACCGGGGGCGGGTCGGCGGGCAGGGAGGCCGGGCGATACAATTGCGGTAGGCGTGCCCATCTCCCTGCCGCCCGCCGCCCGGCCCCACGGGCGTGCGGGCGCACCATTCTCAGCTCCCCCCGTGCCGCGCGGCCGCGCGCTCGACGTCCTCGGGCGCAAAGAGCAACATCCGCCGAGCGCCGACGCGGGCGATGGGGCGCAGTCGGCCCGCCCGCACGGCGCGGTGGAGCGCATAGCGCGACGGCAGGCCGAGTCGCATGGCGGCCTCGGTCGCGGTCAGCAAGTGCGGCGTGGGGGGAGACGACAAAATTGAGGACATACGCGCACACCTCCTGCCTTTGGTGTGCGCGGCGACGGGGATGCTGCGTGGCCGCGCGGGCCGGGGGGCACTCGGGCCGTGCCAAGCGGTGGCACGAACCCGTCGCTCAGGCCGCTCGCACTGGCACGCGAGCGGCAGCCGACTTCTTCCCGCAGTCTCTTTCTTAGGCTAGCACACATGTGCGACGCTCACAAGGCGCGGCGCCAGAGGTCGGCGGGATGCTGTACGCCGCACAGCCGCAGCACCCGCCGCGCCCAGTCGAGCACGAGGCACAGCGCCTCGGCCTCGTCCCCGCAGCCCCAGCGCCGCCACCAGGGGGCCCACGGCGCGGGGCGCACGTCCCCCTCGGCCGCGAGGTCCCGGCGCGCGGTGCCGTAGTCCGTGCAGTCCAGGCCGTACTGCGCGAGCACGGTCTGCAGCACGCGCTGCGCCCGGGCGGCCACGGTGTGGGTGGCCGCGCCAAACTGCAAGTCGGCCGCGGCCCCCACCAGCGCCAGCAGCAACAAGCGGCGCGCGCTGGGCCCGAGCGCCCGCTGCCGCCGGGCCTCCAGCCACGCGGCGTACCGGCGCGGGTAGCGGTCCGCGTCGGGAGCGTCACCTGGCGCGCCGCCCCAGGGCGGGTCCAACGGCTCGGACTGGACGTCCGCCGCCGCGCCCGGGGCGTAGAGCGCCGCCCGCGCCGCGACGGTCTCGGCGGTCCAGCGCTGCAGGACCGCGTCGAACTGGCGGGGGTCCACGAGCGCCTCCAGCGCCACGCCGGCCAAGGCGGCCACCTGCCGCAGGCCGCCGGCGCCAGGGACCTGCGCCCGCGCCACGGCGCGCCGGCGCCGTTGCGCCAGCGCCAGCGCGGCGCGCGCGGCGTCTACCACATCTGCCGCGAGGCCGCGCTGCCAGGCGGTGGCCACGGCCTGCTCCAGCGCCACGCACGCGCGCACGTAGGCGGTCCAGCACTCAGGCGTGAACAGACTCATTGCGCCTCCCCGAGGGCCGCCGCCAGCGCCGCCGCTACCCGCTGCGGCTCCCCCAAGGAGTGGGCGTAGGTCCCCGCCGTGATGGCCACGCTAGCGTGGCCCAACACGCGGCTCACTTCCGCGAGCGGCGCCCCGCCCGCCAGGGCCAAGGAGGCGTGGGTGTGGCGGAGCACGTGCGGGCAGACGGGGGCGAGGCCCGCGCGCCGGGCCAGCCGCGCCACCGCCTGCCGCGCCGCGCCGGGGCTCCACCGCCACCAGCGCTCGGTGGCCAACGGGCGCGGCAGCCACGTGAGGGCCTCGCGCCCGAGGGGGGCGAGCGGGACGGTCCGCACGGCGCTGGGCGTCTTGGGCGGCTGCCGCTGGCCGTCGGGGCCCAGCGTCGCGCGCACCCGCAGCACGCCGCGCGGCAAGTCCACGTCCGCCCCCGTGAGCGCCAGCGCCTCGCCGAGCCGCAGGCCACTCGCCAGCAGCAGCGCGGCCAGGGCGGCCACGGGCGAGCGCTCGGCCCGGCACCGCGCGACGAGCTGCTGGGCGGCCTCGCGCGCCAGCGCCAGTCACTTATACACAACT
>JADGHJ010000389.1 GCA_019686175.1 Chloroflexota bacterium | reverse complement strand
GGTTCCCCAAGCGCTCAGGTGGCCGGCACCCAGCGCGCTGATCGCACCCGGTGCCGGCCCAGGCCTCGCCGGATCGGCCGACACGGCGCCTGCGACCGGTGATAGGTCGGCGCCCGCTCCCCTGCTAGCCCACGGGGTGGGTGGAGTCCGTGATCACGGCGGTGACACTGCGGCCGGCGGCGCATGGGCGGGCGACCCGCTGCTGGCGGCGGCCGAGGTGCGTGTCTCGCCGGGCGGAGAGCCCGGCGACATCGCGGGCGCGACCGTGCCGCGCCCGTCCCCGGCTGATCCCGGGGCGCTCGTGTTGGCCGAGGCGCGGGACACGGTGCCAGAGGCAGGTGCGTGGCGCTTGCTGGGCGGGCGCGACCAGCCCGCCCGGGAGCCGAGCAGCGATCCGTCCAGGCCGTCGGCCGCCGAGGCGCTCGCTGGCCTGGTACCCTCGCGTCCCGAGGTGCCAGGTAGCGGGGCGCGGGACGTGGCCGATCTGTGGTCGCCCGCCGCGCACTCGCTGCCAGAGCAAGTGGCACTCGGGCTCGACGCCGCGGCGCGTGGCGCTCAGGCGGTGCGCTTGCACCTGCAGCCCGAGGGCCTGGGAACGGTGCTGCTGCACGTGGCCCGGGGTGAGCAGGGGATCAGCGTCCGGCTCGGGGCGGAGAGCGCTGCCACCCGCGAGCTCCTGCAAGCCAGCATGCCCCAGCTTGCCCAGGCGCTCGACCAGCGGGGGCTGCCGGTGGCGCAGCTCGTCATCGGTCTGGCCGGGGGCGGCGTGGGCGCCGATGGCGGACCACCGCGCGAGGCGCTCATGCCGCGGCCGTCGCGGCGCAGCGTGCAGCCCCACGCGGCGGCGCCCGGCGCGATCGAGCCGCTCGCCAGCTCGCCGCACCAAATCGACTATCGCGTGTAGCGGAGGGAGCATCGCGTGGCAAGCACGATCAGTACCACGTCGTCAGTTGGGGCTAGCGCGGCCACTGCGACGCCAGATGCGGCGGCCACTAGTAGCGGGACCGGCCGTGGCATCGATCAACTGGGCAAGCAGGAGTTCTTGCAGCTCCTGGTGGCTCAGTTGCGCAGCCAGGACCCGCTCAAACCCATGGAGGACAAGGAGTTCATCACGCAGCTCGCCCAGTTCACCACGCTCGAAACGATGCAGAGTCTGGACAAGCGCCTGGAGACGCTCACCAACGCGCAGCTGCTCGCACAGGGCGCCACGCTGCTGGGACGCGAGATCGAGGCCACCGCTAGCGATGGTAGCACCGTGAGCGGCACGGTGACGGAGGTGCGGGTGACGAACGGGACGCCGCAGCTCGTCGTCGGCGAGCAGACGGTGCCCGTGAGTCAGGTGACACGCGTGAAAGGAGAAACGACCTCGTAAGTCATGGCGACGCGTCGCACCCCAAGTCGCAGGAGGAGAGAACCCGTATGATGCGCTCGCTGTTCTCCGCAGTGTCCGGCATGCGCAACCACCAGACGCTCATGGACGTGGTGGGCAACAACATCGCCAACGTGAACACGGTGGCGTTCAAGTCGGCGCGCGTGAACTTCCAGGATCTGATCAGCCAGACCGTGCGCGGAGCCAGCGCCCCGAGCAACAACCTGGGCGGCAGCAACCCAGTGCAGGTGGGGCTCGGGGTACAGCTCGGCAGCATCGACCTGCTGATGGCCCAAGGCAACCTACAGGCCACCGGCCGCACCACCGACATGGCGATCCAGGGCGACGGCTGGTTCGTGCTCAGCGACGGCGCGTCGACCCCGACCATCAGCTTCACACGCGACGGCAACTTCGACCTCGCCGTCCCCAGCACGCCCGGTGGCGATCGCGCGCTGGTGCACACCACCAGCGGCCTCCAGGTGCTTGGCTACACCTCGGGCGTGCCCGTGACGGCCGACTCGAACACCCCGCCACAGCCGATCACTATCCCACAGACGCAGAACGGCGTGGCGGTCACGGGGTTCAACATCGCGCCCAACGGGGTGATCAGCCTGGTGCTGGCCGACGGCACGTCGGTCTCTAACTTCGCGCAGATCGCCCTGGCCAAGTTCCCGAACGACGGGGGGCTGGAGCGTGCGGGCAGCAACCTGTTCAAGCCGACCGTGAACTCGGGCCAGGCCGTCTACAACGGCGCGGCGGCCAACGGCCGCGGCGAGGTGAAGGCGGGATTCCTGGAGATGTCCAACGTCGACCTCGCGACGCAGTTCACCAACATGATCATCGCGCAGCGCGGCTTCCAGTCCAACTCGCGGGTGATCACCGCGACCGACGAGATCCTCCAGGATCTGGTGAATATCAAGCGCTAGGGCCACCACGTATCCGCACCGGCGCGGCCAGGAGGCTCGCTCCTGGTCGCGCTGTAGTGTGCGGGGAGGCGTCGCGCACCGGCCGCCCGTGCCGTGGGCGACCGCGCCGGCGTACCAGGAGGATGCGCCATCGTCAGTATCGACTATGTTACGGTATAGTATCAGCCCGCTGGGCGTGCGCCGTGCGCCGCCGCATCATGCGATGGGGGGCACGCAATTCGGGCATGCAATCGCGTAACGTCTGCCGCGCGGCGGGGGACGGGCCCGTATCATGGGGGCGCGGG
>JADGHJ010000085.1 GCA_019686175.1 Chloroflexota bacterium | reverse complement strand
CTTATGGGGAGAGCCCCTAGGACATCCTCGGGGCTCTCCCCACGTCCGCTACGGCCCAATGCCCAGACCATAGGGGAGCAGTTACTGGGGCGTGACCGTCAGGCGCCCATGCCTCTCGGGGTGGATGGTGCACATGTGCTCGAACGTGCCCGTCACGGCGAAGATCCCTGCCCACCTGCCGCCAGGGTTGATCGTGCCGGAGTCTCAGATGCCGGGGGCCGTGACCGTGTGCGGGTTGCGTCCCTCGTTCACCCATGCCAACTGCGCTCGGTATGCCCTCCCAAAAAGGGGACAAGGATCCATGGCGTCAACGCTCGGATGCTTCCCCTAGGCGCTCCGGATTCTGCACGCCAATTAGCCGGTTCCACAACTGGTAGTCGACAGCGCTCTTCGGCACGTACCAGTTGTTCGAACCTGCCTCCATATCGCCAGTGGCCGTGAACTCTCGCCGTGCTGGATCGCACAGGTCGATGTACGTAGCACCTTGCTCTAGACGACTGCCTGGGGGAAGCACCGGAATCCGCTTCAGCTCGTCGTCGGGGAACTCCTGGAGTTGCCGGTGAATGCGCTTGATATCGTACGCGGTGCGCGCGTCCAGCTCCGGATGTGGTCCGGCAGTGCCCACGTTCATGCCGGCCATGGCGTCTGGATTCAGGTCGGAGCGCCAAGGCTCGGGGTGTTGCTCGCCTGGGTGACCGATCTTCCTCGGCATCACAACCTCCTTACCCGGTGCTGGCCCACTTGCCCAGCGCGCTGCGCTTCTGAGCGCCGTCGAGCGAGCGCCTCACGCGGCTCCGGCGGGGAACGCTAGAGCCCATCCCTTCCGCGCAGGAAGTGTGCCCCTGGGGCCGTCATGGCGATGGGCACGCGCCCGGAGCGGCCGTCGCGGATATGCCGCACGGTGGTCAAGGCGTATGGGGAGCGGAGGGCCCGGCGAGGGTGGCTGTGGGCGGCGGGACGAAGCCGGGATGCAGGGAGGCGAGCGCCTGGCAGACGCGGTCAAGCTCGACCTCCAGCTCGGCGAGAAGGGCTGACCGGACGGTGCGGTGCTCGGCCTCCACCTCGACTTGCTCGCACAGGGCGCGCAGCCGGCGGGCGCCGACGTAGCCGCTTTCTCCTCGGAGCACGTGCGCGATCCGGCGCACCGCCGCCGCGTCGCCCGTGGCGCTAGCCTGCCGCAGGGCCGCCAACCGCTCAGGGGCGTCGCGGACGAACAGTTCGAGGATCTCGCGCAGCAGCTCGGCGCCATCGCCGGGAGCCGAGGCCTGGAGGTCGGCCAGCGCTTTGGGGTCGAGCGTGGCCTCGACGGTTGCCGACGCGGGGGCCGAGGCGCGTGGCGCCGAGCGCTCCGTGCCAACCCAGCGCCGCAGCACGGCCGCCAGCTCTTCGCTGCGGACTGGCTTGGGCAGGTAGTCGTCCATGCCCGCGGCCAGGCAGCGCTCGCGATCCGCGGGTAGCGCGTTGGCGGTGAGCGCCACGATCGGGGTGCGGCGCTCGGGGTCCTCCCGGGCCCGAATGGCCGCCGTAGCCGCGAAGCCGTCCATCTCTGGCATCTGGCAGTCCATGAGGACCAGATCGTACGGCCGCTGGGCGAGGGCAGTGATCGCTTCCCGGCCGTTAGCTACCAGGTCCACGGTGCAGCCCAGTCGCTCCAGCATGCGCGCCACCACGCGCTGGTTCACCGCGTTGTCCTCGGCTACCAGCACGCGTGCGTGGGTGGCCGCGTCCAGCGGAGCCGGCGCGGCGGCCGTCGGCTCCGGTCCGGCCGCCGCGCCGGTCAGCAGGGCTAGGAGGGTGCGAGCCAAGGTCTTGCTGTGCAGGGGGCGCGTGAGGCAGGCGGCTACCCCGGCCGCCCGTGCCGCGGCGACCGTCTCGTGCGCGCCCAGGTCGGCCAGCGCCACGACGGGTGCTGGGCTTACGGGCGGCAGGGCCAGCGCCGGATCGTCCGGCGCGCGCACGTCGAGCAGGACCGCGGCGTAGGTGTGCACCGCCAGGAGCTCCTGCGCCGCCTCGACCGTGGCCGCGCTGGCCACTGCTGCTTCCCATAAGGCGAGCTGCTGGACCAGGGCGGCTCGCCGCAGGGCTTTGCTGTCTATGACCAGCAGCCGTCGGCCGCGGAGGCCGGCGCGTGGATCGGCGCTCGTCCCCGGTTCTGCGGGCGTGCGCAGCAATGGGACGGTGAACCAGAACGTGCTGCCGCTCCCCGGCACGCTCTCCAACCCGATCTGGCCGCCCATCAATTCGACGAGCTGCTTGGAGATCGCTAGCCCCAGACCGGTGCCGCCGTAGCGGCGCGTGGTGGAGCTGTCGCCCTGGGTGAAGGCCTCGAACAAGTGCGACTGCAGCTCCGTCGGGATGCCGATGCCGGTGTCCTCCACGCTGAACCGTAGAGTCAGGTGATCCGCTGCCTCTGCCCCGGACGCTGGCGCGACTCGCACCACCACGCCGCCCTGTTCGGTGAACTTCACGGCGTTGCCTACGAGGTTCGTGAGCACCTGGCGGAGCCGGCCCGGGTCCCCGCGGAGCACGGAGGGGACCGCGGGATCGATGACGGCGGCCAGAACGATCCCCTTGCGCTGGGCGGACTCGGCGAGCAGGTCGAGCACGTCGTCCACCGCCTCGCGCACGTCGCAGGGAATGAGCTCCAACTCCAGCTTGCCGGCCTCGATCTTGGAGAAATCGAGGATGTCGTTGACGATGCCCAGCAGCGCCTCGGCGCTGGTGCGGATCGTCTCGACGTACTCGCGCTGCTCGGCGTTCAGCGGCGTGCTCAGCAGCAAGCCGGTCATACCGATCACCCCATTGAGCGGGGTGCGGATCTCGTGGCTCATATTGGCCAGGAAGACACTCTTGGTCCGCGCCGCCGCCTCGGCGTCCGCACGGGCCGCGAGCGTGCAGGCGAACAGCTCCGCGTTGCGCACGGCGAGCGCTGCCTGCGCGCCGAAGCTGTCCAGCACCGCCAGGTCGTCGGCTCCGGGGCGGAAAGGCTCGGGCCCGCGAAGCACCAGCACCCCCACTAGCGGCCCTTCCCGTGGTACGGGGAGCGCGAAGGCGCTGGGAAGGCCGCGGGCCTGCCAATATGCCTTGGCGGCGGGCACCACCGACCAATGCGCCTCGGCGTACATGTCGGCGAGGGCCAACGGGGTGCGGTGCTCGGCGACCCAGCCAACGAGTCCCTCCCCGAAGCGCACCGTCACGGCGCCGTACCGTTCGAGCGGCGCCGGGCTGGACGCGGCAGCCATGCGCAGCGTACGCGTGGCGTTGTCTACCAGCCAGAGGCTGGCAAACGGCGCCCCGAGCAGCGCGGCAGCGGCCCGGGCGATCTCCGTGAGCACGGCGTCCATATCGCGCGTGGCGAACAGCAGCTCGTTGACACGTGCCAGGGCCTGGAGGCGAGCGACGCGGTGCTCGAGGGCCTGGTACAGGCGCGCGTTCTCGATCGCGATGGCGGCCTGCGCGGCGAAGATGCTCAGCATCTCGCAGTCGCGCGGGGTGAACTGCCGGCCCGGCTGGCGGTGGCCGAGCATGATGGTGCCGATCAGCTGCTGCTGGTAGATGATCGGCTCCGCGAGGATCGCCGTCAGACCCAGGTCGGGGTACATGCCTGGCTGCCGACGAGGGAGGCTGTCGGGCCACGCGGCGTAGTCGTTGATCGTCACGCCGCTCCGCTGCGCGGCCGCCTGGCCCACCGCGCCCTCGCCCAAAGGCAGCACGAAGGCGGCTGCGCGGCTATCGAATCCCAGCCAGGCGCGTGGCACCAGGCGCTCGCCGGCCGCATCCCAGAGGTGGATGGCTCCCGCCGGCGCGTCGACGAGGCTGGCCGCGCGCTCCACGATGAGCGGCAGCAGCCGCGATAGATCGCGCTCGCGGGTGATCTCCTTGGTCACGGCTTGCACCGCCTCGAGGCCCCGCGAGCGCTCGGCCAGCGCGGCCTCGGCGCGCTCGCGCTCCACGGTGCGTGCCGCGAGCCGGTCGCGGAGGGCGCCGAACGCTGCCGAGAGCTGGGCGATCTCGGCCACGGGGCTCCGGGGCAGCGGCACCGGCGCCTGCCCGGCGGCCAGCGCGTCCGCCGCGCGCCCCAACGCGAGCAGCGGCTGGATCAGATGCCGCGCCACGAGATAGCCGGCGATGCTCGCCAGCGTGATCGCCACCACCAGCAACAGCGCCGTCAGCTCGCGCCGCGCGCGGATCTCGGCGAGTGCTACCGTGGTCGGCTGCTCGACCACCACGCCCCAGCCCAGCTCCTCGGCGCGGGCGTAACCGGCCAGCCACTCCGCGCCGTCCTCGCGATACACGAGCGCGCCACTGGGCCGCTCGCTGGCCTGCAGCGCGGTCAGCGGGGTGCGGCGCGAGTAGTCGGCGAGCAGCCGTGCGCGCGCCGTACCCGCCTCGGCCAGCAGGTGCCCGTCGGCGTCGATCACGTAGGCGCGGCGGTGGGTGGCGGCCAGCCGCTGGAGGAGCGCCGCCACGTTGTTGAGGTCGACCGCGCCCGACAAGAGTCCCGCGAACTGGCCGTCGGCCGTGTACAGGGGCTCACCGATCAGCAGCACGGGCTCGCGGCGAGCGATCGACACGGCCGCGCGCATAGCAGGCCGCCCGGTGCCGCGCACTGTCTCGAACAGCGGCGCGCCCGCCACCGAGGCCAGTGGCCGCCCGTCGCTGCGGGCAATCGGCTGGCCGGCGGCATCGTGCAGGGCAAACGCCGCGATCCCCGCGTACGCCTCGTCGTACGCTTGCAGGCGGCGCGTCAGCTCCTCCCGATCGACGGCCAGCAGCCAGGGCTGCGCGGCGATCGCCTGGATCGCCGCCCGGTGCAGGCGCGCGTAGTCGGCCACTCGCTGCGCCGTGTCGATCGCCAGTTCCTCTTCATGGGCGAGCACCTGGGCCGTCGCCGCCCGCTCGTCGCTCTCCGCGGCGACGGTCACGATCGCGACGAGCGGCACGGCGGCGGTGATCGCCAACGCCAGCGCCAAGCGGGCCTTCAAGGAGGTCGGGCCGGGCTGTAAGCGGACCCAGGGCAAGCCCGCGAGTGCCGCGCTCACTCCCACCAGCGCCCCCGTGCCCGGCCAGCGATGCGCTTCGGCTAGGAGGAGCAGGCCGGTGCCCAGCAGCGCGAGCGCTGCCAGCAGCGCCGTGCCTCGTAGCGCCGCCCGCGACGTTCCTTGCCCCCAAACGGCCACCAGCAGCAGGCCGGTGGCCAGCAGCGCGAGCCCGGGGAGCGGGTACTCCGTGATGACGGAGAGTGGCTCCGACGCCTGGCGCAGGGCGGTGAAGTAGAGCAGCAGCGCGCCACTGCCGGCATTGGCCAGGCCCATGAGACCGAGGAACAGGTCGCGGCTCTCGCCCCGCCAGGGGAGGCGTTGCAGCAGGGGCGCCAGCAGGGTGCCCAACCCCAGCACGCCAAGCACCAGCGCCGCCAGCCAGCCGCCCGTCTGCGCCAGCAGCACGACGTGCGCTAGCACCGCGGCGCCCGCCCCGACGTGTGTCAGCCCGACCAGCGGGCGCGGCGGTTGGAAGACGGCCAAGGCCATCAGGCCGAGGCCGACGAGCACCAGCAGGGCGCCTCGCTCGGTAAGGAGGCCCCAGCTCCCGAGATCGGTCGGGCCAGCGAAGTGGTGGGGTACTACGAGAAGCAGAGCGCCAAGGGTGGCACAGGCCAGCCCCATCACCCATTGGAGGCTGGTCAGGCGAAGCGGTTGCATGCGTTCGACTCAATCACCGGGGCGATCGTGCTCCGCGCGCTGACCAGCGCCGGCCGGGGCGGCCGCCTTCCGGCTACATTATCGGCATCGATGCCTACGGGAACAGCGCCGTCGTGCTCAGTAAGGGCCGAGCTGCTCCGCCGCCCAGTCGGCGAACGCGTTATCGACCATCTGGCTCATGTCCACCCGGCCGGGCTGCACCCCGTGGCGGATGAAGTAGTCCTGCACCGCGTCGTAGCCCTCGTAGGTGAAGCGCCCGTTCGGGTTGATGTACGGCATGACCATCCGATCATACAGCGCCGCGTCCTTCACGGGCGTGTGCCGGGTGAGCACTCCCACGATCTCCGCCCGACCGCTGTCGCGCGTGAAGGCGTCGAGGTAGGCGCGCACGGCGCGCAAGTAGGCGAGCATGAAGCGGCGGCCCAGGTCGGTCTGCGCCGCGAAGCTCTCCGAATACGCCAGCCCGCCGAGGCTGAAGCTGGCCACCTCATCGGCGCCCGCGAGGCGCACGGCCAGCCCGCTCTCCGCGGCGGCGGTCACGCTCGGCTCGGTCTGCATGGCGGCATCGATGCTGCCGCCGATCAGGCCCGCGTTCTGGTCGGCGAAGCCCAGGCCCACGTACTCCACCTCGCTCTCGCTGACCCCCGCGCGGGCTAACAAGCGGTCCAGCAGGTACCAGCTCGTGGTCGCATGCAGCGGCGGCTGCTGGGCGATCCGGCGCCCGCGCAGATCGGCGAGCGACCGCACCTGCCCGCTGTCGACCAGGTCCTTGCGCACGACCAGCGCGATGTAGCCGTGGCCCGGCGCGAGGGTGGCGCGGTCGCCCACGATCTTCAGCCGCACCCCGCGTAAGAAGGCGTTGAGCGTGGCCGCCGTGACGCCGATGCCGCCGACGTCGAGCTGGCCGCTGGCGATCCCGCTCTGCAGGTCCAGGTTGTCGACGCGCTGGCCCTGGAAGTCGATCCCCACTTCGCGCATGTAGCCGCGGTCCCACGCCACCAGCAGCGCGGCATCGCTGATGATGTACTGCATGCCCACGCGCACCGGCACCAGCTCCTGCGCGGGCGCAGGCTCGGCCGCGACGGCAGGCTGTGGACCGGGCGGTGCGGTGCTGCTCCAGGCCAGCGCGAGCGCCAGCCCGAGCGCCGCGAGCATCCGGCCGCGTGCGATCCTCCGCTCTCGCATGGTCGCCTCCCTCCCCGTGGCTCGCGCGCCCGCTCGGCGCCTCGGGGCGCGGCCGCTCAGGTGGTCCGCCGTGCCGCCTGCAGCGCCGCCCAGACCCGCTCGGGCGTGTAGGGCATGTCCAGGTGCGCGATGCCCAGCGGCGCGAGCGCGTCGGCCACCGCGTTCATGATCGGCGCCGTGCCGATGATGGTACCGGATTCGCCGACGCCTTTGGTGCCAAGGGGGTTGAGTGGCGAGGGGGTGACCATCTCGGCGATGGTCAGCGGCGGCATGGTGCTGGCGCGGGGCAGCGCGTAGTGCATCAGCGAGCCAGTGGCCAGCGTGCCGTCTGGCTCGTACACGACCTGCTCGAGGACGGCCTGGCCGAAGCCCTGCGCCGTGCCGCCCTCGATCTGGCCCTCCACGAGCAGCGGGTTGATCACCGTGCCGCAGTCGTCCACGGCCCAGAGGTGCTCGACGCGCACCTGGCCGGTGTCGGGATCGATGCGCACCACAGCCAGCGCGGCGCCGAAGCCGTAGGTCTCCGAGTGGGGATCGAAGTAGGCGCTGGCCTCCAGCCCGGGTGTCTCGCCGGGCGGCAGCCGCCCCCGGCCGTAAGCCGCAGCGGCCACCTGGGCCCAGGTGACGTGCCGCTCGGGCGCGCCCGCGACCTGGAAGCGTCCCTGCTCCAGACGGATGTCATCGGGGCTCGCCTCCAGTAGGCCGGCGGCGATGCGGCGCGCCTTCTCCAGCACCTGGTCGGCCGCCTGCACCAGCGCGGAGCCGCCCAGCACCGTGCTGCGGCTGCCGAAGGTGCCGACCCCCGGCGGCGTCACTGCCGTGTCGCTGCGGCGCACGATCACTCGCTCGAACGGCACACCCAGCCGGTCGGCCACGATCTGGGCGAAGCTCGTCTCGTGGCCCTGGCCGTGGGCCGACGAGCCGGTGGCCACCGTCACGTCGCCCGACGGCTCGACGCGCACCGCGCCGCTCTCCCAGCCGCCCGCGCTAGGCTCGACGAAGCTGGCCAGGCCGATCCCCAGCAGCGTGCGCTCGCCCCGCGCGCGCTCTGCCGCCTGCCGCGCGCGCAGCGCCGGGTAGTCGGCCAGCGTCAGCAGGCGGTCGAGCGCGGCCGCGTAGTCGCCGGAGTCGTAGGTGACCCCGGCCGGGGTGCGGTAGGGAAACTCGTCGCGGCGGATGAAGTTGCGACGGCGCAGCTCGATCGGGTCGAGCTGCAGCTCGCGCGCGAGTTGGTCCATCAGCCGCTCGATGGTGTCGGCCGCCTCGGGTCGCCCGGCGCCGCGATACGGCGCGGTGGGCGTGGTGTTGGTGAACACGCCGGTGAGCTGGCCGCGATACGCCGGCACGCGGTAGCAGCCGGGCAGCATGCGCAGGAGCTGCGGCGCGGGGGTGGGCGTGTTCACCTGCAGGAACGCGCCCAGGTTGGTGATGATGCGCGCGCGCAGGCCGCGTAGGCGCCCATCGGCCTCCGCCGCCGCCTCGATGTACACGATCTGGTCGCGGCCGTGGGTGCCGGTGGTGATGTCCTCGCTGCGCGTGGCGATCCAGCGCACGGGCGCGCCCAGCTGCCGCGCGAGCCAGGCCGCGAGGAGGTACTCGCCGTAAACGGCGCCGCGCCCGCCGAACCCGCCACCCATGTCCGGAGCCAGGACGCGGATGCGCGGCTCGGGCATGCCGAGCGCCAGGCTAGCCAGCCAGCGCACACGGTGGGGGCTCTGCGTGGTGGCCCAGATGGTCAGCTCCTGGCTAGTAGGGTCGTAGCTGGCCACCACGCCGCGCGGCTCCAGAGGCACCGGCGCCAGGCGCGGGAAGGTCACGCGCAGGCGCGTCACGTGCGCGGCGCCAGCGAACGCCGCCTCCACGTCGCCGTGGCCGGCCTCCAGCGTGTAGCACACGTTGCTCCCGAACTCGGGGTATAGCACCGGCGCGTCCGGGGCGAGCGCCGCCTCGGCCTCGGCCACGGCGGGCAGCGGCTCGTAGTCCACCTCGACCAACTGCGCCGCGTCGGCCGCCGCCGCGCGCGAGGTGGCCACCACCGCCGCCACGGGCATGCCTACCGCGCGCACCACCGTGCGGCACAGCAGTTCGAACGGCGGCACGCGCAGGTTGGGCGACACCGGGGTGGCCGGCAGGTTGGCCAGCACGGGCACGTCGGCGCCCGTCACCACGGCGCGCACGCCGGTCGCGACGCTCGCGGCGGTCGTGTCGATCCGGGTGATCCGTGCGTGCGGATAGGGGCTGCGCACCAGGGCCAGGTGCAGGAGCCCGGGTAGCGCCACGTCCTCCACGAACCGCCCGTGCCCCGTGATCAGGCGGAGGTCCTCGACGCGTGGTCGCGGCCGCCCGATCTCCCCGCTGGGTAGCTGCTGCTCGACAGTGACCATGCTCCCTCCTTGGCTGGCGCGGGGTCGCACTGAGTAAGGATAGCGCGCGGCGAGGGCCGGGGCGGCTAGGGGTGCGGGGCGCGCGTGCGCCGGTGGCCGGCGGCCAGCTTGGGCTCGGCGCCCTGGTCGCTCGGCACATAGTAGCGCCGACCCGCCAGCGCTGCCGGCAGGTACTCCTGCTCCACCACGTGGCCCGGATGGGCGTGCGGGTACTGGTACTCGCGGCCGTAGCCTAGCGCGCGGTTGAACGCCGTGACAGCGTTGCGCAGGTGCAGCGGCACCGGCAGGTCGAGCGTGCGCTGCACGTCCTCCCGCGCCGCCTGGTAGGCGGTGAGGGCGGAGTTGCTCTTGGGGGCAAGGGCCAGATACAGCGCGCACTCGCTCAGCGGCAGGTACCCTTCGGGCAGACCCACGAAGTGCACCGCCTGCTGGCAGGCCGTGGCCACGACCAGCGCCTGGGGATCGGCCAGCCCGATGTCTTCAGCGGCGAAGATCACCATCCGCCGCACGATGAACAGCGGGTCCTCGCCGCTCTCGATCAACCGAGCCAGCCAGTAGATGGCCGCGTCCGGGTCGCTGCCACGCAGGCTCTTGATGAACGCCGAGATGACCTGGTAGTGCTCGTCGCCGGCGCGGTCGTAGCGGAGGGCTCGGCGCGCGAGGGCCTCCTCGACCAACGGCAGAGTCAGCACGCGCTGGCCCGTGGCGTCCGGCGCGGCTGTCGTCGCCGCCAGCTCCAGCGCGTTGAGCGCCACGCGGGCGTCGCCCCCCGCGGCGGCCAGAAGGTGCGCCCGGGCGGCCCGCGACCAGCTGCCGCGCAGGGTGCCGAGGCCGCGCTCCGAGTCGGCCAGGGCGCGATCGACGATGACGCCCAGCTCGGCCTCGCTGAGCGGCTCCAAGCGCACCACGCGGCAGCGCGACAACAGGGCGTTGTTCACCTCGAACGAGGGGTTCTCGGTGGTCGCGCCGATCAAGATGACGTCGCCTTGCTCTACGGCGGGCAGCACCGCGTCCTGCTGGCCCTTGTTGAGGCGGTGGATCTCGTCGAGGAACAGGATGGTGCGTTCGCCCGCGCGGCGGAGGGCGCGGCCGGTCTCGATGGCCTTGCGTAGGTCGGCCACGCCCGCGGCCACGGCGGAGAGGCTCAGGAAGCGGGCGCGCGTGGCGCGAGCGATCACCTGCGCGAGCGTGGTCTTGCCGCTGCCGGGCGGCCCCCAGAGGATCAGCGAGGGGAGCTGGCCCCGCTCGATAGCGCGCCGGATCAGCCGGCCAGGGCCGACGATGGCCTGCTGGCCGACGAACTCGTCGAGGGTGCGCGGACGCATCCGTGCGGCAAGGGGGGTGGTGGGCTGAGCGCTCATCGTCATACCGGCAGTATAGGGCGCCGGTGGCTCGCCGACGGCCAGCCGTGCTACGGCGTGTACACCGCGCTGATCACGGCCGCGACCGGCTGGTTGGCCAGGCTCTGCACGACGGCCGTGCCCACGAACCCGTCGGGCAGGTTGGGATGCCGTTGCTGGAAGAAGCTGCGCGTGCCGTTGGCCGGCAGGGTATCCTCCTCGCGCGCCACCTCGCGGCCCTCGAAGTCGAAATAGCTGACGCGGATGGGCTGCGGCACGTTCTGGGGGTTGAACACCAGCACGCTGGTGCTCCACCCCTCGGCCTGCCGGGCCACGAACGACAGGGGCAGCACCGTGCCGGTAGGCGTGGTCGCCAGGTAGTTCATCGCGGCGGTGGACTGCGGGTTCACCACATTGACCAGGATGGCCAGCGGCGCGCCGGTGCTGCTGGTCACGAACGCCGTGCCTAGAAAGTCGTCCGGCAGCTGCTGGTTGGCCGGCTGGTAGAAGATCGTGCTGGCGCCCGGCGGCACCGAGGCCGACTCGACCGCGCCGCCCGGCCCGTTGAGGCGCTGGTAGGTCACATTCACGGTCGTCGGCGCGCTGCCGAGGTTCTGCACCTGGATGCCCGTGCTCCAGCCGCGATAGTTGCGCAGGACGAACGGCACGAGCGCGGGCGAGACGCCCGCGGACGGAGCTGGATAGCTGACGGCAGCGCCCTCGTTCTTGACCTCGTTCACCACGGCCGCCAGCTGGCCACCGTTGGGCGAGCTGATCACGGCCGAGCCTGTGAAGCCCGACGGCAGGCTGGGATGGTTGAACTGCGAGAAGGTGCGCGCGCCCAACGGCGGAATCAGCGCCGTGTCGGTCCAGGTGGGCCCGACTCCGCCCGCCGGGTAGTAGGTGAGCTGGACCTCGGCCGGGGTGGGCCCGGTGTTCTGCACGTGGACGATCGTGTCCCAGCCGTTGACGTCTTTGACCACCAGCGGGGCGTACAGGGTCGTGGCCCCGCTGAGCTGGCCGACGTAGCTCATGCGGTCCCTCTCGGCGTGGTCGTGGTGGACCAGCACGGCCACCGGCTGGCTGGTGGTGACGATCGCCGGGCCCGCGTGGCCCACGGGGAGATCATCGAGCTGGGCCAGGCGCACCGTGCCAACGCCCTGTGGGCCGATCTGCACAGTGGTGGCCGTGAGCAGCATGCCGTCGCGCGAGTAGAACTCGACGGTGGCCGCCGTCGGCAGCGGGTTGGGGTTCTGGATCACCAGCGTGCTCGTCCAACCGCTGAAGCCCCGCAGCACGACCGGCAGGTAGAGGCGTGGGGACGCAGCGGCGGGCGCGCTGAAGCTCTCGGCTTTGGGCCGTGGCGCAGGGGTTGGCGTTGGCTTGGGCAAGACCGTGGCCGGCACCAGGGGCGGCGGGGGCGACGGGGCGTCGAGCCAGTTGAACGTCACCTCTACCCAGTCGTTGACGGTCATCCCGAGGTCCTCCCAGAAGGTCCCGTCGGCGATGTCCAGCGCGGTGGGGAGCGTGATGAAGCGGCCGTACTGGTCGCGGCCCTGATTGTGGTTGTGGAAGTACGCCGCCTGGGCCTGGGGCAGCCAGCGCGGCAGGTCGGCGAACAGCTCGCGGTTCAGGTCCCAGTAGTTGTCGCGGATGTTCCACGGCCCGATGTCCCACACGGGCACGGTGGCGGTGCGGCCGCGATACCGCAGGGTCACGGTGTAGTCCGTCCCCCCAAGGGGGTTGAGCACGCGGCGCGAGGGCAGGGCGACGAAGCGATCCATCGGCTGGATGAGGTGGCCGTTGGCCGTGTAGGCGCCCACTAGGCCCTCGCGGGTCGCCCAGACCTTCGCCGTGGGCGGCGAGCCCGCCGGCGCCTCCGCCATGGCCGCCAGGCGGTAACGGTCCGCCCGCAAGCGGAGCTGCCCGCCCCGGACGCGGGGCCCCTGCGCGCTCGGGACGTCGGCCAGCAGCGTCACGCGGTAGGCGATAGTGCGCGCGGCCGCGTCCAGGGACGCTCGCGCGCCGTCCGGCTCGACCTCCGTCCAGGCCGTCCAGCGACCTTCGGCCGTCTGCCCGCGCACCTCCACCAGGGCGACGGCGCCCGGCGGCACTTCCGCGGCCAGCGTCGCCTCGACGTGTGTGACCGGGCGCTCCAGTGGGATCGACGGTGAGGTGTACATGCCGAACGCCGCGTAGTCGGCGTAGGCCCGCGGGCGCTCGTCCGCGGACAGCCCGCCAGCGCGCAGTTCCACAGCCCCGTCGGGCGTGCGCTCCAGCCCCAGCAGCTCTCCGTCGGTGAAGTCGAGCGGGACAACGAGGGCGGAGTCGTCGGCCAGCGGTCCCGCCGACGGTACCCAGCCACCGCTCAGCAGCACAGAAGCCAGGCCCACGGCGCTGAGGAGCGCCGCGATGAGCACACGTAGACCGATCGCGCCGTACTGCACCACGGCTCGGGCAGTACGATGGCTCCGCACGCTCCGCCGAATGGAGAGGCTCACCATCACCGATGGCGTGCGACTGTTCGCCGCTGTCCGCCGCTCCAGCCTCGAGCCGGCGCCGCTCGGCACCGCGTCGCGGACGCCCGACCGCTAGCTAGCCCTTCGAGATCGCGGTCCACTCGCTGCTGCCGTACCATGCGCTTCCTGCTCTGTGCTCGCAGTTCCGCGCGATTGTTAGGGATGGGCCGCCAGCGCCGCAAGCCCCCCACCGCCCATCCGATATCACAGTCATATACCGACGCACTAGCCGATGCCATAGGCAACTACGGCAACGGGACACCCCGCGGGCGGCTCCCGCGCGGGGCCCCGCGATCTGCTATGCTCTATCGGGAAGAACCCGCGCCGACGCCTCCCCTCTCGGCCCGCCGCACGTCGTGCGGCTGCCGCTAGTTGCACGCCCCATTGGCGCTCGCGATCGCGCGGGTGAGGAAGATGACGTCTTGATCGATCAGGCTCACATTCGCAACTTCTGCATCATCGCCCATATCGATCATGGAAAGTCTACGCTGGCCGACCGCCTGCTGGAGCGGACTGGGACGCTATCGCAACGCGAGCTGGTGGCGCAGGTGCTCGACCAGATGGACCTCGAGCGCGAGAAGGGCATTACGATCAAGGCCAAGGCCGTGCGCATGCGCTATGTGCACGACGGTCAGGAGTATCAGCTCAACCTGATCGACACGCCGGGCCACGTCGACTTCGCCTACGAGGTGTCGCGCAGCTTGGCGGCTTGCGAGGGCGCCATCCTGGTGGTCGATGCGGCGCAGGGCGTCGAGGCGCAGACGCTCGCCAACGTGTACCTGGCCATCGAGCACGACCTGACGATCATCCCCGTCATCAACAAGATCGACCTGCCCAGTGCCGATCCCGAGCGCGTCACGCAGGAGATCGAGCACCTGGTGGGCCTCCCGCGCGCCGAGGTGCTGCTCGCCTCTGCCAAGAACGGGGTGGGTATCGATGCCATCCTCGACGCCATCGTGACGCGTATCCCCCCGCCGCAGGGCGATCGCGCGGCGCCGCTGCGCGCGCTGGTGTTCGACTCGCACTACGACTCCTACAAGGGCGTGATCGCCTACGTCCGCGTGGTGGACGGCGCGGTCGCCCCGGGCCAGCGCATCCGCCTGATGGCTGCCGAGAGCACCGGCGAGGTGCTGGAGGTCGGCGTGTTCCGCCCCGGGCTCGCCCCGGTCGAGGGCCTCGCCGCCGGCGAGGTGGGCTACGTGGCCACCGGGCTCAAGGACGTACGCGAGGTGCGCGTGGGCGACACGTTGACCGACGCGGCGCACCCGGCGCGCGAGCCACTGCCCGGCTACCGGCCCGCTAAGCCGATGGTGTTCGCCGGCCTGTACCCCACCGCCAGCGACGACTACCCGCTGCTGCGCGACGCGCTGGAGAAGCTGCGGCTCAACGACGCCTCGCTGGTGTACGAGCCGGAGTCGTCGGCCGCGCTCGGCTTCGGCTACCGCTGCGGCTTCCTCGGCATGCTACACATGGAGATCGTCCGCGAGCGGCTGGAGCGCGAGTACGGCCTCGACCTGCTGATCACGGCACCGAGCGTCGAGTACCACGTCACCACCACCGACGGCCGCCTGCTCACGGTCGACAATCCGGCCGCACTGCCGCCGCCCAACCACATCGCTCGCATCGAGGAGCCGTGGGTGCGGCTGGAGATCATCGTGCCGGCGCGCTACATCGGTGCGGTGATGGAGCTGATCCAGGACCGGCGCGGCGTCTACCAGAAGATGGACTATGTGGATGAGCAGCGCGTGCTCATCGCGGCGGAGATGCCGCTGGCCGAGCTGATCGTCGACTTCTACGACCAGCTCAAGTCGCGCACCCAGGGCTACGCCTCGCTCGACTACCAGTTCGCTGAGTACCGCGAGGCGCGCCTGCAAAAGCTCGACATCCTGGTCAACGGGCAGCCGGTCGACGCCCTGTCCATGATCGTGCACGCCGACAAGGCGCAGCAGCAGGGCCGGCAGCTCGTGGAGCGCCTGCGCGAGCTGATCCCGCGCCAGTTGTTCGACGTGCCGATCCAGGCCGCCGTGGGCAGCAAGATTATCGCCCGCGAGACGATCCGCGCCATGCGCAAGAACGTGCTGGCCAAGTGCTACGGGGGCGACGTGACGCGCAAGCGCAAGTTGCTGGAGAAGCAGGCCGAGGGCAAGAAGCGCATGAAGCGACTCGGCAGCGTCGAGATCCCCCAGGAGGCGTTCACCGCCGTCCTCTCGCTGCGCGACTAGCACGGCCCCCGCACCCCCCGTGCGGTATCGTACTGACAGCCACTTGCTGGCTGGCCGCGACTCGCTGGCCCACGAGAGAGGAGAGCGCTATGCCGTTTCGCGTCGGCGTGCAGCTGCACCCCCAGCACACCACCTACCGCGAGTACAAGGACGCCGTGATCCGCATGGAAGGACTCGGCGTCGATACCATCTGGGACTGGGACCATTTCTTCCCACTGTACGGCCCGCCCGATGGCCCGCACTTCGAGGGGTGGACTCTGCTGGCCGCCATGGCCGAGCTGACCACTCGCGCCACCATTGGCTGTCTGGTGACCTGCAACAGCTACCGCAACCCGGCGCTGCTGTCCAATATGGCCAAGACGGTCGACCACATCGCCGAGGGGCGCTTCATCTTGGGCATCGGCGCCGGGTGGTTCGAGCGCGAATACCGCGAGTACGGCTACGAATTCGGCACTGCCGCCGACCGCCTGCGCGCCCTGGAAGCCGCCCTGCCGATCATCAAGGAGCGCTGGGCCAAGGACAACCCGCCGCCCGTTCGCGGCACGATTCCCATCCTCATCGGCGGCGGGGGCGAGCGGGTCACCCTGCGCCTGACCGCGCAGTACGCCGATCTCTGGAACGGCTTCGGGCCCGTGGAGACGTTCGCCCGTAAGAACCGCGTGCTCGACGACTGGTGCGACCGAGTCGGCCGCCCGCGCACGGCGGTGGAGCGCACGGTGAGCATCGGGGTCGAGGAGCTGGACCACCTGGATGCCTACGCCAACGTGGGCGCCACGCACATCATCCTGGGCTTCGGCCCGCCGTACGACGGCCAGCCCGTCGAGCGCCTGGTGGCCTGGCGCGATCGCCGCAATCGCGGCTAGCCCCGCTCCGCCCCCGCCCCCCCCAGTCTCTTATAAACCACACCCAGC
>JADGHJ010000388.1 GCA_019686175.1 Chloroflexota bacterium | reverse complement strand
GGTGGGGGCTGGCGCCGATGCCCGCGCCGCCCTGCGGGCCACGCTACACTACGTCGTCATGCGCCTCGTGCCCGCCCTGCGGCGCACCACCGACGAGATCGACCACCTGCTGCGTGGGCTGCGCGGCGAGTACGTGCCCGCGGGCCCGAGCGGCGCGCCCACGCGCGGCATGGCCCACGTGTTGCCCACCGGGCGCAACTTCTACTCCGTGGACCCGAACACCCTGCCCTCCCCGGCCGCCTGGCACGTGGGTGGCGAGCTGGCGCGGGCGCTGCTGGACAAGTACCTGGCCGAGGAGGGCCGCTACCCCGAGTCGGTGGGCATCGTCGTCTGGGGCACCTCGGCCATGCGCACGCACGGCGAGGACATCGCCGAGATCCTGCACCTGCTCGGCGTGCGCCCCATTTGGCAGCCGGAGAGCCGGCGCGTGCGCGACCTGGAGGTGATCCCGCTGGCCGAGCTGGGCCGGCCGCGCATCGACGTCACCGTGCGTATCAGTGGCTTCTTTCGCGACGCCTTCCCCAACCTGATCCACCTGCTCGACCGCGCCTTCGAGCTGGTAGCACATCTCGACGAGCCCGACGACCAGAACTACGTGGCCGCCCACTACCGCGCCGATCGTGCCGCTGGACTGGGGGCCGCCGCGCTGTACCGCATCTTCGGCTCCAAGCCCGGCACCTACGGCGCGGGCATCCTGCCACTGCTGGAGGCCCGCAACTGGCGCGACGACCAGGACCTGGCGCGCGTGTACCAGGCCTGGGGCGGCTACGCCTACACGCGCACGGCCTACGGCGACGAAGCGCCGGCGGCGTTCGCGCGCCGCTTCGCCCAGATCGCCATCGCCGCCAAGAACCAGGACAACCGTGAGCACGACCTCTTCGACAGCGACGACTACCTCCAGTACCACGGCGGCATGATCGCCACCGTGCGCGCCCTGACCGGGCGCAGTCCGCGGCAGTTCTTCGGCGACAGCGCCGACCCGGAGCGCGTGCGGGTACGCGACCTGGCGGACGAGGTGCGCCGCGTGTTCCGTACGCGCGTGGTCAACCCGCGCTGGCTGCAGAGCATCCGGCGCCACGGCTACAAGGGCGCGTTCGAGCTGGCGGCCACCGTGGACTATCTGTTCGGCTACGATGCCACGGCACACGTCGTCGAGGACTGGATGTACCAGCGGGTGGCGGAGCGCTACGTGTTCGACGAGGACATGCAGCGCTTCTGGCAAGAGAAGAACCCCTGGGCGCTGCGTGCCGTCGTCGAGCGCCTGCTGGAGGCCGTCGAGCGCGGCCTCTGGGAGCAGCCCGCCACGGGCACGGTCGAGCAGCTCCAGCGGCTCTACCTGGAGCTGGAGGGCCAGCTCGAAGAACGGGGATCCATGGTCTGGGAGGGACACGCGTGACGATGTTCGATGCCGCAGCCCACGCGCTCGCCCCCACGACGCGCCCGGTGTTCCCCTTCACCGCGCTGGTGGGGCAGGAGCAGCTGAAGCGCGCGCTGGTGCTGACCGCCATCAACCCGCGCATCGGCGGCGTGCTGGTGCGGGGCGAGCGCGGCACCGCCAAGAGCACCGCCGTGCGGGCGCTGGCCAACCTGCTCCCCGACATCGCTGTGATCGCCGACTGCCGCTACCACTGCGACCCGGCGGCACCGGAGGGCTGGTGCGACGACTGCCGCGCGCGCTTCCCCGACGGCGCGGCACCGCCAGTGGCCCACTGTCGCGTGCCGCTCGTGGCGCTGCCGGTGGGCGCCACCGAGGACCGCGTGCTGGGCACCCTCGAGCTGGAGCGGGCCATCCAGAGCGGCGAGCGCCACTTCGAGCCGGGCCTGCTGGCGGTGGCCAATCGCGGCATCCTGTACGTCGACGAGGTGAACCTATTGCCCGACCACCTGGTCGACGTACTGCTCGACGCCGCCGCCATGGGCGTCAACTATGTCGAGCGCGAGGGCATCTCCGTCCGCCACCCCGCGCAGTTCCTCCTGGTGGGGACGATGAATCCGGAGGAGGGCGACCTGCGGCCGCAGTTGCTCGACCGCTTCGCCCTGGCCGTCGAGGTCGCGGGCCTGCGCGCGCCGGCCGAGCGTGCCGAGGTGGTGCGCCGCCGCATCGCCTTCGAGGCCGACCCGGCGGGGTTCGCCGCGGCCTGGGAGGCCACCGAGGCGGCCGAGCGCGCGCGCATCCTGGCGGCGCGTGCGCTCCTACCACGCGTGGTCCTCGACGAGCGGATGCTGGGACTCATCACCCAGTTGTGCTGCGACTTCGCGGTCGACGGCCTGCGCGCCGACATCGTGATGTACAAGACCGCGATCACCCTCGCCGCCTACGCGGGCCGCGGGCGGGTGATCGAGGCCGACGTGCGCGAGGCCGCCGAGCTGGCGCTGCTCCACCGCCGGCGGCGCCAGCCGTTCGAGCAGCCCGAGCTGGACCACGAGCAGCTCGACGAGCGTATCCGCGACTACCTAGAACATCATCCCCCACCCCCCGAGGACGATCCCAGTGGTCCAGCGCCTCCCGGCGGCGAGGGAGCGGCGTCCAGCGGGGATGCTCCGGACGCGGACGGCCCGGCGGACGGCGAGGGAGCCGAGCGGGTGATCC
>JADGHJ010000387.1 GCA_019686175.1 Chloroflexota bacterium | reverse complement strand
GGCCAAGGCCTTGGCTTGGGTTCCCTTGCCCGCCCCGGGCGCCCCCAAGAGAACGATATCCATGGGTTGTCGCCTGCCTGCCCGCCCACACGATGCCGCCCCGCCGGCGGCCGGCGGGGCGGCGAGAGCTAGCGGATGAACCCCTGGTAATGCCGCATGAGCAGTTGCGCTTCGAGCTGCTTGATGGTATCGAGCAGGACGCCGACCACGATCAGCAGCGCGGTACTGCTCAGGGTCAGTGCCTGGATGTGGGTGATGCTGCGGGCGATGAACGGCAGCACCGCGACGATGCCCAGGAAGATGGCTCCCCCCCAGGTGATCCGCGTGAGCACCTTGTAGAGGTATTCCTGTGTGGGGCGCCCGGGCCGGATGCCCGGGATAAAGCCACCGTGCTTCTGGAGCGTCTCGGCGATCTTCTGCTGCTCGAACAGCACGAGCGCGTAGAAGAACGTGAACCCGACCACCAGCAGGAAGTAGAGCACCCAGTAGACCCAACTGGTGCCGAGGTAGAACAGCTGGTAGACGAACGTCGCGAAGCGCGCCACCAGCTCGTTCTGCGAGGTGGTGAAGTAGCTGGCGACGGTGCCCGGAAAGATCATGATCGACGAGGCGAAGATCAACGGGATCATGCCCGCCGAGTTGACCCGCAGGGGGATGTGAGTGGTCCCCCCCCCGTACCAGCGGTTGCCGCGGAGCCGCTTCGCGTACTGCACCGGAATGCGGCGCTGGCCCTCATACACGAAAACGATCGCATACGTGGTCACCAGTCCCAGGACGACGAACACCACCAGTGGCAGGATGTTCTCGACCGTCCCGGACGCGATCGCCTTCCAGGCGGCGGACGGGAACGAGGCTACGATCCCGCTGAAGATGATGATCGAGATCCCATTGCCGATCCCGTACTGGGTAATCAGCTCGCCGATCCAGATCAGGAACATTGTGCCCGCGGTCATAGCCGTGAGCATGGCCAGCGTGCCCAGGAAATCGTGATCGAAGCCGAAGTTGGGCAGGATCGGCCCCTGCGTGCTGGTCGCGTTGATGAACTGCACGGTGCCGAAGGCCTGGAGGAACGCCAGCGGGACGGTCAGGTAGTGCGTGATTTGATTGATCTTCTGCCGGCCCGCATCCCCCTCGTTGGCAAGCTCCTGCAGGCGCGGGATGATCGGCACCATGAGCTGGACGATGATCTGGGCGGTGATATAGGGGTACACGCCCATCGCCGCGATGGAGAGCGACGACAGCGCGCGGCCGGAGAACAGGTCCAGCAGACCGATGAGCTGGTTCGCGTCGAACACCGACTGGAGCGCAGCGAGATTGACCCCCGGCACCGGTACGTTCGCCACGAAGCGGAACACCACCAGCATGGCTGCCGTGAACAGCAGCTTCTGCCGGAGATCGGGGATGCGGAAGACGCTGGCGGCCGCCGCGATCATGCCCTGCTCTCCTGGGCGCTCGCCGCGCCTCGCTTCTTGCCCTGCTTCACCTGGCGCGGCAGCAGCTCCTCGACGCTGCCCCCGGCCGCCTCGATCTTGCCACGCGCCGTTGCCGACACGCGATCGACCCGCACCCGCAGCGGGACGGTGATGTCTCCGTCGCCCAGTAGCTTGATGGGGCGCTCGTCGGGATGCACGATCCCGCGCGTCACCAGCGCCTCGACCGTCACCTCCGCCTGGGCGGGGAAATCGGCGAGCTGCCGCAGGTTGACCGCGGTGAAGCTCACCCGGAAGGGGTTGTTGAACCCGCGCCGGTACGGGAGGCGGCGCACCAGCGGAAGCTGGCCGCCCTCGAAGTACGGGGGCTTGGCGCCGCCGGAGCGGGCCTTTTGGCCCTTGGTGCCCTTCCCGGCGGTGGTGCCACGACCGGAGCCGAGGCCGCGGCCGACGCGGCGCCGCTCGCGATGGGCGCCCTTGGGGGGACGCAGATCATGTTGTCTCATGCCGGCTCTACCTTGAGCAGGTGCTTCACCTTAGCGACGAGGCCGCGCACCGCGGGCGTATCCTCGCGCTCTACCGTCTGCCGGATCCGGCGGAGGCCGAGCGCACGCACAGCCTCGCGCTGGTCGGCACTGTAGCCGATCACACTGCGTACTAATTGTATCCGCAAACGCCCAGTGGCCATGGTGGTCTATTGCTCCCCGTTGCTAGTCTCGGCCGGCGCCTCCGCGGGAGCGGGGGCTGCCGAGCTCGCGGCCCTGGCCTCGGCGGGCGCGGGCGCCGCGGAGCTCGCGGCAGGCGCGGCCTGGCCGCGGCGGAGGCGCCGCACCTCCTCCGGGTCCCGCAGCTGGGCCAGGCCCTTGAGCGTGGCCTGCACCACGTTGACCGGGTTCGAGCTGCCGAGCGACTTGGTCAGCACGTCGCGGATACCGGCCGCCTCGACCACCGCGCGCACCGAGCCGCCGGCGATCACCCCGGTGCCCGGACTGGCGGGCTTGAGGAGCACGCGCGCGGCGCCGAAGTCGGCCACGATCTCGTGGGGGATGGTGCGGCCGCGCAGCGGCACCTGGATCAAGTTCTTCTTCGCGGCCTCAGCACCCTTGCGGATGGCATCGGGCACCTCGTTCGCCTTGCCGAGGCCCACCCCGACCAGGCCGTTGCCAGACCCCACCCCCCCGA
>JADGHJ010000386.1 GCA_019686175.1 Chloroflexota bacterium | reverse complement strand
ATCCCATCCCTCCCGGCTCCCCTCATCTCCCCGCCCTCTCGGTAACGCCCGATAAGGGGCAAGGGGCCTGGAGCTATGCCTCGAGCGCCTCTCCGCGCTCTCGCCCTCGGCGAGAGAGGACTCTCTCACCCTCGCCGGCTCGCAGGGGGACGCCTCAGGTGAGCGCGCGCTCGCTCTCGGGATCGAACAGGTGTAACTTCGCCGTGTTGAACGCCACCGTGCCGACCGCCTGGGGCCGCACCGCCGACTCGCCGGGCAGCCGAGCGATCACGGTGTGCTCGCCCAGGCGCAGGTGCGCCAGCAGCTCGGCGCCGAGGTACTCGACGACCTCCACCCGCGCCGGGGCCGTCGTCCCCGGCAGCGCCTCGCCGTCGGGCAGCCAGGTGAGATCTTCCGGGCGAATCCCCACGACCACAGCACGCTCCCGCGGCGTCTCCACATGCGGGCTGCGCTCGCGTGGTAGCTGCAGCCGCAGCGCGCCGTTGACCACCCACAGCGCCCCGCGTTCGTCGGCGGTCAGCTCCGCCTCCAGGAAGTTCATAGCGGGCGAGCCGATGAAGCCGGCGACGAAGCGGTTGGCGGGGTGGTCGTACAGCACCTGCGGCGGCGCGAGCTGCTGGAGGCGCCCGGCGTTCAGCACCGCGATGCGCTGGCCCATGGTCATGGCCTCGACCTGGTCGTGCGTTACGTACACCACCGTGGTGCGCAGGCGCTGGTGCAGCCGCAGCAGCTCGGCGCGGGTCTGTACCCGCAGATTGGCGTCCAGGTTGGACAGCGGCTCATCCATCAGGAACACTCGCGGCTCGCGCACGATCGCACGGCCGAGTGCCACGCGCTGGCGCTGCCCGCCCGAGAGCTGGCGCGGCTTGCGCTGCAGCAGGTCCTTCAGGCCCAGGGTCGCCGCCACGGCCTCCACCCGGCGCGCGATCTCGGCGCGCGGCGTGCCCCGTAGCTTCAGCCCAAAGGCGAGGTTGTCGTACACGGTCATGTGGGGGTACAGCGCGTAGCTCTGGAACACCATGGCGATGTCGCGGTCCTTCGGCGGCAAATGCGTCACGCGGCGCTCGCCGATGTAGATCTCACCGGCGGTGACCTCCTCCAGGCCCGCGAGCAGGCGCAGCGCCGTGGACTTGCCGCAGCCCGACGGCCCCACCAGCACCAGGAACTCCCCGTCCTGGACCTCGAAGGCGAGGTCGTGGAGAACCGTAAGGCTGCCGAAGCGCTTCACGACGTGGTCGAAGCGTACGCTGGCCATCGCCGCTCCCCACGGTCGGGTGGTACGTAGTCGTTGTGCCGGGAGCATAAGCACCGCGCGCGCCCGCTGTCCAGCGGCCTGCTCGACGCTTGCGGGCGCGACGAGAGACCGTCTAGGGCCGTGCGAGGCTGTCGTGCGCTCCAGCCGCGGCCGGCGTGTCGGCGACCCGCGGCGGTGTGTCGGCGACCCGCGGCTGGGCGCGGTATCCGTTCGAGCGTGCCGCCAGCAACAAGGCGAGCGTGGCCCGATCGACCGGCCGCGCGAAGTAGTAGCCTTGGGCGAGGTCGCACCCGAGCGAGGCCAGCACGGCCCGCTGACCGGCGTCCTCGACCCCCTCGGCCACCACCGCCAGCTCCAGGTTGCGGCCGAGGTCGACCACCGAGCGCACCACCGCCACGCCCTGCGGCCCCCGCGAGAGCCCGTCGACGAACGACTTGTCGATCTTCAGGATGTCCACGGGCAGCCGGCGCAGGTAGCTGAGCGAGGAGTAGCCGGTGCCGAAGTCGTCGATCGCCAACCGCACGCCGAGACGCTTGAGGGCCATCAGCCGCTCCAGGCAGGCGTCCAGCGCGCTCTCGTCGATCAGATCGCTCTCGGTGATCTCCAGGATCAAGCGCGGCGGGGCAAGTGCCGACTCCTGCAGGGCCGTCGCCACATCGTCCACGAGACTCTCGTGCTTGAGCTGGCGCGCCGAGAGGTTGACACTCACCGTCAGGCAGGGCGGCCAGGTGGCCGCCTGTCGACACGCCTGCCGGAGGACCCAGCGCCCGAGGGGAACGATGAGCCCCGTCTCCTCGGCCAACGGGATGAACTCAGCCGGCGGGATCAGCCCCCGCCGCGGGTGCATCCAGCGCAGCAGCGCCTCGGCCCCGACGATCTCGCCGCTGTCGAGTGCCACAGTCGGCTGGTAGCGGAGCGTAAACTCCTCGCGCGCCAGCGCCTGCTGCAGGTCGGTCTTCAACTCCAGGCGCCGCAGCAGCGCGGCGTGCATGGCAGGCTCGAACACGGCGTAGCGGCCCTTGCCACTGCCCTTGGCCATATACATGGCCAGATCGGCGTCGCGCAGGAGCTGGTCGGCCTCCACGGTGTCCGCCGAGCGCACGGCGACCCCGATGCTGGCGTGTACGTACAACTCGCGGCCCGCCAGGCTGAACGGCCGGCGGAAGCTCGCTAGCAGCCGCTCGGCTACCTGCACCGCGTCCGCGACCGCGCGCAGCCCCTGGAGCAGCACCGCGAACTCGTCACCCCCCAGCCGCGCCACCAGGTCTTGGGGACGCACACTACGCCGCAGCCGCTGCGCCACCGCCAGCAGCAGCGCATCGCCCATCGCGTGGCCGACCGTGTCGTTGACCGACTTGAAATTGTCCAGATCG
>JADGHJ010000084.1 GCA_019686175.1 Chloroflexota bacterium | reverse complement strand
CCGCGCCCCCGACCGCGCGCCCACGCCGCCGGGAGCAGCCCTCCCCCCTGCACTGACGAGACGGCGGTCCAGCGGCGCGGTGACCGCCATCGCGTATGCCGCGCGGCCGACCCCCTGGTGGCGGCTGCCCGCCCGCGCCTGGCACTATTGGCGCCTGGGCGGCACGCGCCGGCTGGGCGCCGAGGTACGCAACTACCTCCGGTGGTTGCGCCAGCGGCCGCGCGCCTGACCCGCAGCGCGCGGTGGGCGCGCTTGATTGACACGTCTCGGAGTGGCGGGTATCGTCAGAGAGAACGGGGCTGGCAAGCGACAGCGGTCGCCTGACTCCCTGCTGCGCCAGCCCGTGCATAGCTGGGCTCGGCGCCCCCAGGAAAGGCTGTGTCGTCGATGAAGCGCATTGCTGTTCCCCTCGCGGCGCTTACCGCCGTACTCCTCCTGCTCGCCCAGCTGGGCGGCCTGCTGCCCTGGTGGGCACTCGTCACCCAGATCGCTCTAGCCCAGACCCCGCAGGTGACCGAGCAGCAGTCGCGGGCCAGCGAGATCGCCCTCGCGTACGACACGATCGCGCGCCGGACCGCCGAGCTGCGCGGGCTACCGCTCCTGCACGAGGTGACGCGCACGGTGCTCTCGCCGGAGCAGTACCGTCAGCATCTGCTGGACGAACTGAATCAGGAGGACAGCCTTCGGCAGATCGAGAACAGCCGACGCTTGATGGTGGCGCTGGGGCTGCTGGCCCCGGATGTCGATCTCTACCAGCTCGAGGTCGAGTTCCGCACCGGTGTCG
The DNA here is from genome assembly GCA_019686175.1 of Chloroflexota bacterium. Lineage (GTDB taxonomy): Bacteria > Chloroflexota > UBA6077 > UBA6077 > JAJPHF01 > JADGHJ01. The sequence goes on along the minus strand of JADGHJ010000084.1, from coordinate 15,637 downwards.
TGCTCGGGCAGTACGATCCGGAGACCAAGGAGCTGTACGTTATCACCGGCCGCGACCCATTGGGGCCCATGGAGCGCGTCACCTTCGCCCACGAGATGGTACACGCCCTCCAGGACCAGCACTACGGCATCCGGACACTGATGCCGAAGAACTCCGACAACTCGGACCGCGACCTGGCGGTGTCGGCGCTGCTGGAAGGCGACGCGCTGATCATGGAGGAGATTTTCCAGCAGCAAGCGATGACGCGGGCCGAGCGGGACGAGAAGCAGCGGCAGGAGCGCTCGCTGGGCAGCAACCTGAACCTCGATCGCTTGCCGCTCGTGGTGGTGGAGGAGACCTATTTCCCCTACGTCGCCGGCCCGCGCTTCATCATCAACGTCGTGGGCGCCGACGCCCTCCGCGAGGTGCTCAATACCGGCACTGGCTACGGTCCCCAGGTCGAGCGCCTGTTCCAGAACCCGCCGCGCTCGTCCGCGCAGATTCTCCACCCCGAGAAATACCTCAACAACGTCGAGCCGATCCCGGTACAGTTTCCGGACCTCGCCGCAGCCCTTGGCGAGGGATGGCAGCAGCTACGCAAGGATGTGCTGGGGGAGATCGATCACCGCATCCTGATCCAACAGTACAGCAATCGCGAGACGGGCGAGCAGGCGGCGCGAGGCTGGGCTGGCGATGCCTTCGCGCTGCTCGGCAATGGATCGGAGGTCGCGGTGGTCGTGCGCAGCCATTGGGACACGCCGGCCGACGCGACGAAGTGGTTCGAGGCGTACGCGAAGCTCATGCGCTCCCGCTACGGTGGACGGCTGGAGGTCGTGGACCAGCGCCCCGATCGCATCGCCTGGCGGACGCCCGACGGTGGGCAGGTCCTCCGGCTCTCGGGTACGACCACCGACTTGACCATCGCGCCGTCGCTCGACCAGGCTGTGACCCTGGAGCGCAGCTTGAGCGGGGCGCAGGCCGGCCCGGTGTCTCTGCCCACGGTGCGCCTGAACTAGGCGCAGCGCGACAAACACGCGGTGCCGCCCCGGCGGGGGCGGCACCCGAAAGCAGCGGACGGGTCTGCCGCGGTCAGAGCAGCTTGTTATCCTGCTGCGTGTTGCCCCGGTTCGCCTCCGAGGGGTGGCCGATCACACCGTCGATCAACCCGTACTCCACCGCGGCCTCCGCCGTCAGGAAGAAGTCGCGGTCCGAGTCCCGCGCGATCTTCTCGATCGGCTGACCGGTGTGGAAGGCGAGGATCTCGCGAATGCGGTTCTGCAGGCGGAGGATCTCCCGCGCCTGGATCTCGATGTCGGCTGCGGTGCCCTCGAAGCCCCCGGCGGCCTGGTGGATCATCACCGTCGAGTTGGGCAGCGCGTAGCGCTTGCCCTTCGCCCCACCGGCCAGCAGCACGGCACCCATGCTCGCCGCCATGCCCACGCAGATCGTGCTGACGTCGGGCTTGATGAGCTGCATGGTGTCGTAGATGGCAAGACCAGAGGTGATGAGCCCACCCGGCGAGTGAATGTACAACTGGATGTCCTTCTCTGGATCCTCACGATCCAGGAAGAGCAACTGGGCAATGATCAGATTAGCGACGTGGTCGTTAATCGGCGTGCCCAGGAAAACAATGCGCTCCTTGAGCAACAGTGAGTAGATATCGTAGGCACGCTCGCCACGATTGGTCGTCTCCACGACCATCGGGACGAGCTGATCAATCGGCTGCATCGCCGGCCTCCTCAGGGAATCAAGCGGCTTATACGAAGCTTACCACCCCCGCGTAGGGCGCCCGCAACTACCCAAACGGGTAGCCGGGCCGGTAGCGACCCCTCGCCAACGTAGCGTATCATGTCGCGGCGAGAGGACGGATAGGTAGTCATGTATTCGCGGATCATCCGCTACCGGTGGCTGCCCGGCTACGCCGGCGAGGGGCCGCGGCTGGTCGAGGCCTTGTTGGCCACCAGCGCAGGCCACCCCGACTTGCTCGCCGCGCACGTCATGGGCGCGCTCGATGGCGGGCCCGAGGGCATCGTGATGTTCGACTGGGCGTCGCGCGCCGCGCTCGAGCGCCATCGTGCAGCAACCCCGCTGGAGCAGGTCGCGCCGTGGGCCATCCCCTTGCTGCACTGGCGCACTGACCAGTGCTACGAGCACCAGACGCCCCTGCGGGCGGCCAGCGCGCGGTAGCGGCAGTCCATGCTCGCCCCCCAACTCCAGCGCTGGCCCCGGTCGACCCGGCTTCCTCTGCTCGTGCTCGCCGCGCTGGGTGCGAGCGTACTCGGGGGCGTGGTGCTCGTGGCGGCCTCGCCGCTGGTGGTGTTCGGGGCGGTGCTCGGGCTTGGCGCCGTCGCCCTCATGCTGCGCTGGCCGCAGGCCGTGCTGCTGGTGTTCGTCGCCGTGGTCTCGCTGCTCCCGTTCGGCGTGGTGCCCGTTCGCGTCGGGGTGCAGTTCACGCTGCTCGACCTCATTCTCGCGCTGGGCCTGCTGGTCGTGCTGCTGCGCGTGCTGCACCGCGACACGGCGATCGTACCGACCCCGATCAGCGGTCTGCTACTCGTGTTTATCGGGCTGGCGGCCGTGTCGTTCACGTTGGGCAGCAGCTTCGCCTTCTCCGCCGACCTGGCGCGGTATTTCCTCAAGCTCGTCAACAGCCTGCTGTTCTTCTTCACGGTGGTGCACTTGGTCCGGACCCGCGCCCAGCTCGACCAGCTCGCGGGCGCGCTGATGCTCTGCGGCGCGCTGGAGGCCGCCCTGGCCGTGGGGCTGTACGTCCTGCCGCGCGACACCGCCATCCAACTGCTCTCGGCGCTGCGGCCCCTGGGCTACCCGAGCGGACCGGAGGTGCTGCGGACGCGGCCGGGCACGGACATCCTGCGGGCGATCGGCACCAGCGTCGATCCCAACCTGCTGGGGGGGCTGCTGATGATGGCCGGCGCGCTGACTATCGGGCAGCTCCTCGCGCCGCGGCCGCTGCTGCCGCGGTGGGTGCTGCTGGGGCTCGCGAGCGTGCAGCTCGTCGGCCTGGCGCTCACCGAGTCGCGAGCCGCGTGGGTGGGGTTGGCCGTGGCGGTACTGTTCCTGGGCACGTGCCGCTACCGGCGGGCCTGGCTGCTCGGCGCGGTGGGCGGCCTGGTCCTGGTGTTCTCGCCACAGGGCAATCGCGTGATCACGCGGTTCCTGGAAGCGTTCGGCGGCGACGATCCGGCCACCGCGCTGCGGCTGGTCGAGTATCGGACCGCGGTGGATCTGATCCGCGAGTACCCGTGGTTCGGCGTGGGGTTCGGCGCCGGGCCCAACGTGGAGCTGTTCCTGGGCGTATCGAGCCTGTACCTGCTGATCGCAGAGGAGATGGGGCTGATCGGGCTCGCGGTGTTCCTGGGCATGATCGCCGTGCTGCTGGTGCATGGCCTGCGCGGCCAGGCGGCGCTGCGCACTCCCGCGGCGCAAGGGCTCGCGCTCACCCTGCTGAGCTGCCTGGCGGCCGCGCTCGCCTCGGGCCTGTTCGACCACTACTTCTTCCGCTTCCCCCACTCGCTGGCGTTGTTCTGGCTGTACGCGGCGCTGCTGTGGCTGGCGGTGGCGCTGCCCGAGCCATCGATGGACACGCCGGCGGCCGGCGAGTTGGTATAGTCCCCAACGGCACGCGCGTGACGCGGCCCAGGCGAGCGACGGGGCAAGACGTCCGGTGTACAAGGCCGAGCTGGCCGAGGCCATCTTGCGCGCGCTCGCGCCGTGGGGCCAGCTTCCAGAGAGCGACCTAGCGCGGCGCCTGTCGCCGGTGCTGGCGGCGCACCTGCGCGGCACCGTGTTCACGGAGATGGCCCAGCAGGGCTTGATCACCGTCCAGATGGTGGGCGATGAGCGCGTCATCCGGCTCACGGAACAGGGGCGGCGCGCCGTCACGGCCGGGCCGGCGCGGGCCGAGGACCTATAATGGGGGCAAACACTCGCTCTGTCTAGTCTCGAACCACGCGTGCCAGCCGGCGCGCTGGTGCGGAGAGTACAGCGTATGCAGACCAACGAGCAAGAGCCGTTCACCCGGGTCAGCGCCGAGGAGGCGAAACGGCTGATCGACGAGGGCAAGGTCCAACTGATCGACGTCCGAGAGCCGAACGAGTACGAGCGCGATCACATCCCGAACGCGCGCTTGTTGCCGCTCGGCACCCTGATGGCCCAGCCCGAGGCGCTCAGCGGCGACGACATTCTGTTCATCTGCGAGATGGGGGTGCGCAGCGCCGTGGCCTGCGAGTTCGCCGCCAGCCTCGGCCTGGAGCGCTTGTACAACCTTGAGGGGGGCATGGCCGCCTGGCGCAGCCAGGGGTATCCCGTCGAGAAGTAGCCTGCTACCCACTTGCTGGCCCGCGCCCTAGCCGGGACCGCGCGGCCGACGACGTCCGACGCAGTCTTGCGCGTTCAGTTCACACGACCGCCATCGGCGGTGAGGGGGGAGCAAGCCATGTCCACTGCGGACTCGCGGGAAATCGGCCAGCGGCCCACGATGGATCGCAACCTGGCGTTCGAGCTGTGCCGCGTGACTGAGGCGGCGGCGATGGCCGCGGCGCGCTGGATGGGACGCGGCGACAAGAACGCCGCCGACCAGGCAGCCGTCACGGCCATGCGCACCACCCTGAACAACGTCGACATGGACGGCGTGGTGGTGATCGGCGAGGGCGAGAAGGACGAGGCGCCGATGCTGTACATCGGCGAGCGTGTCGGCAATGGGCTGCCGCCCGAGGTCGACGTGGCCGTCGACCCCATCGACGGCACGACGCTGCTGTCCAAAGGACTACCGAACGCCCTGGCCGTGGTAGCCATCGCCCGTCGCGGCTCGATGTATTACCCGCCCGGCATTGTGTACATGGACAAGATCGCCGTCGGGCGCGTCGGCCGCGGCGTGGTCTCGCTGGAACTGTCCGTGGCCGAGAATATCCGCAACCTCGCGCGTGCGCGCAAGGTCGATCCCCAGGATCTCGTCGTCGTGGTGCTCGACCGGCCGCGCCACGAGCACCTGATCCGGCAGATCCGCGAGACGGGCGCGCGGATCCGCCTGATCAGCGACGGCGACGTCGCCGGGGCCATCATGGCCGCCATGGAAGACTACACGGGCGTGGATATGCTCATGGGCGTCGGCGGCTCGCCGGAGGCCGTCCTGGCCGCCGCAGCCCTCACCTGCCTCGGCGGCTACATCGAGTGCCGCCTGTGGCCGCGCAACGAGCAGGAGGCAGAGCAGGCCCGGGCCAACGGCCTTGATCTCGACCGCATCCTCCGGATGGAGGACCTCGTCCACGACGACGACGTGTGCGTGGCCCTGACGGGGATCACACCCGGGGAGCTAGTGGGCGGCGTCCGCTACACCGGCCGTGGCGCGCGCACCGAAACCCTGGTCATGCGCTCGCGCTCGGGCACGATCCGGCGCATCGTCTCGGAGCACAACTTCGAGAAGCTGACGCGCTACGTGGACGCGCCGTACGCGCAGTCGGCGCGCTAACTGCGCGGCTGACAGCGCTCGGACCAGGGAGGGGGCTGGGGGAGCCGCGCGCGGCCGCCCCACAGCACGACTGCGACGAGCCCCATCGCCACGAGCCCGAGCAGCCCACCCTCTGGGCCGAAGGCGCCACCGGTCCACACCGCTGGCCCGTGCTCCTCGAGCAGCAGGAGCCGCTCGCGTGGCGTCCCGCTGACGGGGAAACCGAATACCGACCCCTCGAACCAGTTCCAGGCCGCGTGCAGGCCGATCGGCAGCGCGAGCCCCCGGCCGAGCAGGAAAGCCAGCGCGAACAGCAGCCCGGCGCCCACGAGGTTGGCGATCGCCAGCGGGGTCACGTGGGGATTGAAGGCATGGACCAGGCCGAACGCTGCGGCCGACACCGCCACCGCCACGGGCGTGCCCACCACGGGCCGCAGGTAACCGAGGAGCGCGCCGCGGAACAGGGCCTCCTCCACCACGGCGACGAGCACCGCGCGTCCCAAGCCACTCCCTAGCGCCCCTACGGCGGCACCAGCCGGCGCCACGCCAACCACGCGCACCCAGCCGGCCGTCCATTCAGCCACGAAAACGATCGCGACCAGCAGCAGGCCTAAGCCCGCGCCGATCGCCGCTTGGGCCGTCCACACGCGCCAGGTGGCCGGTTGCTCCCAGTGCGCCGGCCAGAGGGCCGCGCGGCGCCTGGATCGTTTGCTCACGCTCCCTGTCCTCCCCCTGCATCGACCACGCGGCGGCACGCCCCGGGCCCGCACGCCCACGGGCGGCGATCGCCCGGGCTCACTAGCCAGTCCGCCGTCGCGACCACGCAGTACTCGCCCGCGCGCACTGCCGGCTCAGGGCATCGGGCGACAGCCTGCCCAGTCCCCCGCGCCCGTGGGCGAAGCCGGTGGAGGGCCGCGTGGGGCGTCCGCTCGTTCGCCTATGCGAGGATACGGCATCGCGGCGCCCCGGCGACGGTTGTCGCGGCATCCTGCAATGGGGGATAATGCCGATGGATTCCTGCGGGGGTAGCTCAGCCAGGCAGAGCCCCTGCCTTCCAAGCAGGTTGTCGCGGGTTCGAATCCCGTCCCCCGCTCCTCGAGCCCCCAGACCTTGCTATGAGGCCTGGGGGCTCATTATTGCGCTTCCTGCAGATCAACTGGCGCGTGCACCGGGCGACGCGCTCGGGCGGCTCAGGAGCACCGTCTCGACGCCGCGTGGTCGGCTGGCTGCACCAGCAGCGCAGCCAGGGCAGCGAGCAGCCCCGGCACGTCTCGGATGCAACAGATAACCGCGACATCCCCGATCTCGAGATCGCGCCGGACATCCTCGGGGCACTGGTCCAAGGGGTTGCAGCCGTGGGCCGCGAAGATCAACTCGGCCTCTGGCGCCTGGTCCAGCACCTCCTGAACCGTGGTCTCGGTGGTCACACCCGCTCCCTGCGTCGCGCTAGCCACGTGGCACCTCCTAGCGCTGGATCGTCCCCCCCTCGCGCGGGCGTCTGCGCACTTCTAGCATCTGCGATTGCGGTGCTGGCCTCTTTGCGCCAGCGCAAGGACGGACCTCCTATCAGCTGCTAGACTTTTGCGGCCCGGGGCGCAGCGGCGCGCCCGGCCTCAGGCGCGAACAGACGGAAGAACGGTCCGGCAGCGATCACACTGCCGCTGAAGGGGAACCAGCGGGAGCGAGGGCAGCGATGGTGGAGCGCGGCAACCGGCGCGAGCTGATCGTGGCCAAAGGCTGGGTCCAGGCGGGACTGCTGGTGGTGGTGTTCGGGTTCACGGTGCTCGGCTGGCTCGGCTACCGGGCCCACACCGACGCGCCCCCGATCCCAGAGAGGGTCGTCGATCCGGCCGGTAACGTCCTGTTCACCGGGGACGACATCCTCGCGGGCCAGCAGGTGTTCTTGCGCAATGGGCTGATGGAGTACGGCTCGATCTTCGGGCACGGCGCCTATCTCGGGCCGGACTTCACGGCGGAGGCATTACGTCATTCCGCCCTGGCCGTGCGCGACTACTACGGCGGTACCACCGATGTGGCGCTCGCGCGGACCATCGAGGATTTCAAGACCAACCGCTACGATCCCACCATCGGGACGCTCGTGTACAGCGCGGCGCAGGCGGCAGCCTTCCCAGAGCTCGAGCGCTACTATCACGCCTTCTTCAGCGAGCCCAGCACCCGCTTTGGTCTCCGCCCCACGGCGATCACCGATCCGCAAGAACTGCGACAGCTCGCCGCCTTCTTTAGTTGGTCGGCGTGGGTGTCCGCGACGCTGCGCCCCGGGCAGACGTACTCGTACACGAACAACTGGCCCCCGGAGCCGCTGGTCGGCAACCAGCCCACGGCCGACGCGCTCGTCTGGAGCGTCCTCTCGCTGATCGCGCTGCTGGGCGGCATCGGCCTGCTGTTCGCCGCGTTCGGGCGCTGGAACTTCCTGGGCTGGCACGGTCGCGACCAGCAGACCCTCTCGTTCATCGCGCCGGGCGAGGTCGCCCTCACGCCGGCACAGCGCGCGACCGCGTACTTCTTCCTCGTCATGGCCGGGCTGTTCCTGGTTCAGACGCTGGCCGGTGGGGCCTCCCAGCACTATCGGGCCGACCTGGCGAGTTTCTTCGGCATCGACCTGGCGCGCGTGCTGCCGTACAACTTGACCCGCACCTGGCACGTCCAGCTCGCCATCCTCTGGGTCGCCACTTCGTATCTCGCCGCGGGCATCTTTCTCACGCCGATGATTGCGGGCCGCGAGCCTCGCCGGCAGAGCTGGTTGGCCTATGTGCTGCTCGCGGCCCTCGTAGTGGTGGTCGTGGGCAGCCTGGCCGGCGAGTTCGCCGGCATCCACGGCTGGCTCAGCGACGCCTGGTTCGGCAACCAGGGCTTCGAATACCTGGACCTGGGGCGCTTCTGGCAAGTCCTGCTCACCCTCGGCCTCTTCGCCTGGGTGGGTATCCTGTATCGCGGCATGCGCGTGCGGCTGCGCCAGGACCATCTAGGGAACATGCCGTGGCTGTTCTTCTTCACGGCGCTCGCGATCCCGGCCTTCTACGCCGTGGGGCTCCTGGCGCGCCCGGAAGCGAACTTCACGGTGACTGACTACTGGCGCTTCTGGGTCGTGCACCTCTGGGTCGAGGACTTCCTGGAGCTGTTCACCACCATCATGGTGGCGTACATCTTCGTGTTGCTGGGAGTAGTGGCTGAGCGGGTGGCCCTCACGGTGATCTACCTCGACATCGTGCTGTACTCGGCGGGCGGCGTGATCGGGACCATGCACCACCTGTACTTCTCGGGTACGCCCGTCGAGCACATGGCACTGGGCGCCTTCTTCTCGGCAGCGGAGGTCATCCCGCTCACGTTCCTCACTGTCGAGGCCTGGAACTTCCTCCAGCTCGGGGCGGTGCAGGAAGCGAAATCTCGCACGCCGTTCCCGCACCGCTGGGCCGTGATGTTCCTGGTGTCGGTGGGGTTCTGGAACTTCCTCGGCGCCGGGATCTTCGGCTTTCTCATCAACCTGCCGATCGTGTCCTACTACGAGATCGGCACCGCCCTGACTGCCAACCACGGCCATGCGGCGATGATGGGCGTCTACGGGATGCTCGCCGTGGCGCTCGCCCTGTTCTGCCTGCGCTACCTCATCCCCGCCGAGCGCTGGCCGGACCGCCTGGCCATGCTGAGCTTCTGGTCCCTCAACCTCGGCCTGGCCTGGATGTGCTTCGCCACCCTGTTCCCGCTGGGCATTCTGCAGCTGTACGAGGCGGTCAGCCACGGCTATTACGAGGCCCGCAGCTTGAAGTTCCTCACGAGCGAGCTGAACGCGGTGCTGGAGTGGCTTCGCCTACCGGGCGACGCGTTGTTCATCGTGGGCGGGGTGCTGCCCCTGCTATATATCTGCTGGCTCGGAGTGCGTCATCGCGTCGCCCGCGTGACCTACGAGGAGCCGGAGCACCCGCTGTTCACTGAGATCACGCTGCCCCGATAGGAGGCGCGCTAGCATGTCGGCCGTCGTGGGGCTGGACCTCTCGCTCCTGACCACGACCGGCTACGCGCTGCTGCTGCTCGCCGGCGCCTATGGCCTGGGCCGCTGGGGCCAGCGCGCGCGGGCCTCGTTCCTCCCACCCGAATCCGACACCGACACGCTCGCCCCCGACTCGCGCCGCCGGGCGCCGTGGCCCCACGCGGAAACCGCCCGGTTCTACTGCGCCATGGCGCTGCTGCTCGTGGTGCTCGCGGCGGGCTGGCCGGCCGCCGTGCTGGGTCGGCGGCACCAGCCGCTCGACTTGCTGGTCATCGCGCTTGTGCTCCTGGTCGCGGCCCGCATGGCGCTCTGGCTCGTCTACGTGCTCCGCAGTGACCGATAGTTTGTAGCGCGAGCATCCTCCGCGCGGCCTCCAGGCCGGCCCGGGCACGGCGCCACCACCCTGCATCGCGGGTAGCCGACGCCGGGTCGCGTTGCCGCTCCCCCTCGGCCCCGTCTCGCTGGGCGTAGAGGGCGTCTATAGCGCCGTCTGGCCGCGAGTGCGGCGCGGTACACTATGCCAGCAGAAACCAGCTGGAGATGGGTGGTGAGCCAGCCCGGGCCCTCCTCACACTCGGCGGAAACGCCCTCTCGCTGGAGCGCCGAGCGGCGGGCGGCCTTCCTCGCCACCGTGCGCCTGTTCCGCGAGCTACCCGCTCCCGTCCTGTACGAGGTCGCGCGGCAGTTCCGCCCGAAGGCCGTCGCGCGTGGCGCGATCGTCTTCCTCGAAGGGGAGCCGGCCGAGGCGCTGAATCTGCTGGCCAGCGGGCGGATCAAGGTCGTGCGCGAGACCGACGACGGGCGGGAGGTCATCCTGCGGCTCATCGGGCCGGGTGAGATCTTCGGCGGCGCCGGGGGTTGGGGCGAGCCGATCTACCCCGCTACTGCGGTAGCCATTGAGCCCGGGGTAGTCCTCCAGCTACCCGCGCAGACCTTCCAGGACCTCCTGGGCACGTGCCCGGCCTTCGCCCGTGCCGTCGTGCAGGAGCTTGGCACCCGATTGCGCGAGGCCGAGGCGCGCATCCGCGAGCTACAGACGGAGCGCGTCGAGCGCCGCCTGGCCCGCGCGCTGCTGCGACTGGCGGAGAAGACCGGTGCCGAGACGCCGGCGGGAATCGCGATTACGCTGCCCTTGACCCGCCAGGACCTCGCGGAGCTAGCCGGCACCACGCTCAGCACGGCCAGCCGCACGCTGAGCGCCTGGGACCAGGCGGGGATCATCGCCGCCGGGCGCGAGCGAGTGGTGATCCGGCAGCCTGCGAGCCTACGGGCCATCGCGGAGGCGCCCGCGCCGACCGAGGGGACACTCCCGCAGCGCTAGCAGCAGCCTCGCGCGCCGCCGGGCCCGAGGCACGCCCCACTCTGCACAGGCCACGTGTTTGCGCTGGCGCAAAGACGTCTGCCCCCGAAGCGCGCATCCTACTGGCAGGGACGGCCACCACCTCGGCCCGCGGGCCGAGTGGTCCCGCCTGTCGCCCGCAAGGGGGACACGGTATGCAGACGTTTCTGGTCACCGAGGAGCGCGTGCGGCAGGCCCTCCACCAGGTCCTCGACCCGGAGCTGGGCGTGAACGTCGTCGATCTCGGCCTGATCTATGGGATCGACATCGAGGGGGCCGCGGTCACCGTCACCATGACACTCACCACGCCGGGGTGTCCGCTGCACGACAGCCTGGCCGGCGCCGTCGAAGAGGCGGTCCGGCTGTTCGTGCCCGGAGTCGAGGCGGTGCGGGTGGATCTGGTGTGGGAGCCGCCGTGGACCCCCGAGCGCATCAGCCCTGCGGGGCGGGCCGAACTGGGCTGGGAGTGAGCGGGGCGGAGCGTCGATGGCACAGGGTTGTCGGAGGCGGGACTATGACGCGATCGAAGATGGACCAGGAGCCGATCCTGGCGAGCTGGACGATCCACGAAGTGCTGGCGCGCTACCCGGAGCTGCTGGAGACGCTGATCGCGCTCAGCCCGGCGTTCAGCAAGCTGCGCAACCCGCTCTTGCGCCGCGTCCAGAGCCGATTGGTGACCGTTGCCCAGGCGGCCCAGCTCGCGGGGCTGGAGCCGGCGGCGCTGGTGCGCCAGCTCAACGCGGCAGTGGGGGGCAATACAGCTCCACTCGAGGCTGACGCCTCGGGCCCGGCCGGCGCGGCGGCCGAGCTACCTCCCGCGGCGTTCGCCGACGCGCCAATCGTGGCGACTGTGGACGCGCGGCCACTATTGGACCGCGGAGAGGAACCCTTCGGTGCGATCATGGCCGCCGCGGCGCGCGTGGGTGTGGGCGAGGCGCTGCTGCTGCGCAACAGCTTCGAGCCGCTCCCGCTGTACGACGTACTGGGCCAGCGGGGATTCCGCCACCAGACCCGTCAGCTCGCGCCCGACGACTGGGAGGTGCGGTTCGTGCGGGTCGCAGCGCCGGGCCGAGCCCCGGCCATGCCGGAAGCTGGCGCCAGTGCTCCCGTGCCAGTAGCTCCCGCCCAGCAGGCGCCCGCGGCAGTAGTCACCATCGATGTCAGCGACCTGGTGCCGCCCGAGCCAATGGTGCGGATCCTCGGGGCGCTGGAGGCCCTGGCACCCGGGCAGACGCTGCTGGTGCACCACGTGCGCCGGCCCGTCTACCTCTATCCGCAGCTCGACGCTCTGGGCTACCGCCATGAGACCCGCGACCGGGAGGGCGGGGGCGTCGAGATCTGGATTCACAAGCCACCCGTGGGGGAGGCCCGCCGATGACCAGCACGATGGCCCGCCCTCCACGTCCACGGGCGGCACGCGGGCTGGCGACCGAGCACGCCCCGCCGCTCGACCTGCCGCTGCGGTTCCTGCTGGTGGCGCTGGGCGGGTTCGCCGTGCTGGGCGTCACGGCCCCCTGGCATCTGCCCCTGCTGCTCGGGAGCTTCTACGACCCGCACCTGCTGACGTTCGTCCACGTCAACACGCTGGGGATCATCGCGGCGACGGTCTTCGGAGCCAGCTACCAGCTCGTGCCCGTCGTGCTCCAAACTGCGCTCCCCTCGGCCCGGGTGGCGCGGCTCTCGTGGTGGCTGTACCTGCCGGGCGTGCTGGCCCTCCTCGCGGGGCTCAGCGGCGGCCTGCCGGCGCTACTGGGGTTGGGCGGGAGCCTGCTCGCGGTGGCGATCCTGCTCTACGCCGGCGTCCTGCTGGGCGCGTTCTGGCGAGCCGCGGAGCGCGACGTGATCTTCTGGCACCTGGCCGTCGCGCTGGCCGGGCTGGTGCTCGCCGCAGGGCTGGGCACCCTGCTCGCGCACAGCAAGTACCGGGGCCTCCTGGGCGCGAGCACCTTGCCGGTGCTCGCCACCCACGCGGTGCTGATGGTCGCCGGGTGGGTGACGCCGCTGATCACGGGCGTGGCCTATCGCCTCGTCGGTATGTTCACCCTCAGCGAGGACCAGCTGCGTCCAGGTTGGGCTGGGGCCGAGCTGGCGCTTACGGCCGGCGGGGCGTGGCTGCTCGCGGCCAGCCTGCTCGGTCGGCTGGGGAGCCCGGCTAACCTGATCGGCGCCGGGGCACTGTGTGCCGGCCAGCTCCTGTTCGGCCTCCAGCTCCTGCGTCTGTACCGACTGCGGCGACGGCGTTCGTTCGATGTCCACATCCCCTTCGCGCTGGCAGCCTGCACGGCGGGGCTGCTGGCCAGCGGGCTGGTGGTGGTCGGGCTGGCGACCGCGCGCCCACCCGCCGATCCCGTATGGATGACCGCGGGCTGGCTGGCGATCGTGGGGTGGGCGGAGACGGCTATCCAGGGCTTCCTGTACAAGATTGGCCCGTTCCTCACCTGGCTGCACCGCTACGCGCCGCTAGCCGGCCGCCAGCCGGTGCCCAGGCTCGAAGATCTCTACGGCCGGCGCACCGCGCTCCTCGGCTGGGCGTGCTGGGTGAGCGGGGTGGCCCTCGGCGCGCTGGCCGCGCTGACGCAGGTCTCCCCACTCGCCTCCATGGCGGGAGGACTGCTGAGCGTCGGGCTCGCCGCCTTCCTGGTCAACGCCGTCCGCACTGGCGCGCACTGGCGACCGTTCCAGCCACTGGCCGGCAGGATGTCCGCCCCGCCGGGGCCCGCGGCACGGTAACCGCAAAGGACTGGGCGGGACAGCTCGCCCACCCGAAAACCTAGGCTAAGGAGCAGCATCCGATGCAGACCCTGGATGTGCGCGATGTCTCGCCGCGCGAGCGACACCCGATGATCTTCGACTGCTTCGACCAGCTCGCGCCGGGCGACGCCATGGAACTGGTGAACGACCACGACCCGAAGCCGCTCTACTATCAGTTCCTGGCCGAGTACCCCGACATGGTGGGCTGGGAGTATCTCGAGCAGGGCCCCGAGGTCTGGCGCGTGCGCATCACCAAGCGCGGGGGCTGAGACGCGCGGCAGGGACCTGCCGGCCGAGCCTGCGACCAGAGCCTCGCCCCAGCCCGCGGCCGCGCGCTAGCGGCAGGTCCCGTCGGATCAGGCCGGTCGTGGTCGTATACTGGCGCGTATAGGAGCGCGCCCGCCGTGAGGACTGAGGCATGCGCGCGTCGAGGCGGCCGCTACGGATCGCAGCGAGCCTGGCGCTGCTAGCAGCGCTGGCGCTCGGATGCGTCGCCCGGTCGCGCGAGGGCCCGACGGAGGCCCGATCTGCGCCCCAGGAGTCCACCAGCTATCGGTTCCCGCTGCGAGTGAGCGCCAACGGGCGCTATTTCGTCGACCAGGACGCGCGCCCGTTCTTCTGGCTCGGGGACACGAGCTGGCTCTACCCGATCGCCTACACCGACGCCGACGCCGATCTGTACCTCGACAACCGGCTGCAACACGGGTTCACGGTCATCCAGATCGTCTCCACCTACCCGCACGACCGCAATACCGAGGGGCAGAGCCCGTTCTACGACCAGGATCCGACACGGCCCAACGCCGCGTACTTCGACCGGCTGGTCCACCTGGTCCGCAAGGCCACCACGCGCGGCCTCGTGGTCGCAATGGGCACGTTCTGGGAGAACGTCGTCTATGACGGCCTCGTCAACTCCAGTAATGCGCGGGCGTTTGGGCAGTATCTCGGCAGCCGCTTTCGTGATGAGCCGAACCTGGTGTGGATGGTCGGCATGGACATCGAGCCGGCGGGCCACGAAGCCACGTTCCGCGAGCTAGCCGCCGGCCTCCGCGAGGGCACCGCGCACCAGCACCTGCTGACGTTCCACCCCCGCGCCGTGGGCAGCTCGAGCCGCTTCTGGCCCGGCGAGCCGTGGCTCGACTTCCACATGGTCCAGACCTGGCACGACTACCACAACATCTACCGACACCTCGCCCAGGAAGACTGGTTACTGGTGCCCCCCAAGCCCTCTGGCCTGGGCGAAGGGGCCTACGAGGATGGCGACTACCCCTCGGGACACATCACACCACACCTCGTGCGCTGGCAAGCTTACACCTCCTACCTCGCCGGCGCCTACCACACCTACGGACAGGTGGCCGTGATGATCGCCGCCCAGCGCGAGCCAGCGCCGTGGCCAACCCAGCTCGACCGCCCGGGCACCGCCCAGTTGCGCCACGTCCGCGACTTCTTCACGGCGCTCGCCTGGTGGACGCTAGAGCCCGATACTGCCAATATGCTCCTGCCGCGGTACCCCGACGAGCATCTCGCCAACGGCGGCCGCATGGTCGGTGCGCGGACTAGCGACGGCAGTTTGGCGGTCGTCTATGTGCCGACACCGCGCACCTTCACCGTGGACCTTAGCCAGCTACACGGACCGGTAACCGCGCGCTGGTTCGATCCCACCGACGGCACCTACACCACGCTCGGTCGGTTTGCCAGCGGCGCCCTCCAGCAGTTCACGCCGCCGGTCCCCAAGAACCCTGGCGATCCCGACGTGGTGCTGCTCCTCCAGGTCGATCCCCCGTAGCCTCGACAGCCTCCTCATCGCGATGCAGCCTCCTAGGCCCCCCTTCCAGTCGGACCGCGTCCTAGCAGGGTACTCGGTATACTCCGGGGTGATGCGCGGCGGTTTACTGGCCGTTAACTCCGCGGCCGCCCGACAGCATTGACGCGCGTTCAGCGCGCTTGTTTCATTGCAGGTGACAGGAGGTCTTCCCATGCACCGCTTATCTCGGCTCGTCCTGGGCCTCGTCGTTGGCGCGACGACAGTCTTGGCGAGCTGTAGCCCCACGGAGCGCCAGACGGCCGGCGCGCCCAATACCTCCCCTCCCCCCGCGTC
>JADGHJ010000083.1 GCA_019686175.1 Chloroflexota bacterium | reverse complement strand
TGACCACGTCGAATTGACCGTTGAGCAGGTCGAGAGGGTCACACTTCGCCCGACTGGTAACCGGAAGCGGGTGAGCGGACGGTACTTACTGGGATGTGATGGGGGCAACAGCTTCGTCCGCCAGGCCTGTGGCATCGAGTGTAAGGATCTCGGGTTTCGCGAGCGCTGGCTGGTGTGTGACTTCAAGGTCAAGCGTCCTGTCGATCTACCTCTTGCCCGGCAGCTATGTGACCCAGCCCAGCCAGGAGTAATGATCCAGCTGGGCCCAGCACATCGACGCTTTTCCTTCATGATCTTACCGGGCGAGACCGTTGAGGAAGCCGTCGCGCCGGCCAACGTCTGGCGCCGAGTGCGTCGCTGGGTGACACCGGACGATCTGGAGCTGATCCGCTCCGTCAGCTACACCTTCCAATCGCTCATCGCCGAGCGCTGGCGAGACGGCCGCGTGTTCTTGGTCGGCGACGCCGCCCATCAAATGCCGCCTTTCCTGGGCCAAGGCATGTGCTCAGGCATCCGCGATGCAGTCAACCTGGCGTGGAAGCTAGCCCTTGTGCTGAAGGGCGAAGCCGACGAAGCGCTGCTTGACAGCTACATGAGCGAGCGAGAGCCTCACGTTCGAGCCATCACCCTCAAGGCTATCGCGCTGGGCAAGATTCAGACGATGCGTGATCCGGAGGCGGCCCGGCGCCGCGACGCCACGCTGATGGCCAAGCGGCTGGCACAGGGACCGGAGGCCGCGGCGGAACGACTCGAGTTCCCAGGCTTGCAGGCCGGCGTCATCGGCTGCGGCCTACCTGCCGCGGGCGAGCTGTTCATTCAGGCACGCGTGCGCAGCGGGGACCGAGAGGGGCTCTTCGACGACATCGTCGGGCGCGGCTTCGTTGTGATCGGACTGGACGCCGATCCGCAAGACGCACTGTCCGCGAGTCAGCGTCGCTTCTGGCAGCGCATTGGGGGCCGGCTGGTCCGTATCGCCCGAACCGGAGGAGCAGGAGGCGTGCACGATCTGGAAGGCAAGTACGCGCGCTGGTTCGACGAGCGTGGCTGTGTCGCGGTGATCGTGCGCCCTGATTTCTATGTGTATGGTGGCCTGCGTGCGTTGCGCGAGCTGCCCGATGCAGTGGACGCGCTGCAACGCTGCTTGCACGCGTAGATACGCCGCCTCCAGGTGCGCCAACCCACCAATGATCGCTTGATCCGATCAACTGGACCCTGCTGCCGGGCTCCAGCTCGACGGAAGCGTCCTCCTGCACAGAAGCCTACGCATCGCGGCGGAGCAGGGTGACGGACAGGGCGCCCTTGCGGAGGTGGATGTAGCGGCGGTCGCTGCGGCGCGCCAGCTCGGCGATCAGCGTCACCAGCGGCTGCGCGGCGCTGAGGTGCTCGTAGCGGCGCGGCGGGCCGGCCGCGCGCAAGGCGGCGACGGCCTCTTCCCCCACCTCGTAGCGCAGCAGCAGCTCCTCGTCGCTCACGCCCGGGCCGCCATAGCGCGCCCGTAGCTCCGCGTAGGTCAGCTCGGGCGGCTGCCACGCCGCTAGCTCGCGCGCGCGGGGCCGCGCCAGGATGCGATCGCGCACGTTCGGGTCCATTCCCTCGATGGCCTCCTGCCCGCCCCAGTGCCCCAGCGCGTACAGGATCGTTTGGTCGGTCACCTCGCGGTAGCGCTCGCCGACGATCACGTTCACCGCCGCCTGGCTGCCCACAAACTGCGCCAGCGGGGTGACCATGATCGGCCAGCCCCACTCCTCGCGCACCCGCGCGCACTCTTCCAACGTCGCCGCAACCTTGTCCTCCAAGCCCACGAGGCGGAGCTGGTGGCGGATGTTCGAGATCATCCCGCCCGGCACCTGGTGGCGATACCAGGCGCCGTCGTACTCCGCTGGCACGCCGCGGGGCAGCCCCTCGTGCTGGCGGATGCGCTCCAGCCGCTCGCTCGCCGCGCGCGCCGCCGTCTCGTCGAACACCGGCTGGTAGCCCAGCAGGCGGAGGTTGTGCGCGACGTTGAACACGCTCGGCAGCGCCGCGCCGTTGGCCAGGGGGGGAATCCCTACATTGATGGTGCGCACCCCGAGCTTCACCGCCTCGAGCGCATTGAGCGGCCCCAGCCCCGTGGTGCAGTGGGAGTGCAGCTCCACGGGCGTGCCACCCACATTGGCCAGAATCGCCGGCAGCAGCGTGCGCAGCCGCTCGGGGGTCAGCAGGCCGCCCGGATCCTTCAGACACACGCGGTACACGTCGAGCTGCGCGAGCTGGCGCGCGCGCTCGGCGTAGTAGGCGTCGGTGTGCTTGGGCGACTCGGAGAAGATCAGGTTCACCACGGGGTCGAGCCCGACCGCGCGGCACAGCCGCACCTTCCAGGCCCACCCCGTGACCTGGTTCCACTCGTCGGAGATGCGCGCCTGGCGAATGCCGGCCGCCGCCTCGCAGCGAGTGCGCAGCTCGAGCAGCAGCGGCGGCGCCAGCTCGAACTGCGGGAAGCGGCCCATGATGGTGCGCAGGGGCGTGGCCGTGATGCGCGCGCGCAGCAGGCGGATGCGCTCCCAGGGGTCCTCGCGCAGCTCGCGCACGGCCTTCTTCGGGTGCGTGTACATGCACTCGATGGCCTCGAAGCCCGCGCGGTCGAGGTCGTCGGCGATCGCCAGCATCATGCCGGTGCGCATGCTGTTGGCCCACAGGCAGAGATGCCCGTCGCGGATCGTGGTGTCCACGAAGCGCACCTCGCGGTCGGTGTTGGGCTGCATCCTCGTCTCCCCTCGTCCCACCCGCAGGCCGCGCGCGAACCCTTCACTCCACCATCCCACGAAGGCGGGCCGCTGGCCCACGCCCGGCGTCAGGTAACGGCCGCCGTCCGCGCCAGGTGCCGCTCCTCCAGCCAGCGGGTGTTGAACTGCCCCGCCGCGTACGCCGGATCGGCCAGCAGCGCGCGCAGGAACGGAATGGTTGTGTCGATCCCCTCCACCACGAACTGGTCCAGCGCCGCGCGCAGCCGCGCGACCGCCTGCGGACGATCGGCGCCGTGCGCGATCAGCTTCGCCAGCAGCGAGTCGTAGTACGGTGGCACCGTGTAGCCCGCGTAGCAGTGTGTGTCCACGCGAATGCCCGGCCCACGAGGCGGCTCCCAGCGTGTGATGTTGCCGGGCGAGGGGCGGAAGCCGTGTGCGGGCGACTCGGCATTGATACGGCACTCGATGGCGTGGCCGCTGGGGTGCGCCGCGGTCAGATCGGGAGCCAGGGACTCGCCACCCGCGACGCGTAGCTGCCACTGCACGAGGTCCACGCCCCAGACCATCTCCGTCACCGGGTGCTCGACCTGGATACGCGTGTTCATCTCCAGGAAGTAGAACGCGCCGGAGTCCAGGTCGACCAGGAACTCAACGGTGCCCGCGCTCTCGTAGGCCAGGGCGCTGGCGAGCCGCACCGCCGCTTCAGCCAGCCCCGCGCGCGCGGCCGGCGCCAGGCCCGGAGCAGGCGCCTCCTCGACCAGCTTCTGGTAGCGCCGCTGCAGCGAGCAATCGCGCTCCCCCAGCGCGATCACGCGGCCGAAGCGGTCGCCGAGCACCTGCACCTCGACGTGCCGCGCGTTGGCCACGTAGCGCTCCAAGTACAGCGTGCCGTCGCCGAACGCCGCGCGGGCCTCGGCCGCGGCCAGCTCGAACAGGGCCGGCAGCGCGGCAGCGTCGGGGACGATCTTGATCCCGCGGCCGCCCCCACCCGCGGCCGCCTTGAGCAGCAGCGGGAAGCCGAGCGCCGCCGCGGCCTCGCGCGCCTCCTCGAGCGTGGCTGCGCGCACCGAGCCGGGCACAATGGGGATCGCCAGGCGCTCAGCCAGGGCCCGCGCCGCCAGCTTGTTGCCCATCTCGCGCAGGCAGCGCGGGCTCGGCCCGACGAAGATGATGCCGTACGTCGCGCAGGCCTCGGCCAGCTCGGGCGATTCGGCCAGGAAGCCGTAGCCCGGGTGCAGCGCGTCGGCGCCAGTGCCCTGCGCGGCGGCGATCAGCGCGCGCACGTTCAGGTAGCTGGCGGCCGGGGCCGGCGGGCCGATGCACACCGCGCGGTCGGCCAGCCGGGCCGGCAGGCTGTCGCGGTCGGCAGTCGACACCACGGCCACGGCCTCGATCCCCAAGGCGTGGCAGGCCCGGATGACCCGCACGGCGATCTCACCACGGTTGGCCACCAGCACGCGCCGCAGGGCCATCAGGCACCCTCCCGCCTGCCCGTCGTGGGACGGATGCGTAGCAGTGGCTGGCCGTATTCGACGAACTGCCCGCTGTCCGCCAGGATCTCAACGACCACCCCGGCCGTACCGGCGCTGACACTGGTGAACACTTTCATGGCCTCGATGAGCCCCACGGTGGTGTCGGGCTCGACTGCCGTGCCCACCTCGACGAACGGCGGCGCGTCGGGCGCGGGCGCCCGGTAGAAAGTGCCGATCATCGGCGCCGTCACCGTGACTAGCTCCGCGGTCGGCTCAGGCGGGGGTGGCCTGCGCGCCGAGAGCGGGGCGACTTCGATCGGCGGCTCCTCCGCCTTGGGCGGTAGTGTCTCGGGCCGCGTCCCCGGGACGTGAGGAAGCCCCGTCCCGCTTGCGGCCGGCAGCGGATGCGGCGGTGGCAGAGCAGGCGCCGCGGCCGGCGGGGGCCCGTGCTTGCTCACGGTGAGATGGAGATCGCCTAGAGTGAGCTGGAAGTAGTCGAACTGGCTCTTGTCGATCAGTTCCAGGATACGCAGCACGTCGTCGGTGGTCAGCTCGCCCACCCTCTGCTCCTCGCCCTAGAGTATCGCTGCGGCGCCGGCCCCGCTAGCGGCCTTCGGAGATGCGCGGCAAGCCAGGGCGGCCTCACACCGGCCGCGGATTGTGGCTAGTACCCGTATTGTGCTGCAAGCCCACTATCCCAGACAGATCAAGCTACACCCACCACCCTAGCTGGCGAGCTCATTCGCATGCCAGTCCCCACAGGCGTACCGCTTCCGGGTCGATCCGCGCGGGCGGGCCGCGATGCCGCCGGGCGAGCGCCGGAGCGGCCAGTCGCCCAACTCTGCAGAGCCGCGTGAAACTGACGGGGAACTGACCGTCTCGTCTTGACACCTTGGTAGGCTGACGCTATACCAGCGAGTACGGTCGCGCATTTGAGCGTCGCGATGCCAGAGCCGAGCGCGGTCTGGGTACAACGCTGGAGGGGCCGTGGCCGGGACGGCGGGCGGTGCGAGGATAGCGGGGGGTTACTAGCGCACGCGCGGCGGCATCCCGGAGGTGTAGCGTGCAGGCCAAGATCAAGCATCTAGCGATCACCAGCGACAACTACGCGCTCGAAGGCAAGTTCTATGAGGCGCTGTTCGGCCTGCGAGCCTCGACCGAGCACTACCGCCCCGAGGCGGCGTGCTCGCTGTCCGACGGCTACCTCGGTCTGAACATCAACCCCCGACGGGTGGGCAACCAGAGCGGCCTCGATCACTTCGGCTTCGAAGTCGACGACATCCAGACCCTCTACGCGCGCGTGCGCGAGGCGTACCCCACGGTCGACTGGGTACAGCGGCCGATCATCCGCCCGTTTGCCGCCATCACCATGCACGACCCGGCCGGCAATATCTTCGACATCTCCGAGGTGGGCGACGCCAACCGGAAGGATATCTACGGCGAGGGCGCGCTGGAGCGGCCGCCCCATCCGCGCCGTATCCACCACTTCACCCTGCGGGCGCTCGA
This sequence comes from Chloroflexota bacterium, assembly GCA_019686175.1. Lineage (GTDB taxonomy): Bacteria > Chloroflexota > UBA6077 > UBA6077 > JAJPHF01 > JADGHJ01. Next base: position 10,785 of record JADGHJ010000083.1, on the reverse strand, counting down.
CCCGCCCAGGCTGGCGCGGTTTTACCGCGACGTCTTCGAGCTATCCGAGCTGCCCCGTGCCGCGGACGATCCGTGTCACTACCTCAGCGACGGACAGATCACGCTCGTCATCGCGCCCTGGCGCATCAAGGATTTCCTGGGCATGAACATCGAGCGGCCCGCGCTGGATCACATGGGGTTCGTGGTGGAGAGTGTCGAGCAGCTCCAGGCGGACCTCGAGAAGCTCATCCGGCGCAACCCGGCCCTCACGCCGAAGGCGCTCGGCTGCGGGCCCGAGGGCGAGGCGCGCCTGCAGCTCTGCCGCGCCTGCCGCCTGGGCGAGTTTCACCTGGCCGACCTCGACGGCGTGCTGATCGACGTGCGCGCGGGATAGTCCCGTGGGAACACCTACATGCCACGCCGCGCCGCGCGGCCCACACGCGCGCCCTACCCGAGCGCTGTCGGGGGCGCGTTGGCGGATGCCGCCCGCTCCCCTGGCGCTCCTGATCGTGGTGCTCACCGCGCTGGTGGGCTGCCGCCCTAGCAGCGCGCCGGCCGCTGGGGCCGTGCCTGAGGCGGCGAGGAGTGCGGCGCAGACCGCAGCCGAGGCCACGCCGCCCCCCACCCGCCTGACCATCGGCCACTCGGCGCTCTCGGCCGTGTGGGCGCCGCTGTGGGTGGCCCAGGACGCGGGCCTGTTCCAGCGCGAGGGGCTGGAAGTAGACATCCGCGACATCGGCAACGGGCCGATCACGCTGGCGGCGCTGGCCAGCGGCGAGGCCCAGCTCGCGTACACGGCGGGCCCCAGTATCGTCGGGGGCATCGTGGCCGGCGCGGACGTGGTGATCGTCGGCGGCTATCTCGACCGCATGCCCTACGAACTGGTCGCGCGCGGGGACATCCAGAGCATCCAGGACCTGCGCGGGCAGACCATCGCGGTGAATCGCATCGCGGGCGCCACTGGCTTCGTCGTGCGCTACCTGCTGGAGCACGAGGGGCTGGACCCCGACCGCGACGTGAACCTCTTGCAGCTCGGCGCGCAGGGCGAGCGCATCGCCGGGCTGCGCAGCGGGCTCATCGCCGCCACCCTCGTGAGCCCGCCGTTCCAGACCGTCGCCCGCCGCGAGGGCCTACGTGTGCTGTACGACACGGCGCAGCTCCCCCTCGCCTACAGCCATTCGGTACTCGCCGCGCCGCGTGCCGTGGTCGCCACGCAGCCGGACGCTGTCCGCGCCGTGCTACGCGCCACCGCCGAAGCCGTGCGACAGTTCAAGGCCGACCAGGCACTGGCTACGCGTGTGCTGGCCGCGCACCTGCAGGTGGACGACCCCGAGCTGCTGCAAGCAACCTGGGCGTACTGGCGCGGCGCCTTCTCGGACGACCTGGAGCCGCGCGGCCTGGCGGTGATCCTGAAGGAGGCGCTAGAGGAGCAGCAGAGCCGGGCCGGCCTGACCGTCGACGACCTAGTGGACCTACGGCTGGTGCGCGAACTGGGCAGCGCCGCGCCCCGGCCGTGACGCGGCTGCGGCCCGGGCCGCGCCCTGGGAATCAGGGCCACGGCTCCACGTCTCTACATAAATTTGACGAGAGGGAGTGATGCCCCAAGAGCCGCCGACGGACCTATCGCCGGCCGACGAGACGCCCGAGACGATCGAGGTCCTCTCGCAACTGTTCCTGGAGTGGAAACGCGCGCACCCGGACGGCACCTGGCGCGCGTTCTGGGCCGCCGTCGCCGCCGGCGAGGTCCAGATCCCCACTGCCTAGGAGCCGCTCGTTCATCGGGACGCTAGTCGTCGAGCACCGCGAAGGCGCGGCAGGGTGCACCGCCCGTACCCACCACCAGGAGCGGCACGACGTACAGCATACAGCTCGCCGGGAGGGCTCCGAGGTTTACCAGCCCTTCGACGACCAGCACGTCCCGCGCCAGTAAGTACCGGTGGCCCGCGTAGTCCGGTTCGGCATCGAAATCGAAGCAGTCGATGCCTAGCAACCGCACGCCGCGCTCCACGAGCCAGCCCAGCACCTCCAGCCCCAGCCGCGGCCGTGCAGGATCGGCCGGATCGATCGCCGCCACGCGGTCGCTGTAGCCGGAGCGGAGCAGCAGAAAGGGCCGGGTGGCGATCTGCGCGGCGTAGGGCGCCAGGTCGGCGGGCGTGACCAGGCGGCACGGCACGTCGACTACGCTGGCCGGGCCGATGAAGCGCGTCAGCGGCTCAGCGTCGAGCGTGCGGCCGCCGGCCAGGAAGTGCGCTTGCGTCTCGACGTGCGTGCCCGCCTGATCGCTCAGCGCGAGACGGGCGACAGCGTAGCCATGGGTCGCGACGCTAGCGACGGGCGTCACCGCCACCTGGGGATCGCCCGGGTACACGGGCAGCCCGTCGCGCAGGGGCTGAGTCAGGTCCACCAGGCGCATGGCTTCCTCATCTTCCCCGACCACGGCGTGCCGTGGTACCGCGGCGGAACCAGCTCTGCTCACACTCTAGCAGCACGGACGCCAAGCCTAGACGCTTACGGTTGTGCCCACGGCGCCAACCTGGCACCATGCAGCCCGAGGATCGCGCCGCGCACGCCGACTGTGCGTCGACCGTAGCGATCCGCCCCGGGAAGCGAGGCCGAGGCTGGCACCAGCAAGGTGAGGCCGGGAGGGCAACGATGGCGCTCGACCCCAGTATCCAGACCGTGCCCGAGATCATCCTGCGCGCGCGGGAGCGCTTCGGCTCGCTGCCCGCGGTCACGCTGCGCGATCCGCGGCGCGGCTTCACCTGGACCTACGACGAGCTGGTGGCCTACGCGGCGGGCGTGGCGCGCTGGCTAGCGGGGCAAGGTATCGGGCACGGCGACCGGGTGATCCTGTGGGGCGCCAGCGAGCCGGCGTGGGTGGGCGCCTACTACGGCTGCCTGCTGCTGGGGGCCGTCGTCGTACCGCTCGACTTCCGCAGCGCGCCCGATTTCGTGGCGCGGGTGGTCGCCAAGACGCGGCCCAAGCTCCAGATCGTGGGCCCCACTCAGCAGCCGGCCGCCGAGGCGGCCGCCGTGCGCTTCGGCGAGCTGCCGCCGCTCGACCCGACGCTGCCCACCCCACGCCCGGCCGCGGCCCCCGACGACCTGGCGGTGGTAGTGTTCACCTCCGGCACCACGGGCGCTCCCAAGGGGGTCATGCTCACGCACCGCAACATCGTGAGCAACGTGCGCGCCATCCTCGAGGTGGTGGAGAGCGTGCCGCGCTACCGCCTGCTGTCGATCCTGCCCCTGAGCCACATGTTCGAGCAGACCGTGGGGCTCAACACGCTGCTCAGCGGCGGGGCCTCGGTGGTGTACATCGGCACCCTGCGGCCCGACACCATCTTCGAGGCGCTGGGCGCCGAGCGCATCACCTGCATGCTGGTCGTGCCGCAGGTGCTTCAGTTGTTCATGCACGCCATCGAGCGCGAGGTGCGGCGCAGCGGCCGCGAGCGCGTCTGGCGCTGGCTGCATCGCCTGGCCCCGTACCTGCCGCTGGCAGCCCGCCGCCGCCTGTTCCGCCAGGTCCATGAGCGCCTGGGCGGCCGCCTGGAGTGGTTCGCCAGCGGCGGCGCCTATCTGGACCCCCAACTCTGGCGGAAGTGGGAGAACCTGGGCGTCAAGGTGATCAACGCCTACGGCACCACCGAGGCCGCCCCCGCGATCAGCGCGAACTCGCTCCAGCGGCGCAACCCGTACTCCGTCGGCCGCCCCTTGTCGTGCAACGCGGTGCGGATCGCCGAGGACCACGAGATCCTGGTGCGGGGCAGCAACGTTACCCCGGGCTACTGGGAGGACCCCGCGGCCACGGCCGCGGCCTTCCGCGACGGCTGGTACTGCACCGGCGACCTGGGGCGCCTGGACGCGCACGGCGAGCTGTACCTCATCGGTCGCAAGAAGAACCTGATCGTGCTGCCCAGCGGCGAGAACGTCTATCCCGAGGACATCGAGACGCTGCTGCTGCAGGAGCCGGGCGTGAAGGACGCGGTGGTGCTCGGTCTGCCGCGCCCCGATGGAGACGTCGAGGTGCACGCCGTGCTGCTCACCGAGGCGCCCAACGAGGCGCTAGCGGCGGTCAAGCGCGTGAACCGCAAGCTGGCGCTCTACCAGCGCGTGCGCGGCACCACTATCTGGCCCGACCCCGACTTCCCGCGCACCCTCACAATGAAGCCGCGCCGCGAAGAGATCGCAGCCCGGCTCCGAGAGCTAGAGGCCCAGGAGCACCGCAGCGGGTCGAGCCGGTAACCGCCAGGGGCGGCGCCTACCGCTCTCGCACGCGAACCCACGCCCGGTGCGCTGCCGGACGCGGGCCCCATCAGCTACAGCCAGGTCGGATAGCGGAAGTAGTCGCGGTCGGCGCGCCGCAGTGGCACGGCCAGAATCGCCCGCTCCGCCCGATACTCGAGCCACTGGGGCGGCCCAGCGCGCTGCACCACCACCTCGTTGCGGACCGCGAAGCCATGGCCGTAAGGGCTGACCGCACGGTACTCCGCCGTCGAGGCGATGAGCCACACCCAGGGGGTGCGCTGCGGGTCAAGGACGTACACCAGGCCCCAGAAGTCGCCGGCCAGCGGCCAGGGTCGGCCCCGCCAGGGCCCGACGGCCCAGTCCGGCAGCACGGCGAAGCCGAAGCGCTCGTCCACCTGCCAGACGCGGGGCAGCCCGTAGAAGCGCGGCTGTGGGATAGGCAGGGTGAAGACACGAAGCTCCTCGCGCGCGCGCAACAGCCCATTGTAGGAGAACTCGCGTCCCTCGGCCCGGGCCGTGGCCAGCTCGCCCAGATAGTCCATAAAGGGGCCCGCGCGGTCGGCGTAGTGGTACAGGACGCGGCGCGTGCGGTCGGTGCCGTCGATGAGGATGCTGGACTCGTCGGTGACCGCCAGGCCCGCGGCGCGCACGCTGTAGCCGTTCTCCCCGAGTGTAGTCAGCACCCGGTCGAACGGCTCCAGCCCGAACTGGATGTGTGCTGGGCTGGCCAGCGCTTCGAGAGGACGCACCGCCGAGCTGAAGGTCGCGGTGGCCAGCCCTACGCCAGCGGCCCCAAGGCCTTGCAGCAGGCGACGACGCGAGACGGGGGTACGGGGGAGAGTCGCCATGGCCGGTCTCCTCGCTGGACGGGGCGGTGGTCCTAGTGATGAGGGTAGGCTGGCAGGGCCACTGCTTCCAGAGGGGCGGCCCCCGACCCCGGCAGGGGCAGCCCCCGCCGTCCTCGCCGTTTTGCCCTATACTAGCCCCGCAGCGGGCCGCCCGGAGGTGGCGCGGCATCCGCGCCCGAGCCCGTCTCCCCGTGCAAGGACCGAGCGGCGGAGCGGGCGCCGCAAGCTCCCCGCCCGCGGATAGGGAGAGCAGGGCGGACAGAAGCCTGCCACATGGGAGGGGACAAGGATCAGTGGAGATGCGCTGGCGGCACCGGCCCTGACCCTCAATAGTGGTGGCCCCCCCCTCGTTCTAGTGGTGGTCGCGGCGCTGCTGCTCTGGCTGCCGGGCCTGCTGCTGGCGGCGCGCCTCTTGCCAGCGCCCCGCTACGACGCGCTAGACCGGCTGCTCGCGGCCCCAGCGCTCAGCACAGCGGCGATCGCGCTGGCGACGTTGTGGTCGACCACGCTGGGTATCCCGCTGGACGGGCAGCTGGCCTGGCTCGGCCTCGGCAGCCTCCTCGCCGGCGGGGCCACGGTCCTGCTCATTCCTCCACCAGTCCGTGCCAGCGAGCGCCGCTGCGTGGAGGGCTACGCCGCAACGACACCGGGCATGCGCACGGGGCGACGGCCGCGACTGCCGGCGGCCGCGCGGGTAGCGTCGTCGGCCCCCTGGCCCCTCGCTGGCCGGCCAGCTGCCGGGGGCGAGGCGCGGCTGCACGGAGCCCTCGCCCGCGCACGCGTGGGCGTCCTACCGCTGGCCGTCGTCGGCGTGCTGGTGCTGGGGCTCGGCGCGCGGCTGTGGAGCACGCACGACCTGCTGCCCGCCCTCGGGGCCGACACCTACCACCACGCGCTGATCGCGCGGCTGATCGTCGAGCGCAGGGGCGTGCCCGACTCGTACGCCCCCTACGCCCCGATCGCCTCGTTCGCCTACCATTTCGGCTTCCACAGCCTGGTTGCCTGGCTGCACTGGTGGACCGGCGCCGACCTGGGCACGCTGCTCCCGCTGGCGGGGCACCTGGTGAATGTCGCCGTCGCGGCGAGTGTGGCGTGGTGGGTGCGGCGACAGGTCGGCGACGACCGAACGGCGCTGCTGGCCGCCTGGCTCACCGCGCTGCTATGCGTGTTCCCCGCCTACTTCGTCAACTGGGGCCGCTTCACTCAGGCCACAGGGCTCCTGCTGCTGCCCGTGGCCGCGGTGCTGTGGGCGGACGGCCTGCGCGCGCTAGCCGCACCCAGCGGGGGCGCGCGGGGCAGGCCGGTCGGCCCGCTGACGGCCGCGGCGATGACCACGGCGGGACTGTTCCTCGCCCACTATCGCATGGCGGCCATGCTGCCGCTCCTGCTCGCGGTCTGGGCGCTGGTACAAGCCGCGTCGCGAATGGCGGCCTCCGGGTGGCGCCTCGACCGACCCGCTTGGCCAGGCGACGTGGTCGTGGGGGGCGGTGTAGCGGCGATGGCAACGGTGCTGCTGCTCCTGCCGTGGCTGGTGCGGCTGGCTGGCGCCCTGGGCCTGGGGCTGGGCGAGCAGCCGGGCGAGTACGGTGCGGGCTACTATGCCCTGGAGCGGCTGGGTACTGCCCCATGGCAGCCGGCCAACTGGCTGGTGCTCCCGCTCGCTGGCGCGGGGCTGGCGCTCGCCACCTGGCGGCGAGCAGCGGGCGTGCTAGCGCTGGCGCTATGGGGCGTCGTCCAGCTCGCCCTGGCCAACCCCTACTGGTGGCCGCTGGCCGTGGCAGTCGTGGGGCGGGTGGACCTCATTACAGTGATCGCCACGCTGTGGTTTCCCGCCGCCGTCGCCGCAGCCTATGGCTTGGCGACTCTCGGGCACGCGGCGTGGCGACGCTGGCCCCGGGCCGCGCCGCTAGCCGCAGGCACCCTGCTGGCGGGTGGCACGCTGCTCGGCGCGTGGCAGCTCCGCGCGCTGCTCACCCCGGACAACACGCTGCTCACGGAGGCCGACCTGGCCGCCATGGCGTGGGTCCGCAGCCACGTGCCCTCCGACGCGCGCTTCGCCATCAGCACCGTGCTGGTGCCCTGGGCGCCCGACTACGCCGTGGGCATCGATGGCGGCTACTGGCTGCCCCTACTGGCCGGGCGACCCACCACGGGCCTGCCGATGCTGTACCCTGGCGAGCGCGGCACCGAGCCGCGCGCGGTGGCGGAGATGGTCGCCGTGGCCCGCGCGCTGCGCGACGCACCCGGCAGTGCGGCGACCGCGCGGCTGCTGCGCGCGCTGGGCGTCACGTACGTCTACCACAGTGGCCGGCCGCCCGCTCCATCCATCGAGCCGGCGCTGACTAGCCCGCACTATCAGGTGGTGTACGACCGCGACGGCGTGCGCATCCTGGCGGTGCGTCCCGCCGCGGCCCTCACCAGCACCCCCCTCGCTCTTGACGCCTCCGCTACGGAGGAGGGGATAGCAACGGGGTGGAGGAGCGCTTCCGCCGAGGAGTCGGGCGCCCCGTGAGGACACTTCGAGGGCCCGCCACTCGCTGGGCTGGGTTGGGCGCCGCGCTGGCCCTCACGATCGGCGGCTGGCTGCTGTGGGCCTCGGCGGTGCCGTACGGCGAGGCGCCCGACGAGCCGAGCCACGTCGAGGTGGCGCAGTTCATCGCCGCGCACGGCCGGCTGCCCGTGTTCGGCCCCACGGCCGACGCCTACACCCGGCTGGATCAAGTCGGCATCCCGATCGAGCCCCACGCGCTGGCGCCGCCGCTGCCGTACCTGGTCGGCGCGGGGCTGATCCGGCTGCTCGGGCTACCGGCCGAGGCGGCCATGCGCGTGGCCACGCTGCTGGCCGCGCTGGCGGCCGTCGCGGGCACCTACGCGCTCGTCCGACGGCTGCTGCCCCGCGCCCCGGCGCTGGCCGGCCCAGTGGCCGCCTTGCTGGCTACCGTGCCACAGGTGAGTTTCCAGGGCGCCGTCGCCAACAGCGATATCTACGCGCTGGCCGGCGCCGTGGGCGTGGGAGCGACCTGGCCGCTCGTGCGTCGCCCGGCCGGCGCCTTGCTGTTCGGCGTGGTCGTGGGGCTGGCCCTGCTGACCAAGCTCACGGCGTACGCGGCGGTGACAGTGGCCGTGGTGGCCGCGTACTGGGAGCTCGGGCACGGCGACGCCACCACAGCCCCAGCGCACGAGCCGACGCGGCGGGCGGTGCACGGCCGGCTAGTGCTGGCGGCGATTGGAGCTGCCGCGGTCGCCGGCCCCTGGCTGGCCCGCAACGTGGGACTGTACGGCGAGCCGCTGCCGCTGCGCACCAGCGCCGCCGCCTTCGCCGCGCTCACCCCGCCGGTGCCGATCCCCGGCAGCAGCGCCCCGCCGCTGCTGTCCGCGGCCTACCTGCAGGGCTGGGCGGCACTTACGGTGCCGAGCCTCTGGGCCACCTTCGGGCGGCTGGACCTCTTCGCGCCCGCCTGGTGGTATGCCCTGATAGCGATGCTGTGCGCGGGGGCGGCCATGGGCCTGGCGCGCGGTCGCTGTGCGGGCGGCGGGTGGAGCGCCCTAGGCGGCACCCGCCTGGCTGCCTGTGTGCTCTTCGCCTGGGTGGCCGCCTGCTTGCTGGCCACCGTCGCGATGAGCACCGGCCGCTACTTTCCGCCGCACGGCCGCTATCTGCTGCCCGCGCTGCCACCGCTGGTGCTGGCATTGGCCCTCGGCTGGCAAGCGCTCCTGCCGGCCCCGGCACGCCGCTGGGCGCCCTGGGGACTGGTGCTGGCGATGGTCGGCCTCAACCTGTACTGCCTGGTCGGCGTGGTGCTGCCGCGCTACTACGGTCCGGGAAGCGTCCGGCTGACCGTGACCGTCGATGAGCCGCGGCCGGGCGCTCTAGTCGGCGCCGATCTGCGCCTGCGCGGCTGGACGGTGGTCACCGGCCGCGAGCGGTGGATGCCCGGCGCGATCGGCGGCCCGCCCGCGTGGCACGCGCGGCCAGCGGCGGTGTGGGCGGTGCACGCGGAGCACGGGGAGCCGCTGGCCGGCGGCGCCGGGGTGGCGCGGCCCGATGTAGCACGGGCGCTCGCGACGCCCGAGGTGGCAGCCGCCGGGTTCGAGTTCCACTGGGCGCCCGCCCCCGCCGAAGGCAAACCCGTGGCGGACCAGGACGACCTGCGGGCTGCACTCTCCGTACGCGCTGCCGCGGGCGGCGCCGCCCATCGCGTCGCGCACCTGACCGTCTGCGCCAGCGACCCGCGCGCCGCAGCGCCCACCTGCGTGACGCTCCCCGTCCGCGTGCCGTAAGCTTGCGCAGGGGGAAAACGATGGGATCGCCCGCGGCGAGCCTTCGGGCGGTGCGCGAGGCCCTCGGCTACCATGAGCTGCTGCGCAACCTGCTGGTGCGCGATCTGAAGGTGCGCTATCAGGGCTCCGCGCTCGGCTTCCTGTGGTCGTTGCTGCGGCCCCTGCTGGTCATCGCGGTGCTGATCGCGGTGTTCCAGGGCCTGTTGGAGACGAGCATCCCACACTTCGGCCTGTTCATCGTCATCGGCGTGTTCGTGTGGACCTACACGGCCGACGCCCTGGCCAGCGGGGTGCGCAGCGTGGTGCACAACGCGGCCCTGGTGAAGCGCGTGTACTTCCCGCGCGAGCTGCTGCCTGCCTCGGCGGTGCTGGCCCACGGGGTGCATTTCCTGCTGGCCCTGCTGCTGGTGCTGCCGCTGGTGCCACTGGCCGGACTGCCGCTCACGCCACAGCTGCTGTGGCTCCCGTCCCTGCTCGTGTTCCAGACGGCGTTCGTGCTGGGCATCGCGCTGCTGCTGGCGGCGCTGAACGTGTTCTATCGCGATATCGAGGCGGCGCTCGACCCGCTGCTGTTCGCGTGGTTCTTCGCCACGCCGATCCTATATGACCTGGAGACCGTGTTCAGCCGCGAGTGGCTCGGGATCAACCTGGGCTGGCTGGTACACGCGCTCAACCCGATGGCGTCGTTCATCACCTCCTATCGGCTCGTGATCATTGGCGGCGGAGCGGCTCCCGACCCGGCGTTCATGCTGCGGACGTACCTCACGGCTCTCGCCGTGCTGGCCGTGGGCTACGCGGTGTTCAAGCGCGTCGAGCCGCGCTTCGGCGAGGAGCTGTAGCCGGCTCTCAGCCGCCTCGTAGCGAGCCGGCCGACGGCGACCAAGCCGGTGTGACGGGCTTGTTACCTCCAAAGTCTGGGCCGAGCGGTTATTGCGCCCTCTAGAACACTGCGCTTTAACATCGCCGGTCCGCCGCGTGCGGCTCGGTGCGGTTGAAGGAAGCCAGTGACGCGCGGACAGAAGTGGCGGCTGGGCGATCGGCTGGGACGCTGGGCCCTGCTGGCGTTGCTGCTGCTGGCGCCGCCGTTGGCCACCCGTGCGCAGAGCCCGCCGGTAGGCGAGCCGCCGACCCAGCTGGACACAGCTCGGCCCCCAAGCGACCTGTCGGGCCAGGACGGGACCACGGGGGCCGACGAGGCGGCGCCAACGCCGACGGCGTCCCCCACGGCCACGGCGACTCCGACCGCGACGGCGCTGCCGTGGCTGCCACCACTCCCGCCGCCGTCGGCCGTGGTCCCGTGATACCCGCCGCCGGTGCTACCGCCACCGCTGCTGCCGCCGCTGGTGTTGGTGCCCGCGCCCCCGCCCCCGCCGACCGCGACGGGCACCCCGCGGGCGGTGAGCACGCCGACCCCGACAGTGACGAGTAC
>JADGHJ010000082.1 GCA_019686175.1 Chloroflexota bacterium | reverse complement strand
CCGCCGGCGGCGGAGGCCGCCAGCGCCGGCCGGCGCCGGGGGCGGGGAGGCGGGCGAGCACCTGGGCCTGGGTCGGGGTGAGGCCCGAGGGCACGGCCTGCTGCCACGCCTGGCTCTTGAGTACGGCGCCGATGCGGGCGAGGCCCGCCACCACCTGCTGGCTCGCCGACGAGTCGCCCAATGCACACCTCCCGCTCGCTGCCCCAACCGTTAGGACTGCCAACTATATCGCGGATGGCCCGCGCGCTGTCAAGCGCTGGTGGGGCCGCTTCGGCCGCCGTGCCGGCGCCGCTCAGCGCCGCGCCGCACCGGGCGGGCCGGCCGGTCGTGGCGGGCGCCACGCGCCGAGCCGCCACCGCGGTGGGCTGGCGTGCGCCGCGCTCCAGCTGAGCGCGGCCAGCGCGGTGCCCAGCAGTGCGCCGCCGACCAGGTCCGACGGCCAGTGCCAGCTCAGGACGGTGCGGCTCGCCACCAGGGCGGCCGCCGCGGCCGTCAGGCCCAGGGCGGCGCCCCATCGCAGGGCGGGCCGCCGGGCGAGGAGCGGCCGGCCCAGGAGCCATGCCCCGCTCAGCGCGGCGAAGTACGTCACGCGGATGGCGTAGCCGCTGGGGAACGAGTGCGGCGTGGCCACCGAGAGCGCCGGCCGGTACCACTCGCACACGTCGGGCACCGGGTACAGGAGGCCCGGTGGGGGCTGCGGGAGCCAGAGCTTGAGCCCCACCTCCACGGGGAGGCTGAAGTAGAGCAGCAGCAGCGCGGCGGCCGCGGGAGGGCGCCGCCGTAGGAGGCACAGCGTCCCACCCACGGCGGTGAGCAGCAGCGACACCTCGCCCGCGCCGACGATGCTCAGCGCGGCCGCCAGCCGCATCGCCTCGCAGTCGCGGCGCGCCGCCACCGCGCGCAGCACGGCGTGGTCGAGGGGCACCAGCCGCTGGTCGGCCACCATCAGCGCGACGGCGACGAAGCCCGCGCCCGCCACGCCGGCGATCCACCAGCTCGCCCGTCCGGGGCACCGCCGGCGCGCGTCCTGCTCGTTCATCGGGGCATTGTAGCGGCCGGATGCCAGCGGATGGCCAGGCGAGCGCTCAGGTGGGCTGGCCGGCTGCGGGCGCCCGCTCGCGCAGGAACTCCAGCACCGTGCGGGCGAACGCGGCCGGCTGCTCGCGCGGTGGGGAGTGCCCGCACTCCGGCAGGCGCACGACCCGCGCGTCGGGCAGCCGCCGGGCGTAGGCGTCGGCATAGGCGGGCGGGATCACGCGGTCGGCCGCGCCCCAGAGGAGCAGGGTCGGCACGTGGACCCGGTGCAGGCGGGCGGGCAGCCGCGGGTTGTGCAGGTAGGGGTTCCACGCCACGCGGGCGAAGGCGACGCGCGCCCGCTGTTGCGCCGCCTGAGCGGCAGGGGTGGCGGCTGCGGCGATGGCGGCCTCGGCGGCCGCGGGGTCGAAGGTGGCCAGGCGTGTCGTCTCGGCCGGCGAGAGGGCGAACAGGTCGGGCAGCGGCGCCTCGTCCAGCCACAGGCCGGCGGCGTCGACCAGGGTGAGGGTCCAGAGGCGGTGCGCCTGCCCGACGGCGATCTCGGCGGCCAGCCAGCCGCCCAGCGAGTGGCCGACGAGGTGGACCCGCGCGAGGTCCAGCGCGTCGAGCAGGTCGAGGTAGAAGTACACCAGGTCGTCGAGCTCCTCCAGGCCGCCCGCCAGGTCGTCCTCGCCCCAGCCGGGGTGTTCGGGCAGCAGCACGCGGCAGTGGGCCGCCAGCAGGTCGTGGCCGGGCAGCCAGTGGGCGCCGTTGGCGCCGTGCAGGTACAGCAGTGGCGGCCCCGTGCCCGCCGACCACAGGCGCAGCCGGGTGCCCGCCACGGTGAGGCGCTCCTCGCGCACCGCCGCGGTCATGCCGGGACCTCCCGCGCGGCGGGGGCGCCGGCCGTCGTCCCGTCGAGCGTTCGGACGAACGGGAGGATCTCCTCGGCGAACGCCGTCATGTTGGCCACGGTCTGCTCGTGGGGCAGGCTGCCGAACTGGAGCAGGCCGACCAGCTTGCCGTACCCCAGGCGCCGGTGCGCCTCGGCCAGCCGCTGGCGCACGGTCTCGGGGCTGCCGAACACCACGATGCCCCGTGCGTTGAGGTCGGCCACGCTCCGGCTGCGGGCCACCTCGAGGCCGCGCCGGGTGGAGCGCGGCGTCACGTAGCCCGGGGGCTGGGAGAACTCCGCCGGGCGCTTGCTCAGCCAGTGGAACAGGTACTCGACGTGGGGGCCGGCCTCGGCCAGCGCCCGGGCATCGGTGTCGGCCACGTAGATCGGCACCATCCAACCGATCTGGGCGGGCGACGGTTCGTAGCCCTGGCGGCGTGCGCGCTCGCGCAGGTCATCGTACATCACCGCGATGTCGTCGATGGTGTCGTAGGTGCGCACGTAAGGCCAGCGGCGGGCCACGGCGGCCTCGATCGTCTCGATGCTGCCGGTGCCCGGGAGCCAGACGGGCGGGTGCGGCTTCTGGAGCGGCCGCGGCCAGGGGTTCACGTAGCGTACGCGGTAGTGCTTGCCCCAGTGCGACCAGGGCCCCGGCTCGGTCCAGGCGCGCAGGATCAGGTCGATGCCCTCCTCGAACCGCTCCCGGGAGTGGGTCGGGTTGACGCCGAACGAGTGGTACTCGCAGCCGATGCCGCGCACGAAGCCGGAGATGATGCGCCCGCCGGTGATCACGTCGAGCATCGCCACCTCCTCGGCGATGCGCAGTGGGTGGTCGCGCAGGGGGATGGCGTTGCCCATCAGCGCGATCTTGATGCGCTGGGTGCGGCGCGCCAGGGTGGCGGCGATGACGTTCGGCGCCGGCATCAGGCCGTAGGCGGTCTGGTGGTGCTCGTTGACGCACACGCCGTCGAAGCCGAGGCGCTCGGCCAGCTCCAGCTCGTCGAGGTACCGGTGGTACAGGGCGTGCCCTCGCTCGGGGTCGTACAGCGCGTTGGGGCAGGTGACCCACGCCGAGCTGTAGCGGGCGTCGAAGTCGGGCGGCAGATACGGCCAGGGCATCAGGTGGAAGAAATGGAACTCCACGGAGCACCTCCTCGTTACCGCACGGCCCGTGATGACGTGCGTATAGCACTCGCCCGCTAGGGTGTCAACACGGCGCGGTCCCATTCGGACTTGCGTCGCTCGGCCAGACGTGGAATCATCGGGCGCAACAGCAGGGTACAGCTCGGCGCTGTACCGCTCGCGGGTGAGGCCGATGGACTTCGAGCTGCCGCGCGATGTCAAGATGCTCCAGAACCTGGTCCGCAAGTTCGTGGAGCAGGAGCTGATCCCTATCGAGACCCAGGTCAACCTCCAGGAGGAGATCGCCGACGAGATCCTGAAGCCGCTACAGGAGAAGGCCAAGCGGCTGGGCCTGTGGCTGCTCGACGTGCCGAAGGAGTACGGCGGGCTGGGCCTGAGCCTGCTCGCCCGCTGCGTGGTCCGCGAGGAGGTGGCCAAGACCAAGGCCCTGCCGTTCCGCCACAACGAGCTGTTCGGGCCCATCGTCGGCCCGATCCTCTACGAGGGGAACGCGGAGCAACGCGAGCGGTTCCTGCTGCCCGTGCTGCGCGGCGAGCTGCGCGTCTGCTTCGCGCAGAGCGAGCCGGACGCGGGCGCCGACCCCGCCAGTATGCGCACCCGCGCCGTGCGCGACGGCGATCACTACATCCTGAACGGGACCAAGCGCTGGATCACCGGGGCCGACAAGGCGGACTACGCCCAGGTGATCTGCCTGACCGATCCCGAGAAGCGCGCGCGGGGCGGCATTAGCTGCCTGATGGTGGACATGAAGGCGCCGGGCGTCCACCTCGTGCGCAACTGGCCGACGATGATGGGCGACGCACCGTGGGAGATCGCCTTCGACCACGTGCGCGTGCCGGTGGCCAACCGCATCGGCGCGGAGGGCGCGGGCTTCGCCCTGGGCCAGAAGTGGCTGACCCAGGGCCGCGTGGTGGGCCATGGCGCGTGGTCGCTGGGGGTGGCGCAGCGGGCGCTGGACCTGATGATCGACTACGCCCGCCAGCGCGTGACCTTCGGGCAGCCGCTCAGCGAGCGCCAGGCGGTGCAGTTCATGATCGCCGACTCGGCCATGGAGATCGAGAGCCTGCGCCTGATGGTCTACCGCACGGCCTGGATGCACGATCAGGGCATGGACATCCGCGATGCGTCGTACATGACCAAGATCATGGGCGTGGAGTACGCTGCCCGCGTGGTCGACCGTGCGATCCAGGTGCACGGCGGCGTGGGGCTGAGCAAGGACCTGCCGCTGGAGTACTGGTACCGGCAACTGCGCAGCCTGCGCATCACCGAGGGCGCCACCGAGGTGCTGCGCTGGCGGCTGGCGCGCAACTTGATCCGGGCACGCGGCTAACGATGGGCGAGCGCGGCGCCAACGGACTGGCGATGCACGCGGCAGTGGGCGGCCTGGTCATCGCGCACAGCTCCGACATCCACGTCGACGACGCCTACGCGGCCCGGCTGCCCGACCGCGACGCGCTGTATCCCCTGCGCCAGGTGGTGGCCGCCGCACGGCAGGCCCAGGCGGCCTTGCTGGTGCTGGCGGGCGACGTGTTCGAGCACAACCGCCTGCCGCAGGCCGTGGTCGACGCGGCGGCGCGCCTGCTGGCCGACGCCGGCTGCCAGGTCGTGCTCCTGCCCGGCAACCACGACCCGCTGACCGCCGAGTCGCCGTATCGGCGCGGGGTGGCCGAGCCGCCCAACGTGCACGTGCTCGGTCTCGACGAGGCACCGAGCGTGGTGTTCCCCCAGTGGGAGCTGGAGGTGTGGGGCCGCGCGCATCAGGATTACACCGACATGGCGCCGCTGGGCGAGCCGCCCCCGCGCCGCGCGCGCTGGCGCGTCGCCGTGGCCCACGGCCACTACCAGCCGGCCGCTGGCCCCGACCGGCTGCGCCCCTCGTGGCTGATCCATGACGCCGACCTGGTGGCGGCCGACGCCGACTACATCGCGCTGGGGCACTGGAACCGGCCCGTGCGGGTGGGCGGCGACGCTGTGCACGCCTACTATTCGGGCTCACCCGAGCTGGCCCGCAGCATCAATCTCGTGCGGCTGGACGCCGGGCGGCCGACCATCGCGCGGCTGCCCGTGGACTGGTACACGCCGTAGGCAGGGGAGGAGCAACATGGCGCTGGGCACACGCACCTACCAGACCGTGAAGCTCGAGCACGAGCAGGGCATCACCTGGGTGATCCTCAACCGCCCCGAGAAGCGCAACGCGATGAACCCCACCATGCACTTCGAGATGCTCGACGTGCTCGACCAGCTCGAGGCCGACCCCGACACGAAGGTCATGGTGCTCACCGGCGCCGGCGAGGCGTGGTGCGGCGGCCAGGACCTCAAGGAGTTCTTCCGCGAGCTCGACGACAAGCCTATCGAGCGGGCGCGCGCCTCCCGCGCCGCCCAGCAGTGGCGCTGGCACCGCCTGTTCACCTTTCCCAAGCCCACCATCGCGATGGTCAACGGCTACGCGTTCGGCGGCGCCTTCACCCAGCTCATCGCCTGCGATTTCGCCATCGCCGCCGAGGACGCCATCTTCGGGCTGAGCGAGGTCAACTGGGGCATCTTCCCCGGCGGGCTCGTCAGCCGCGTGCTCGCCGACGCGATGACCTATCGCGACGCGATGTACTACATCATGACCGGCGAGCCGTTCGACGGGCGTAAGGCGGCCGAGATGCGGCTGGTGACCAAGGCCGTGCCGCGCGACCGGCTCCGCGAGGAGACGGTCCAGCTCGCGCAGAAGCTGCTGGACAAGAACCCCCACGTGCTGCGCGCGGCCAAGGAGGTGTACAAAGCCTGCCGGACCATGGACTACTGGCAGGCCGAGGAGTACCTGGCTGCTAAGGGCGTGGCGCTCCAGCACACCGACCCCGAGGGCGGGCGCAGCAAGGGCATCCGGCAGTTCATCGACGAGAAGCGGTACCGGCCCGGGTTCAGCGCCTACAGCCGCGAGGACTGAGCCGCGCGCGCCGCCGAGCCAGGGAGCCCGCAGGCGCGGCGGGCCGTGCCCGCGCGGCACCTCACCGGGCTGCACCTGGGGGCCAGTGTAGGCGAGGCCGTCAGGCACGGGCGGGCGCCCGACCGGCGCCACAACAGCTTCTGCTGCGCGGTGGAGCCCAGCGTCGCCAGCTACTCCCTACCGCCGGCCGCGCCCGTGCCACCATCCTGTTGCCCAGGGAGGCCGGCCGATGCTGCCTTCTCGCGCCTCGTCTGCCGGCTGCACTACCGGGACGGGGCCAGCGTGCGCGACCTGGCTGGAGCGCGGCGCGCTGCCCGTGGAGGAGCTGGCGGCGCTGGCCTGGCGCGAGGGCTTGCGGCCCCGCCCCATCTACGGGGCGCACCGCTGGTTCGCGCGCCGGCTGGGCACGGCGTTCCGCGCGCTGCTCACCGCCGCCGCACTGCCCGCGCATATGCCGTTCTGGCCGGCGTACTATGGGGGTGTGAGCTGGCGAGGCAAGACCGTGCTCGATCCGTTCGTGGGCGGGGGCACTACCGTCGTCGAGGCCCAGCGCCTTGGCGCGTGGGTCATCGGCGTGGACGTGGACCCGGTCGCCTGCGCCATCACCCGCTTCGAACTACGCGCGGCGGCGGTGCCTGACCTCGCGCCGGCCCTGCGCCGTCTCCAGGCCACGGTCGGCGCGCGGCTGGCGCCCTACTACCAGACGCTGGACGAGGAGGGCGCGCCCGCGACAGCGCTGCACTATTTCTGGGTGCAGGTGGTGGACTGCGCCGGCTGCGGCGCGGCGGTCGAGGCGCACCCGCACTACCAGCTCGCCCACGAGGCGCGGGGCGCCCGCCAGTGGGTGTTTTGCCCCACCTGTCACGCGGTCCACGCGCTGCCTCGCGACGCGCTCGCCCTCACCTGTGCGTCCTGCGGGCGCGTCACCGACTTGCGCGCAGCGCCGGTGCGCTTCGGCCGGCTCACCTGCCCCCGCTGCGGGGCGCGTGAGCGGCTGATCGACGTGGCCACACGCACGGGCGCGCCGCCCGCCTGGCGGCTGTTCGCGGTGGAGTATCTGGCGGTGCCGCCGGGCACCACGCGGCGGGCCGTGCCGCTGGCCGCGCGGCGCTTTCGGGCCGCCACGGCGCATGACCTGGCGGTGTACGCGGCCGCCGCGGCAGCGCTGCGCGCCCGGCAGGGCGCCGACGGACGGCTGCCGGGCGTGCCCGAGCGCGCTATCCCCGTGGCGGGGCGCGCCGACGACCGTTTGCCGCGCTACGGCTACACGCGCTACCGCGAGCTGTTCAACGCGCGCCAGCTCCTCCACCTGTCGCTGCTGGCCGAGGCGCTGGCCGCCGAGGAGGCGCCAGTACGCGAGGCGCTGGCTCTCGCCTTCAGCGACCACCTCACGACCAACTGCCGGCTGACGTCGTACGCCTTCGGCTGGCGCCGCGTGGCGCCGCTGTTCGCCCTGCGCGCCTACCGCCACATCCCGCGTCCCGTGGAGGTGAATCCGTGGCTGGACGGCACCGGGCGTGGGACGTTCCCCAACGCGGTGCGCCAGGTGCAGCGCGCGGTCGGCTTCGCGCGGGCGCCACGCGAGCCGGTGCACAACGGTGGCTTCCGCCCGGCGCCGCCATTGGCGCCCGCCGGGCCGGACGGCGGGCCGCTGGTGCTCCACGCCGACGCGCGGGCGCTGGACGGCGTGCCGGACGCCAGCGTCGACCTGGTGCTCACCGACCCGCCGTATTTCGACAACATCGCCTACGCCGAACTGTCGGACTTCTACCTGCCCTGGCTGCAAGCGCTGGGGCTGGCCCCCCGGGATGGGCAGGGCCCCTCGGCGCTGCTCGCCAACCTGGCGGCACGGGGGCGCGACGCGCGGGCCACGGCGACCTTCGCCGCTGGCCTGGGGCAGAGCTTCCGGGAGATGGCGCGCGTGCTGCGCCCCGACGGCCGGCTGGTGTTCACCTACCAGCACCGGGCGGCTGCCGCCTGGCTCGCGCTGGCCCAGGCGCTGGTCACGGCGCCGCTGTGCCCGCTCCAGGTGTTCCCCTTGCTCGGCGACGCCCCCGGCAGCCTGCACACCCACGTGGGCAGCAGCAAGTGGGACGCTGTGTTCGTGCTGGCCCGCGCGCCAGCGCCGGGCTCAGGCGCGCTATGGCTGCCGGCGACGGCCGAGCGCGCGGCGCGGGCACATGCCGCCCAGTGGACCGCGCGGCTGCGCCAGCGCGCGCCGGTGCCGTTCCGCGCGGCCGACGCGCGGAGCTTCGCGCGCGCCTGCCTGGTGGCCGCCGCGCTCGGGCTCTGGCCCGCCGATGGCCCGACGGACACGGGACGACCGCTAGCGGCGGCGCTGGCAGAGGAGCGCCTCAGCCAGCCGGCCGGAGGGGTGGGCTGATGCCGTACTTCCGCAAGGAGGCGTTGTCGAAGTACATCAGCACGGGCTGTCAGCGCCAGCTCCGCCTGAATCTGACGCCCGACAACGCGGAGTACCGTCCCGAGCGCCAGCGCGAGGGCATGCCCGACCCGCTGCCGCCGCGCCCGGGGCTGGCGTACATCCGCAAGGAGGGGGAGCTCTGGGGCGCGGCGAAGATCGCCGATCTGGCTCGCGCCTTCGGCGCTGGTGCGCTGGTCGGGCGGATCACGCCTCACGCGCCGGGCGGGCCGATACTTTACGACGCCATCCCGCTCGAAGTCGCGTTGGCCCGCGCCGACGCCGGCCAGTTCCTGGTCGAGGCGGAGTACGCGGTCGGGCCGGCGTTCGAGCGCGCGCTGGGGATCGCGCACTTCCGCGAGGCGTTCGGGCTGGCCTGGGGCGCCGTGCGCCCGGATCTCATCGAGCTGCGCCCGCCTCGCAGTTTCCCCCAGGAGGTGTGGCCCGATGGCGAGGTGCGCGACCTGGCGCCCGCCGACGCGCGCGTGCAGTTGCGTGTGATCGACATCAAGCTCACCGCCGAGCCCTCGCCGCCGTACTTCGCCGAGGTGGCCTACTACGCCATGACGCTGGCCGGTTGGCTGCGCGACCGGGGGCTGGCCGACCGCTACGTCGTCGTGCCCCAGGGCGCCGTATGGCCCGGCTCGCACGACGCCTCGGCGCTCATCAAGCTGCTACGCGAAACGGAGGCCGCGGGCGAGCGGCCCGACGGCGGGGCGCTCCGCGCGGCCCTGGACGCCGACCTGGAGCCGGTGCCGTTCGAGGCGTTCGCCTTCCGGCTGCGGCGCTTCTTCCGCGACGAGCTGCCGGCCGTGCTGCGGACACCGTGGCGCAGCCTCTCGTTCCACGTGGACACGCGCTGCCGGAGCTGCGAGTACCTGGGCTACGCCTGGCGCGAGGACCCCACCCTGGCCCGCTCAGACTACTGCGTCCCGCTCGCCAGCCGGCAGGGGCACCTCAGCCAGGTGGCGTTCATCTCGCGCGGGGCCAGCGCGGCG
Organism: Chloroflexota bacterium; assembly: GCA_019686175.1. Lineage (GTDB taxonomy): Bacteria > Chloroflexota > UBA6077 > UBA6077 > JAJPHF01 > JADGHJ01. The sequence goes on along the minus strand of JADGHJ010000082.1, from coordinate 7,122 downwards.
CTGCAGGAGCACGGCGTCCGCGACATCGCGGCGCTTGCCGCGCGGGGCGCCGAAGACCCGGTGTTCGAGGCGCACCACGAGCTGCGCGCCCAGCGCGCCATGGTGGCCGGCCGGGCGGCGGCGCTGCGCACGCGCCAGGCCAAAGTGCCCGAGTACGCCGGCACCTCGGCCGTCATGCCTCGCTGGGCCGACCTGCGCGTGTACCTGTCGGCCGACTTCGACATCGGCAGCGCCATCACGCTCGCGTTCGGCGTGTCCGCCGTGTGGTGGCCCGCTGAGGGGACGCAGGCCGAAAGACACGGCCCAAGCGGCAACGGAGCTGCCCCGCCCGACGGGACCGACAGCCCCGAGCTGGCCGCGGCGCCGCCCGCGGACGGCCACGGTGGCAAGCGGCGACCGCACACCCGGCAGCGTGTGTTCGTGGTGGACCAGAAGGCCTTGGAGGTCGAGCGCCGCGAGCTGCTGGCGTTCCTGGCGTTCATCCGCGACCTCTTGGACACTGTGCAGGGCGAGCAGCCCAAGGCCACGGTGCAGTTCTACCTGTGGGACAGCTTGGAGTACGATCACCTCAAGCGCGTGGTCGGCCGGCACCTGCCGGCGATCCTCAGCGACCAGTCGCTCGACCACCTGGCCTGGCTGTTCCCGCCGCCGGAGCTGCTGCCCAACCCGCGGCTGGCCACGCGACGCAGCCCCCTGACCATCGTGCGCGACGTGGTGCGTGCCGTGCTGGCGGCGCCCATCCCGCACTACTACACGCTGCTGGCCACCGCGCGGGTCTACCACCCGCCCAGCACCCCCGAATCCGTCGCCCGCTTCCGTGTCCACCCGCTGTTCGAGGACCCGCTCAGCGACCAGATCCCATCGGAGCGGGCGCACGAGATCTGGGCGCGGGCGGTGCAGCCCCGCCACTGGCAGGAGCAGCTCGGCATCCTAGTGCAGACGGTGCGCCGGCGGCTCGACGCACTGGCGGCGGTCACGCGACAACTGGAGACCGACCTGCAGGCGAAGCTCGGCCAGGCCGCGCCGCGGGTGCGCGAGCTGCGCCCCCCGGACGACGGCGGCGGGCTCAGTGCCAGCGGGCAGCTGTGGTATGCCTTCGCGCGGCTCAACGCGGCGCTGGCCGAGCTGGAGGTCCACCAGAAGCGCGCTATGCCCCCGCACGAGCGCGAGGCGCGCTACGAGAGCGCGCGGCTGCGGCGCCGGCTGGAGGGCGCGGAGGCGGAGCGCGCGCTGGCGGCGTTGGGGCTGGCGCCCGCCCCGGGCCGCATGGTGTACACGCTGCGCCCGGCCTCGTGCGAGGTCAAGCTGCGCGAGGGCGAGTTCAACGTCGCGCTGTCGCCAGAGCGGGAGGCTGGGTTTCTCGACCTACCGTTGGGGACGGTTACCGCGGGCACCTGGCTGGAGCCGCCGGACTACCGGCAGCAGTGCGCGCCGATGGAGCGCGTACTGGGCGTGACCGTCGTCGCTATCGACCGCGACCGTGGCCTGATCGTCCTCGACGCCGACCGCCGCCAGTTCGTACAGGCCCCAGACGGCGCCCGGCTGTCCATGTTCGAGGCACTCGAGCGCCTGGGACGCGCCGACTTCCGCCGCACGGCTATCGTCGATCCCGTCAGCCGCGACTACTTCACCCGCCGCCTGCTGAAGACGCTCCAGGCCATCGGCAACCCGGCGGTGGCCCAGACCAGTCCGTTCGCCGAGCCGGTACTGCGCGCCCTCGGCCGGCAGCCGGCGCGGCGCCGTGCCACGTCCCACACGCCCGTGGCCGACGTTTTGTGGAACGCCCGGGCGCTGTACGAGGCCCCGGTCGCGCGCCCTCTGGCCGTGGCGCGCGCGCGCCTGGAACGGCACGGCCGCGCCCTCAACGCCTCGCAGTGGCAGGCATGGGAGGCAGCGCTGTCGCGCCGGCTCCAGCTCATCTGGGGGCCGCCGGGTACGGGCAAGAGCCGTACGGTGGTGTCGGTGATCCTCGGCGCGCTGCTAGCGGCGGCGCACGACGGCCGGGCGCTGCGCGTGCTCCTCTCGGGCCCGACCTACACCGCCATCGACACGGTGCTGCTGGAGCTATACCGCGAGCTGGCCGCACTGCTGCCGGCCGTCCATGCCGAGGGCGTCTACCGGCTGCGCTCGACCCACGCGCCACGTGAGGCGCATGTGCCGGAGGCCATCGATCTGGAGGTAGGCCATCCGGCCTCGTCGGCCGCGCACGCGCTGGCCGAGCGCTTGCAGGCGGCGGCGCTGAGCACCGTGGTCGGTGCGACCGTCCAACAGGTGCACAACCTGCTCACCGAGACGTTCCACAACCCCTGCTACCCCGCGTTCGACCTCATCGTGATCGACGAGGCATCGCAGCTCGACGTGGGCGGCGCCGTCCTCGCCCTGGCTGGCCTGGCCGAGGGCGGCAGCGTGGTGCTCGCCGGCGACCCGCTCCAGCTCGCGCCGATCCACACCGCCGAGCCGCCGCTGGGCCTGGAGGCCCACGTGGGCTCGATCTACGTCTACTGTGCCGAGGCCCACGGCGTGCCGCCGGTGATGCTGGAGGAGAACTACCGCTCCAACGCCACTCTGGTGGAGCTAGCACACGCGGCCGGCTATGGACGGACCCTGCGCAGCTACTCGCCGGACCTGCGGCTCCACCTGCTGGCCCCGCTGCCGACAGTGCAACCTGCCGACTGGCCAGCGAGCCTGCATTGGACACCCGCCTGGGGGCTGCTGCTCGATCCCGCGCAGCCGGCGGTCTGCTTCGTGTATCCCGACGGTCGCGCCAGCCAGGCCAACCCGTTCGAGGCCGACGCCGTGGTGGCGCTGCTCTGGCTGCTCGCCGGTCGCCTCGCCCGCCAGCTCAACGGCGAGCGCGACCCAGCCACCGGGGCCTACCGCCCGCTGTGCCGCGCGCCGTACGATGTCGAGGCATTCTGGACGCAAGGCGTGGGAGTGGTGACGCCCCACCGGGCGCAGCAAGGGCTGATCGTGAGCCGCCTGCGTGAGGTGTTCCCGGGCGTGTCGCCCGCGCTGCTGCGGGGCGCTGTCGATACTGTGGAGCGGTTCCAGGGCCAGCAGCGCGACGTGATCGTGGCGTCGTTCGCCCTGGGCGATCCCGACGCCATCGCCCGCGAGGACGAGTTCCTGCACAGCCTGAACCGCTTCAACGTGCTGGCCTCGCGTGCCCGCGCCAAGCTGATCGTGCTCGTCTCGCAGGAGATCGTCGATCACCTGTCGGGCGAGCTGGAGACGCTGCGCGCCTCGCGCCTGCTGAAGCTGTACTGCGAGTCGTTCTGCCGGAACACGCGCCAGGTGGTGTTGGGCCGGCTGGTGAACGGCCAGCGGCACACGGTCTCTGGTTTGCTGCGGACCCGCTGACGGTGCGGGAGCCAGCACGAGGCCGGCTCCCGCACCGTTGCGCGATGTGTCGCCAGGTCAGCGCCGGCCGGCCGCGCCGGGCATTCCGGCCCGAGCGCAGTGCTCAGCGAATAGCTCCAGCATGGCCTGGTTGAAGGCGGGCAGGTCGTTCGGCTGGCGACTGGTCACCCAGTTGCGATCGCGGACCATAGCGCGGTCTTCCCACCGGCCGCCCGCGTTGCGGATGTCGTCCTGGAGGGTGTGATAGCTGGTGAGCGTGCGGCCCTGGACCAGCCCGGCCGACACGAGCAGCCAGGGGGCGTGACAGATCGCGGCGATCGGCTTGCCCGCGCGGTCCATCGCGCGCACGAACGCTTGCGCCGCCGGCACCACGCGTAGCGCGTCGGCGTTCAGCGCGCCGCCGGGCAGCAGGACAGCGTCGAAGTCCTCGGGCCGCGCCTGGTCGAGGGTCCGGTCGACCGGGAACGTGTCAGCCTTCTCGTCATGTCGCATGCCCTGCACGTGCCCGGCCTTCGGGGCCACCAGGACGGTCTGCGCCCCGGCCTCGTCGAGGGCACGGCGGGGTTCGGTCATCTCCACTTGCTCGAAATCATCGGTCACGAGGATGGCCACGCGCATCCCCGTCAGTTGGCGCTCTGCCATCAGGAGCCTCCTTGTGCTGATCTCTGTGCGGCAACCGGCTATGCGATCGCCTACCAGTCGCTCCGCAGACTCTGTGCCCTTGCCCGGGAGCGGCCATGGGGTCGGAGGCGCTGTGCACGATAATTTGACCTGTGCTACGCTCCCCGACTGAACGAGGACTGGTGGAGAACGTAGTCGATGGCCGCGCCTGCGCCCTCGGGGTGACGTGCTCAGGTGCTCGGAGGTGGCAGTGGCGACTCGACACAGCCTGGGACAGGGGGATCCGGTGGAGCGCCGGCGCGATCACCTGCTGCGGCACGTGGTCACGCACTTGCAAGCGCGCTGGTCTGGGCTCTCGTTAGGCGTCCGGGCGCGCGGGTCGTTGGGCCATTACTCGTGGATCGAGTTCCAGTTGCGGCCGTCGGGCGGCGCCCGCGGCGCCGGCGGGCCTTGCTTGGTCCTGTACCATTTCTCCCCGCATCGTCGCTTGGCCGCCTGCCTCCACTGGCCAGGAGACGGCCCGGCGCTCCCGCGACGGATGTGCTCGTGGGCGTATCCGGCCGAGGCGTGCTCGGGGCTCGGCCCCCATCTGCTCGGGCGCGCCGTCCACCGCTGGCTCGATTCCGCGCTCGGAGCGTATTGATCGCTCGCTCCAGGCGGTTGTTCCCCGTGGCGGGTTGCGCTACTCTAAGCCCCGAAACGGGGCGGTGGGAGGCGCACGATGGAAGGGCGCGCAGCAGTCACGGTGGCGGGCGAGCGGGAGATGGCGCTGACGAGCTATCCGGTGCCAGACCCGGGGCCCGATGAGGTGCTGGTGCGGGTCACCGCCGCGGGCATCTGCGGCTCGGACCTGCACATGTGGCGCGGCGAGGTGCCGTGGTTCCAGCCGAACCCCCCGGGCATCCAGGGCCACGAGATGACGGGCGTCGTGGCCAAACTGGGCGCCAACCGGCAGCGCGACAGTCTCGGGCGCCCGCTGCGCGAGGGCGACCGCGTGGCCTATGCCTACTTCATCCCCTGTGGCGAGTGCTGGGCCTGCCTGACCGGCACCACCGGCTGTCCGAATCGCTACCGCACCCGCAGCACGATCACGGCCGACGACCCGCCCCATTTCCTCGGTGCCTACGCCGAGTACTATGTGGTCACGCCCGGGCAGTGGCTGTTCAAGGTGCCCGATGGCCTGCCCGACGAGCTGGTCGCCCCGGTCAACTGCGCGCTGGCGCAGGTCGTCTACGGCCTGCACAAGATCGGCCTTTGGCTCGGCGATACGGTGGTAGTCCAGGGCGCCGGCGCGCTGGGGCTGTACACCTGCGCGCTGGCCCGCGACATGGGCGCCGGACGCATCATCGCCATCGATGCGGTGCCTAGCCGCCTGGCGCTGGCCCAGCGGTTCGGCGCCGATGCCACGCTACTGCTCGCCGACTACCCCACGGCGGCGGCGCGGGTGCAGCGCGTGCTGGAGCTGACGGACGGCGTGGGGGCCGACCTGTGCGTAGAAGTGGCGGGCGTCGCGGCGGTAGTGCAGGAGGGCCTGGAGATGCTGCGCCCCGGCGGGCGCTACCTCTGGATGGGGAACATCGTCCCCGGCGCCCGCGCCGAGATCGTCCCCCACGATGCCGTGCGGCGTCCCAAGGCGATCCTGGGCGTGCTGGCCTACGACCGCTGGGTGATCCCGCGAGCACTCGACTGGCTGGCCCGCGCCCGCGCGCGCTACCCGTTCGAGACGCTGGTGGGCAGCCGCTATCCACTGGAGCAGATCAACGCTGCGTTCCAAGCGGCCGAGTGGGCGCAGGGGCAGGGTAGCGTGGCGCGGGTGGTGATCACACCGTAGCGCGACCACCTCACTACAAGGGGGCGGACCGATGGAGCTGCGAGACCGCGTGGCGCTGGTGACCGGCGGCGGCACCGGGCTGGGCCGTGCCATCGCCCTGGCGCTCGCCCAGGAGGGCTGTCACCTGACCATCGGCTACTCGCGCTCGGAGCACGAGGCGACCGCTACCGTGGATGCCCTCGAGGCGCTCGGGGTGCGCGCCGTCGCCGAGCGGGCCGACCTCGGCGAGCCCACCGCCTGCCGCCAGTTGGTGAGCGCCACCCTGGAGCGGCACGGCCGCCTGGACGTGCTGGTGAACAATGCCGGCACCACCGTCTACGTGCCATTTCCCGCGCTCGACCAGCTGGACGTCGAGCAGTGGGACCAGGTGATGGCGGTCAACCTGCGCGCCCCGTGGCTGCTGGCCCAGGCGGCGGCGCCGGCCCTGCGCGCCGTGGGCGGCTGCATCCTGAACACCGCGAGCATCGCCGGCTTCCGCACGGGCGGTAGCAGCATCGTCTACTGCGTCTCCAAGGCCGGCTTGATCCACCTCACCCGCTGCCTGGCTACCGCGCTGGCGCCCGCCGTGCGCGTCAACGCCATCGCCCCCGGTTTCCTGCGGACCCGCTGGGGCGAGGCGTTCGGCGAGGAGACGCTGCGCGCCATCGAGGAGAGCACGCTGCTGCGCAAGTCGTTGGCGCTGGAGGACGTGGCTGCGGCGGCGCTGAGCCTGATCCGGAACGAGGCCATCACCGGCCAGACCTTAGTCGTCGATGGCGGGATGGTGCTCCACTAGGTGACGCGGGCGACTGTGCGCGAGTAGGCGCACGGCCAACACGCTTCGGGCGCAAGGGATTCGACAGTCCATGCCGCCCTGCCGAGAGGGCGCAGGATCTGGTCGTCTCCGACTGTGAGGGGTATCCTACAATCGTCGGTGAGGCGTGGCGGCGCCTCACCGCTGGCGCGCCCGCGCTGCCCAGTCGGAGGAGGAGCCCGGGGCGCCAGTACCGGTGGCGGCCGGATGCATGCTGGTGCCAGTCACGGAGCATCGCGCACGCATCTTGCTGGTTCTGCGGTGCGACATAGAGGCTGCCCAGCAGCGCGAAGGAGCAAAGGCGATGGTCGACCCTGTCCCTGCCGAGCTGGAGATCACACGCTGCCCGCCGCACTACTGGCTCGTCGAGCTCCACCCCGATGGCGTCGAGCACTGGCGGTGCTACCACTGCGCTGCCGAGCGCCGCTGCCATTCCGAGTGGTTGGAAACCCCGCCCTCGCCCAACCCCGCGACGCCACTCTGACGGACCAGTCTCTTTAACGCTCCAATAGCACTG
>JADGHJ010000385.1 GCA_019686175.1 Chloroflexota bacterium | reverse complement strand
GTGCGGCGGGGGGCGCGGGCGGAGTGGGAGATGGCGGCGTCGAGGGCGCGCTAGAGGGCGCCGGCGTGGCGGTGGCCGCGGCGGTCGGGCTGGGAGTCGGCGTCGCGTTCGCCTGCCCCGCGCTGGCCGCCGTGATGCGCGCCGATCCCTGGTCCGACGCGGCTACCGTGACCGTGCGTGTCGCGGCGGTCCAGCCGCAAGCTCCCAGCACCTGAACATACAACACGTGTGGCCCTGGCGCGACGCCGGAGGCATCCCAGGATACAGTGAACCCCGAGGGAACGAAGCGCTCGTCGCCCACCAGCTCGGCGACTTCTGGGCGCTCGATCCCGTAGCGCACGTCCAGCGGCCTGCCGCCGTGGTCCGGCGGCGCATCGACCGAGCCACGCACGGCCTTGATGCCCGTGCCCTCGGTGCTGGCGAGGTCTGCCGCCCAGCCGCTGATCGTCAGCGGCGCGGCCGGCACCTCGGCGCCCTCGGCGGGGCTGTCGATCAGGCCGCGAATATCGCAGCCATCGTCCTGCCCCAGCACACTCCAGGCCTCGGCGCCGGGCGCACGCGGCAACAGGCCACCGGTGCGGCTGGCCAGCGCCGCAGCCGGCGGGCGCTCGGCCAGGCCGCTCGCCAGAACACCCGTCACGACCAGCAGCGCGCCGAGTCGCGTCCCTCCTCGTGTTCCCCTCACTACCCGGACCTCCTCGGACGGTTACCCTGCATTAGCAGGAGCCGACGACTCCCGGCCTCCCCGGTCCATGCTGGCGCGCGAGCGCCGTGCCCGCCGCGCGGAGCGCCGGGATTGTAGTAGGGGTCCCAGGAGCCGACGAAGCGACGGTGGGTCACAGGCGCGCCACGGCCCCCAGCCGTGATGCGACGGATACCCGACTAGGCGATAAGGGTACTCAAGTCCATGTGCCAGCGTGCGGTCCCTCACCATCCACGCCACCGCCAACACCGCCCGCCGAGCGCTACGCGCCCTTCACCATGCGTTGCGGTGCTCGTTGGGCTCGGGGGGCTCGCTGCGGGTGCGGGCGCCGGCATCTGGGCGAGCCGGCGGCCTGACAGGGTTCAGGGAACGAGCGCGCCGAGATCGACCCGCGCCCAGCGCAGCGGGTGGTACTGCACGGCGTACACGGCCCAGGCGTCGGCGCTCAGCGCGGCCAGCTCCGCACGGCCCACCGGCCGCCCGTGGGGGCCGTAGTGGAGGGGCCAGCCGCCCGGCAGCAAGTCGGGGCAGGCGACCGACTCGATGGCTCTTTCCGTCGCGCCGTTGACATAGAGGGACTGTGCCAACAGCACGTACTCGGGCACATAGGTCACGCCGGTGGTGCCGAGCGGGAAGGCGGGCGTCTCGGGCGCGCGCCAGGCGGGCAGGTTCGCGAACACCACCCGGGCGCCGGGGGGCGCGGCGTGGGCCAGAGCAGTCGCCTCCTGGAGGAGCGCGCTGCCCTCGGCGTAGAACGCCCAGCGCTCAGCGAGAAACGCCAGGCTGTGGCCGAGCGCCGCGCCATACAGCAGCACCAGCAGACTGGCCACGGCCAGGCGGCGCGGCCCGCGGCGCGGCAAGAGCAGGACGAGCGCCGCCCAGCCGAGAGCGATGCCGACGCTGGGCAGGTAGTAGAGCCGCGGGCCGTCGCGCAGGTACTCCCACGGCAGCGTGGCGAGGACCGGTAGCGCCGTGATCGCTGCCCAGCCCAGTGACACTGCAACCCACAGGCGCCGACCAGCACGCCAGAACTGCCAGCTGCCCACCGCCACGAGCGGGACGCCGACGGCAGCCACCACGGTAGCGGGCTGGGCCACCAGCGCCGGCGGTGCCCAGCGCCACAGCAGTGCGATCGGCCACAGCGTCGCCTGGAGGAAATACAGGGCGTTGGGCGCCTGGGCCAGCGGGTCAGGCAGTAGCGGGCGCGGCCACTTGGGTACCGCTAGCCACCACAGCGCGAACACCGCCGCCAGGCCGAGGTACAGCAAGGCGTAGGGCCGCGGCGCGCGAACGTCGCCCCGCCGCCAGAGGAGCCACTCGGCGCCCGCCACCAGCAGGCCCAGTGTGACGGCGTACTCCTGGGTGAACAGTGCCAGGACGGCCGCGACCAGCGAGACGGCCAGCCACCCGCGACTATATCTGCTGCGCGCGCGCCAGTACGCTAGCAGTGCGCCGAGCATGAGCGCGGTCACCAGCGGGTGGAACAGCGCCCCCGCCCATGGCACGGCCTGGTAGTGGAACGGTGTGAGGACGAACAGTCCGGCGGCCAGCCAGGCCGCGGGGCGCGGCAGCCCCAGCCCGCGGCCGAAGCCGTACACCAGCCAGGCGTTGACGGTGTGCAGCAGCAGCGGCAGCAGGTGGAACCAGAACGGGTCGTAGCGTCCGAGCAGCGCGTGGAGGCCCTTCCAGAGCAGGAACGGCAGAGGCCGGTAGTAGTACGCCCCCTCGGCGGAGGTCAGCAGCGAGAGCACACTGCGCGTTTCGCCGCGCGCCAGGTCGATCCCGTCGTCGTACATGAACGCCCAGCCCAGGGCAGGGCCGTATACGGCGAAGACCAACCCGCCGATGAGTAACAGGGTGGCCGCTGGCCAGGCCCACGGCCGCAGCCGGACGGGCAGACGCGGTCCCGCGCGCTGGACAGCCACCTGGGAAGCGGGCACTGGAGCGAGAGAGGGCGGGGCGGGGCACGAC
>JADGHJ010000384.1 GCA_019686175.1 Chloroflexota bacterium | reverse complement strand
GCGGCGGAAGGCGAAGCTGGCGTGGCCGCCGTAGCTGGGGTCGGCGGCCACCTCCTCGGGGCTCATCTCTGGCGGCGCCTTGTAGCCGGCCCCGTGGGCTCCCAGCACGTCGAAGTACGCCGCCGCCCCCGCGTCGTACATCCACTGGAGATAGACGTCGTCAGGCCGCGCCGTGTCGTCGTCGGTGCCGGTCGGCGTCAGGCCGGCGCTGATCACCGTGATCTGAGGGTCGGCTTGCTTGGCCGCCTGGTACGCCACCCGTAGCATGTTCACGTACTCGGCCGCCTGGTCCTGATTGATCGGCCGGCCGCCCCACTCGCGGGCCAGGTTGGGCTCGTTCCAGACCTGGATGGCATCGACACGGCCGGGCCCGTTGCGGGACGGCCCGTAGCGGTCGACGAAGGCGTAGATGAAGTCACCGAAGTCATTCATGTCGTCGGGCGGGCCGTTGGGCGCGATCTTGGTCTGCGACCACTCAGGGGAGAAGTCGAAGCGCGCGATGATCTTGAGGCCCTGGGCGTTCGCCGCCTGGACGATGCGGTCGGCCTCGCTCCAGTCGAATACGCCCTTGTCGACGCCCTCGATGTCGCGCCACTGGAACATCTGGCGGATCCAGTTGAAGCCCAGGTCCTTGACGAGCTGGAGATCGCGGCCGGTCGACCCCGGCTCGCCCCACAGGAACACGCTGATCCCGTAATCGGGGCTGCTGGCCCGCAGCGGCGCGCCGCTGTAGGTGATGCCCAGGGACGCCCAGTCGGTGGGCGCGGGTTCGACGGCGAACGCATCGGCCAGGTTGGAGTCGGGCAACTCGTCAGGCCGTGCCAGGGCCGGTGCGCCAGCGCCCTCCTGATACTGCCGGAGGAAGCGTGTGCCCTGGGCCGCCTGCTCCAGATCCGCTGGCAGATCCTGGCCGGTGAGTACGGCCTTCAGGTAGCGCCCGACCGGCAAGCTGGTGGTCTGGCCGGTCGTGGCATCGAACATCATGATGCCGTTCTCGAACCGTTGATAGATGCGGTTGCCGTCGTTCGGGTCCGGGGTGGGCTGACTCAGCGGTCGTCCCCAGACCTGGAAGGCCAGGTAGGGGAGCACTTCGGGCGGCTGGTCGCCGTTGGGGAACGCCTCCTCGTACACGACCGTGCCGAGGTAGGTGGAGCGGAAGTTCACCGGCATCCCGTTGAACTCATCCGGGACCAGTTCCAGCGTGCGCGCTAGGGTCTGCTCGGCGTAGCCCGGCGCGTTCGGGTCCTGGGGCATCTGGGCGAGGAGACTGTCGTCCACTCCGGGCAGGACCATGCCGTCCACTTGCGTGAACGGGAAGATGGTGCTGTTGCCCAGGGGCACAACGAACACGGAGTTGTCGAGGTTCAGCAGCAGCAAGCGCGTGTCGAACAACTGCGCGGGGAAGCCGAGGTAGCGGAACTGACGCGAGATCGGGGGCCCGAAAGTGCGAAGCCCACCGCGCTCGCGGAAGAACTTGGCGAAGTACCGGTTGCCGATGTTGAAGCCGGTCTCGGCAAAATAGCGAGAATTGCCGGCCGGACGCGCCTCGGGCGCTGGGGCCACGCGCGAGGGCATCGGATCGGCCGGGGGCGCGCTTACCAGCGCTGCCGCTGGGCTGGCGGGCGGGGCGCAAGCGGCCACCAGCAGCAGCGTGACTAGCCCCAGCGTGAAGATCCCTCTCACCTACTCCTCCTGCTGCACGGGGTTGCTCTTCACTCGGCCCGGCCGTCGCCAGGCTCCAAGGCTAGCAGTATACGCCACCGCGTCCCGCGGGCGAAGAATTCGCGCCCTACTCCTCCTCGACGAGCTGTGCGAACTCGTCGATCGGCACTGCCGCCAGCGTCTCGTAGGCGATGTTGCCGCCCGCGGCCTCCCGCGCCAGCACCTTCAGCGCTGTAGCCAGATCCGGGCACTCCAGAATCGCGAGATAATCGTAATGTCCTAGCAAGGCATAGCTCGCGACCACACGGGCCCCGGCCTGTTCCGCTCGCCGCACCGCGGCCTGGTGCCGCTGGCGCAGCCCCACCAGGTTGCGTCGCCCCTCCTCGGTTGCCTTGCCTAACGCGACAAACAACGGCATCGCCACACCGCCTCTCCACGCGTCCGGTGGTGGCCGCGGCCCCCGGCGCGCTCGCCGATGCCACAGCGTGGACGGCTGCTGCCTCCCCACGCTGGCAGCCAGTGCGCAGATTATACGGGCGCCGTGGACACATCGAGCGCCCTGCCCGACCGCACGGTCGAGCAGGGCGCTCCGGTGTCACGGTGGCGAACGCCTAACCCGCTTTGCGCAGGAGAGACGCGGAAGGAACCGGGAGCGGAGTCAGCCCCGCGTCGTGTTCGTCAGCTAGCCGGAACTGTGTCACCAGCTCCCGTAGCTCGGCGGCCGTAGCGGCCAGTTCTTCAGCCTGCGCCGCCATCTCCTCCACCTGCGCCGACAGCTCCTCGCTCGACGCCGACACCTCCTCGGCCGCCGCGGAGTTCTGCGTGGCCACCGCCGCCATCTCCGCGACGGTGCGCCCCACCGCCTCCGCCGTCGCCGCCATCTCCTCGGCCGAAGCCGACGCCTGCTCGACGACCGCTGAGATGCTGGTCATCGTGTGGCTAACTGCACGTCCGTGGTTGGCCAACTGCTCGATGGCCAGGGCGATCTCGCCCATCTGCCCGACGGTATGCTCTACAGCGCCAAGGATCTCGCGCAGCGCGCGCTCAGTCGCGTCGGCCTGCA
>JADGHJ010000383.1 GCA_019686175.1 Chloroflexota bacterium | reverse complement strand
TGAGGCGGGGCAGGCCCGCGGCGTCCAGCTCGACCCAGTCCTCCAGGAGCTGCAACGGGTCGAGCTGGACCTGCTCCTCGGGATCGAGGTACAGGAACCCGGCCTCGTGATCGTCGTCCTCCGCACGCTCCGCCAGCGCTCGGGGGGTGAGCGTGCCGTCAGTCCGGTGGCGGAGCACCACCAGGTACTCGGCCCCGCACTCGCGGCAGAAGGCCATCGGGTACAGCCGCCGCTCTCGCTCGCCGGGGGCGAACACCTGCTCCTCGGCGGTGAGATAGCGCTTCGCCGGAGGCTCCAACGTGGTGAATAGGCGATCGCCGCGCCCAATGAACTGGTGCAGGCGAAAGGCAAACAGGGGTAGGCCAGTTCGTGGATTCCGCAGGTGATAGCCCGTCATGAGGGCGGCGCGTAGGTGCGCGGCGCAGCGATCGGCGGCAACGCCCGTTAGCCTGGCCAGCTCCTCTGCGGCGTCCTCCAGCGTGCGCGGCGGCCGCCGCTGCAATCGGCCCGCCTCGTCCTCGATCATCCCGAAAGCGGGCTCGATCCAGGCGGCGACCGGATGCTGGCTGAACGCCGCGAACTCCATGGGGTAGGCCGCCGGGTCCTCATGCAGTGCCGCGCGGAGCTCCGCGGGAGTGGGCGCCGGGCGCGTGATCGCGCGCTCCAGAGTCTCCCCGATGATATGCTCGGGACGCACTTCCTGGCCGAACAGCCGCGAGACGAGCCGTGCCACGGCCGCCTGGCGCTCGGCGTGGGTGCCCTCGGTGGCTAGCGTGGCGCTGGTGCCGATGCAGCGCAGCGTCGGCGCCCCGCACCGCTCACGGACGCGCCGCACGAGCATGGCCACATCGGCGCCCTGCCGACCGCGGTAGGTGTGCAGCTCGTCGAGGACCAGGAATTCCAGGCCCGCCGCAGCGTTCACCAGCGCCGCCTCGTCCGGCCGCGTGAGGATCAGCTCCAGCATCACGAAGTTGGTGAGCAGGATGTCGGGGGGATACTCGAGGATGCGGCGCCGCTCGGCCTGGGACTCCTGGCCCGTGTAGCGCGCGAAGGTCACCGGGCCGCGCCCGTGGGGGTAGCCGTGGCACAGGAACTTCTCCAGCTCGCCGACCTGGCTGTTGGCGAGGGCGTTCATCGGGTAGATGACGATGGCGCGGATGCCGCGGCCCGGCCCAGCCTGCAGCACGTGATCGACGATGGGCACGAAGTAGGCGATGCTCTTGCCCGAGCCGGTGCCGGTGATCAGGGCGTAGCTCGCGCCGGTGTGGGCGACGCGGATCGCGTCCTCCTGGTGCTGGTGCAAGCGCAGCGGCGTGCCCGGCCTCTCGGGCGTCTTGCCACGCTGGAAGATGTGCGCGCACGCGGGATGGAGCACCCCCTCGGCCACTAGCGCGTCGATGGACGCGCCGGGCTTGAAGGAGGGATTGAGCTGCACGAGTGGGGCGGGCCAGAGGCGCCCCGAGCCGAGATACTCGTCGACGAAGGCGCGGGTCTCGGGCTTCCGAACCTGCAGGAAGCTCCGCACGTACTCGGCGTACTCGCCCACGACGCGGTCGCGGAGGTCGAAGACATCCATGCCGTGCTCTCCAAGACCACCGGTGGCCGGCCACGTCCCCTCCGACAAGAGGTCTGCGCTGCCTACAGGTGGCTCAAGACGCCGCACCAGAGCCTGTCCAGTGAATACCGCTGACTACAAGACGTTGTGCTCGGCCGTTTACACCGGGCACAACCCTCCTGGCGCTGAGGATTCGTCGGACACGTCCTAAGCGGACGGCAGTCTCTGTGACAGTAGCCGGATCGATACGCCTCCGTCAAGGAGGCTCGATGACGGAGCGCTAGGATCGTCGGATGCGTGGGCCGCGGCACAGGGGGTTGCGCAGAGTAGCGGGTGGTGAACAAAGCGCGAGAGATGAGGTGCGCCCCCGCTTCGTCTACAGCGAGGCCCCCCACTTGCGTTACCTGGCAGGGGTCGCACGGCCGCTCCTGTTCCCTGAGGGTGTCAGCCGCCCCATGCGATAACCTCCATATGGGCGCCTGCCTCGGCGGAGCAGACGTTGGAGCGAAGCGGGGCGACCCTACCACTGAGCGAGGGTGTGGTCATCAGTGGACTGCCCACGACGGCCCTGATCGACACCCTAAGTCGTCCCGAAAGTCTAGCGGCGCCGGCGGGCAGCCGCTGCGGGTAGTGCTGATCGTGGACTGCAGTGAGGTCTCGATGACGGAGTGCTCCGACGGTGCTGAGGAGTACGCCTGACCGTTAGCAGGAACTCGGACGGGCGGCGGCGTGCGTGACAACATTGTGACGTGATGGCAGAGACGTGCGAAACGTAACCTCCCTGCAGACTTTTATGCGCGATAGCGTGTGCCGCAGTCCGTGTAGCAGTCCTGCGCGAGAGCGGAGGGCACGGCCGGGACGCAGCGATGGGAGCCGCCTGCACGGGCGAAACGGGTCCGCTCTGGTGCGCCCTACGCACGCGCCGCTAGACCATCTCAGGCGGCATCCGGCCAAAACCGCCCCTTGGCGACCCCCCCCCGTCCTGCGGACAGTTTCCGGCAGCGCACGGCTTAGCCGGCCAGAGGTTCCCCTGGGGTTGGGCAGACTGCGTGGGGTGTCTCCGCCAGCCCGGGCAGCGCGGCCAGCGCCTCAGCGGGCACCGGCTTGTCGGAGGCCGGGTGCGCCGGCTCGCAGTGCCCCAGCGCGCCTGGTAGTCGGCCCACCGCTGCACGA
>JADGHJ010000081.1 GCA_019686175.1 Chloroflexota bacterium | reverse complement strand
CTCGCTGGTTGACTGCCGCGGCTGGCGCTGGGGCTTGGGCGTCGGAATCGCCCTCGCGCTGCTCGGTTTCCTCTACTTCTGGGCACGCCCCCCGGTGCTACCCCTGGCCGACGCCCCGCTCTACGTCTCCAGTGCCCAGGCCCTCGCCGCCGGCCAGGGCTATCGGCTGCCGGGTTACCCGACTGCGCCCCCCAACACCTATTTCCCGCCTGTCTACCCGGTGCTGCTGGCCGCGATCTTCGCGCTCCAGCCCGACTTCCCAGCCAACTTGCCCCTGCTGCAGCTCGCCAGCCTGCTGACTTTCTACGCCCTCCTGGCCGTGAGCGCCGTCGCCTTACGCCGCTTCTATCAGGCGTCCCCGCGCGACGTCGCGCTGGCCCTCCTCCTCGCCAGCACCACGCCCGTCGCTCTGAAGCTCAGCACGGCCGTGATGAGCGACTCGCTGTACGGCGTGCTGGCGCTCGGCGCCCTGCTCCTCGTGGAGGCGAGCCGGGACCGCCCCGGCGCCCGCGGCCTCGGCCTCCTGCTCGGGGGCGCCACGCTGGCCGTGCTGGCCTACTACACGCGCACCGCCGGCATCGCGCTGCTCGCGGCGCTGGCCATCGAGGGCCTGCGGCGCGCTTCCCGGCTGGCGCCAGCGCGGCTAGCGCTGCTGCTCTGCCCCCTGCTCACCGCAACGCCCTGGTTCGTGGTCACGAGTCTCCACGGCGGCTCGGCCTACCTGCGGCAGCTCCTGCGCGGCACCCCCGGCTATCACGTGGGTCTCGATAGCCCGGCCCATCTGGCCCACGTAGTGCTGGGCCACTTGGCGCTGGGGCTGGATATCCTCTGGGTGGTCGCGCCGCTGCTAGTGGACCTCTCGCCGCTGGGCACCGCGCTCCTGTTGTACGTCGCCTACCGCTCCGCGCGCGCCTGGTGGCGGGGCGGCCCCGTCGTGCACCTGTACGTCCTGCTGTATCTCGTCCTCCTGCTGCTGTGGCCCTGGCGCGTCCCCGGGCGTTTCCTGTGGCCCATGGCACCGCTGCTGGCCTGGCACGCCCTTGTCGGTGTCCGGGCCGGCGCCGCCTGGATCGAGCGCGCCCGGCGTCGCCCGGCGGCCGCAGCGCTTCGTGACCGTGCTAGCCCGCTGCGCGCGACCGTGGTCGGCGCACTCCGCGCCCTGTGGAGACGCCGGCGGGAATGGCGCTCGACCAGCGACCGTGCCCATCCTGGGCCCGTGGCCTTGGAGGCCCGCCAGGATGCCCCCGCGACACTGGTGGCGACGGTCATCGTCGGCTCGGTCCTCGCGTTCAACGCCGCGGCCGCTGGCGTCGCGATCCGCCTCCTGGCCACCGAGGGGTGGGTGGGCGAGCCCGTGCCCCAGGCCACGTACCAGACGATGCTCGCGACCGCCGCGTACCTGCGGGCTATCGCGCCAGCCGACGCGGTGCTCGGTACGAACCACTGGCACACGGCGTCCTGGTGGTATCTGTACACCGGGCGACGGACCATCGATGCCCTCGCGCGGGCCGATGGCCTCGAGCCGTTCTACGTGCGGCGCGCGCTCGCGGGCGCTCCCGCGGCGGTCACCTACTTTGTCTACCAGCGCGACAACGGACGGCCGGCCAACTCCGACGACCTGCCGACGGTGCGGGCACTCCTCGCGCAGCGCGGGGCGTCGACTACGCCGCTGTTCTGCGCGGGCGACGGCGCGGTCTGCGTGTTCGATTGGCGACCGACGACCGCTACTCCGCCTCCCACGCCGGGCGATCGCCCACGGCTGGCAGGCCCGGCCCATGCTCGTTGACGGCCGGCGCGGGCCTCGCCCTCGCATCAGGGCGTGGCCGCGCGGCGCGACCACATAGCGCGTACCTCTCGCATCGGGTCCCCGGGCAGCGATCTTCCCCAGCCGGTCGCCCTAACGGCCGCGCCGATGCAGGGCGGCAACGGGCACACGGAGCTGCGCTACAATGCTGGCAGTGCGGCCGCGCGCCGCCATACTCGTGCCAGGAGCCCGGCATGCCCCTTCCCGAGCCGCCCGACGACGCCTTCGAGCCCGTCGCCTCGACCAGCGACCTCGCCCCCAACCAGCTCAAGCGCGTCGACTACCGCGGCCAGCCCGTCTGCCTCATCCACACCAACGGGCGCTACTACGCCCTCTCCAACGTCTGCGCCCACCAGAACATCGCCCTGTCCATGGGTCGCCTGTTCCGGGGCCAGCTCGTCTGCCCAGGCCACGCCTGGATGTACGACCTGGAGTCGGGCCGCGTCACCTTCCCGAAGGGCGTCGACGCCCGTGTGCCGTGCTACGCCGTCCGCGTCGTCGGCGAGCAGATCCTCATCGCCCCGCGCCCCGAGCCGGCTTGACGCCGCCCGCGCTCAGGGCCGCGCGGCTGCCCACGCCGCCTGCGCCGCCGCGATCGTCCGCCGCGCCGCCGCCGCATCGCCCCACCCGCTGATGGCCACCTCGGGGCGGAACGCCGCGTGCCAGCGGGCCAGCGCCTCCCGCTCGGCCGGCAACGCGGCCAGCTCGTGGACCGCCGGATGCGCCGTGCCGCCGTCGGCCCGCAGCGCCACGATCTTGTGGTCGCCGTCGGCCCGGTACAGCACGCCCACTGGCCGCGCCACGATCACCGCCCCGGCTGACAGTACGCCACCGTCGGGCACCACGATGTCCAGCGCCGCGCCGTCCACCGCCAGCGTGGCGGGGATGTAGCCGTAGTGCGCCGGGAGCGGCCAGGGGAATGCCACGGAGGTCGGCTCGAAGCGCCCGCTCGCGGCATCATAGCGCACGCGCCGCGTGCTGCCGCGCGGGTTCTCGATCACGGCGTGGACCAGCACGGGCGGGGCGGGGCCGGCGAGGTCGAGGGCCGCGAGCTGCCGCGTGCGCGGCGCTGCTTCCGTTCCCTGTGCCGCCAGCCAGTCGCGCAGCGCCGCCCGCTGGCCGGCGAACGCCGCTTCGACGGGCACCTCCTCCGGCCGGAACACGCGCACGGCGCGCGCGTCGTCGGCCGCCCGCAGCGCCCCGCCCACCGCCCGCGCCCGATACACCGCTAGGTGCGCGGGGTTGCGCGGGTCGTCGGCACCGAAGTACAGGCCCAAGAGGTCGTCGAGCGCGACGACGAGGCCGGTCTCCTCCTCGGCCTCGCGCACGGCCGTCTCGTCGGCACGCTCGCCGTACTCCACGAAGCCGGCCGGCAGCATCCACCAGCCGGCGTACGGCTCGTAGGCCCGCTGCACCAGCACCAGCCCGCCGTCGAGTTCGATCGCCGTCGCCGCGCCGAACGCCGTCTTGGCGTAGTACACCCAGCCGCAGGCCGGGCACACGGGACGCTGGCGGCCGCCGCGCTCCTGTCGAACGAGCGGGCCACCGCAGCGCGCGCAGTACGCCGGCTCGCCCGGGTCGGGCAGGATCAGCTCGTGGAGCATGCCCCCACCTCCCTGGGCAGCCCGCGCAGGCGCGCCGCCAGGCCGCTGTACCGCTCGGCCCGCCGCGTGTTGTGCAGGGCGATGGCCAGCGCGCGCCGGCTGCCGAGAATGATCACCAAGCGCCGCGCCCGTGTGACCGCCGTGTACAGCAGGTTGCGCTGCAGCAGCAGGTAGTGCTGCGGGTGCAGCAGCAGGACGACCGCCTCGTACTCCGACCCCTGCGCGCGGTGCACCGACAGGGCGTAGGCGTGCTGGAGCGTGTCCAGGTCGGCGAAGTCGTACTGCACGATGCGGCCGTCGTCGAGGGCCACCTCCAGCGTCTGGCCCACCGGATCGAGCTGCTGGAGCAGGCCGCCATCGCCATTGAACGTCTCGCGGCGGTAGTCGTTGCGCACGCACAGCACGCGGTCACCCACGCGGAACACGCGCCCGCCGAACGCCCGCTCGGCCTTGCCGGGCGCCGGCGGGTTGAGCGCGGCCTGGAGGATCTGGTTCAGGTGATCGCTGCCCAGCCGCCCCACCCGCATCGGGGTGAGCACCTGGATGTCGCGGCGCGGGTCGAGCCCGTACTGGCGCGGCAGCGTCTCGGTGACCAGCGCGCGCAGGCGGGCCAGCGCCTCCTCGGGATCGTCGGCCGCCACGAAGCGGAAGTCGGGGAAGCTGCGCAGGTCCGGCGGCTCGCCGTGCAGGATGCGGTGGGCATTGACCACGATGCCGCTCTGCGCCGCCTGGCGGAAGATCACCTCGAGGCGCACCACTGGCACTTGCTGCGAGGCGATCAGGTCGGCGAGCACGTTGCCGGCGCCCACTGATGGGAGCTGGTCGGCGTCGCCCACGAGCAGCAGGTGCGCCCCGCGCGGGACGGCGCGTACGAGCTGGTTGGCGAGCAGCAGGTCGAGCATCGACGCCTCATCCACCACGATCAGGTCGGCGTCGAGAGGGCGGTCGGCATCGTGCGCGGCCTGGCCGTCGAACCCCAGCCCCAGCAGGCGGTGCAGCGTCTTGGCCGGCGCGCCGGTCGCCTCGCTCAGGCGTTTGGCGGCCTTGCCCGTGGGCGAGGCCAACAGATACGTCCCGCGCTTGGCCCGCAGCAGGGCCAGCAGGCCGCGCACGGTGGTGGTCTTGCCCGTGCCCGGCCCGCCCGTGAGCACCACCACACGCTGGGTGAGCGCGGCGCGCACCGCCTCGGCCTGCACGGGCGCCAGTTCCACCCCGCTGCGCTCGCGCAGCCAGGCGAAGGCACGGGCGAAATCGACGCGCTGCCACAGAGCGAGACGGTCGGTGGGCGCGTGCAGCAGGCCCCGCAGGCGGCCGGCAAGCCCCTGCTCGGCGCGGGCCAAGGGGCGCAGGTACACGGCCGGAGCGCCGCCGGCCCCTGTGACGCGGGACTCGATCTCCACCTCGCCCTCGGCGGCCAGCGCGTCGAGCGCCTGCTGCAACCTAGCGGCGGGCAGGCCCAGCAGGGTCTCGGCGCGCTGGAGCAGCTCGTCGGCCGGCAGGTACACATGGCCTTCCTCGGTCGCCTCCCACAGCACGTGGCTCAGCGCGGCCATCGCCCGGTCGGGGGCATCCGGCGCGTAGCCGAGCCGGCGGGCGATCTGGTCGGCGGTGCGGAAGCCGATGCCGCGCACGTCGCGCGCCAGGCGGTATGGCGTCTCGCGCACCACGCGCACCGCCTCGTCGCCGTACTGCCGGTAGATGCCCACGCCTAGCGTGGTGGACACCTCGTGCTCGGCCAGGAACAGCATCAGCTCCTTGATGGCCTGCTGCTCCCGCCACGCCGCCTGGATGGCGCGCGCCCGGGCCGGGCCGATGCCGGGCGCCTCGGTGAGCCGCTCGGGCTCCTCCTCGATCACCGTCAGCGTCCGGGCGCCGAAGTGCCGCACCAGCCGATCGGCCATCACCGGGCCGATGCCGCGCACCAGCCCCGAGCCCAGGTACTTGCGGATGCCCTCCACGCTGGTGGGCAACACCACGCGGTAGTCGTGGACCTCGAACTGGCGCCCGTGCTGCGGGTGACTGGTCCAGCGGCCGCGCAGGCGCAGGTGCTCGCCGACGTGCACCGCCGCCAACTTGCCCACTACCGTGACCAGGTGGTCCTTGCCAGCAGGCTGCAGGCGCAGGACGGCGAAGCCGCTCTCCTCATTCTGGAACGTGATGCGTTCCACGCTGCCCTCGAGGGTGACGTGGGCTGGCGGCGCGGGCGAGGCAGCGGTCGCGAGCGGTTTCTCGGCCACGGCGTCAGGAGGCGCCCGGCTGGGGCGCAGGACGGGTCAGGTTCTCCACTGGCAGTTCCTCGCGGCGGCCCCACTCGTACCACGAGCCCACGTAGTTGCGCACGCGTGGGTAGCCGAGCAGCTTGAGCACCAGCCAGGTGTGCGCCGCGCGATAGCCGCCCTGGCAGTAAGTGATCACCTCACGGCTGGGGCTGAGGCCGAGCTGGGCGTACTGGTCGGCGAGTTCCTGCGGCGATTTCAGTGTCCCGTCGGGCCGGAGGTTGTGGACCCAATCGAGATGCACCGCACCCGGGATGCGACCGCCACGGGGCGCGCGGATCTCGGTGCCGGCGTACTCGCTGGGCCGCCGCGTGTCCACGATGTTCACCTGCGGGTCCTGGATAGCGCCCAGCACGGTCTCGTAGCTCGCGACCTCCTCAGGGCGTGGGTGGGCACGAAACGCGCTGGGCAGCACACTCACAGGGGTATCCGACAGCGAGTAGCCCGCCGCTTGCCAGCCGCGCAGGCCGCCGTCGAGCAGCCGGCCGCCGTCGTGGCCCAGGTAGTACAGGCACCACAGGCCGCGCGCGGCCCACTGCCCGGCGACCTCGTCGTAGAACACCACCGTTTGGCCCTCGCCCACCCCGGCGCTGGCGAACGCCTCTTCCATACGGTGCACGAAGGCGTCGAGGCCCTCTGGGCTGGTGTCGTGGCACGGCAGCGCGTACACGTCGAGGCTGACCGCGCCGGGGATGTGGCCGGCCATGTACTGATCGCGCGGCCGCGTATCGATGATCCGCACGGCAGGGTCGTCGAGATGCGCGTGGAGCCACGCCGGGGTCACGAGGATTGTCTCGGGCGTAAAGGGCTGGGCCATCGCTCCCCTCCTGCGCGCTGAGCGTCCGGTGCGGGCGCCATCCCGGGCCGCCGCGCCGCGCCCGCCCTCTTGGGAATGATACCAGCGCGCCCCGCATCCCTCCGCGCGCTAGGGCGGTCCTGGCAGCCGGCCGAGCTGCTGCTCGCACCAGCTCGCGGCGCCTAGCAGGGTGCTCTCCGCCCACGGCGCCGCCACGAGCTGTAACCCGAGCGGCAGCCGCTCCGCGCTCAGCCCGCTGGGCAGGCTCAGAGCCGGCCAACCTAGCAGGCTCCAGATAGCCTGGAAGCGTACGTCACCTGTCGTGCTCGGGTCCGGCGCGGCGTTCGACGCAGTGGGCATGACCAGGCAGTCGGCTCGCTCGAACAGCGCCCGCATCTCCGCACGCAGCCGCGCGCGCAGCCGCTGGGCCCGCAAGTATGCCTCGCCCGGGATCAGCTTGCCCACCTCGACGGTGGCGCGCAGGCGTGGCGGGTAGTCGTCGGCGCGCTCGGCGTGCAGCCGCGCGTGCACGGCCGCGGTCTCGACCTGGAGGATCACCTGGTGCACGGCCAGCAGGCGCTCGAACGACTCCGGCAGGCGCACGAACTGCACCGCAGCGCCCGCGCGCAGCAGGCGCATCACCACCTGCTCGGTGTGTGCACGCACGGCCGGCTCGGCGCGCTCCAGCACGTCCTCGACCACCGCCAGTCGCGGCGGTGCCGGGTTCGCCACGGCGGCCAGGTAGTTCTCCGTGGGGCGGTCGCGCGAGCCGGGGTCGGCCGGATCGTGGCCGGCCAGGGCGGTGAGCAGCGCGGCCGCGTCGGCCACGCCGCGCACGATGAAGCCCACGTGGTCGAGCGACCAGGCAAGGGGAATGACGCCGCGCCGACTGATGCGCCCGAAGGTCGGCTTGACCCCCACCGCGCCGCAGTACGCCGCGGGGCGCAGGACCGAGCCGGCTGTCTGCGTGCCGAGCGCCGCCGGCACCTGGCGCGCGGCCACCGCCGCCGCCGAGCCGCTGCTCGACCCGCCGGGCGTGCGCTCAAGGTTCCAGGGGTTGCGCGTGCGCGGCGGGTCCACGGTGGCAAAGGCGGTGGTCACGGTCTTGCCCAGGATCACGGCACCGGCCAGGCGTAGCCGGCGCACCGCCTCGGCGTCGTCACGAGGGATGCGGTCGTAGAGCGCCGGGCAGCCCGCGCGGGTGGGCAGGCCGGCGACGTGGTAGATGTCCTTTACCCCCACCGGCACGCCGTTCAGGGGGCCGCCGTGGCCGCGCAGCGCCGCGTCGTCGCAGCGGCGAGCCTGGGCCAGCGCCCCGTCCGCGTCCACCGTCTCCCAGGCCTGGATGCGCGCATCAGTCGCGGCGATGCGGTCCAACAGCGCTTGCACCAGCTCGACGCTACTGGCGGTACGCGTCTGTACGGCGGCAGCCGCTTCAACGACGCCCAGCTCGGCCAGCGCGCTCATCGCTCCACCCCCGTTGGGTAGATGAAATCGGGCTCAGGGCCCTCGAGGTCGAGCGGCTGCTGGGCCAGCTCCCACAGCGCCTGGGCAGTGGCGTCGAGCTGGGCCTGGAGCGCGGCTGTGCGCGCCTCGCCCCAGCGGGCCACCGCGGCACCGGTCAACGCCGCCCGGACGGCCGCCGGCGAGTCCAGCGCATCGAACTGCATATCGGCCTCCCTGCTGTCGGCGGATGTGTCGGCCAGCAATTCGCTGCCGCCGATTATGCCAGACGCGCGTGCAAGCGTCCGTAACGCGATTGTGATGCTCAAGTCGCCCGCTGTGAGACGGCTGTGTCTATACTAGGCGCGAGTTAGGTGTCGCGCGACCTTGACTCGAGGGACTCGGCGGGCTCCCCCTTTGGCTCGCCTGGAGTCT
Source organism: Chloroflexota bacterium (assembly GCA_019686175.1). GTDB lineage: Bacteria > Chloroflexota > UBA6077 > UBA6077 > JAJPHF01 > JADGHJ01. The sequence goes on along the minus strand of JADGHJ010000081.1, from coordinate 8,475 downwards.
CTCCCCCGCACCTCCTGCCGCCGTGCCGCTTGGCCGCCACCGGGCGGCACGGCGATCTCCCCCTTTCTCAGCCGCGCAGCCCGAACAGCACCACCGCGCCGGCCGCGCAGGCGATCGCCAGCGCCAGCGACCACGGATCGCGGAAGTACCACCAGGTCACGCCGAACCCGAAGATGGCAAACCCCAGCGCGGCCAGGAGCAATGCAAAGAAGAAGGGATCGCGGCGCAAGCGCTCGCGCACAGCGGCCTCCGTCCCCCATGGCCGGCAGCCCCAGCGCCCCCGGGCTAATGAGCCAACTCGACCTCGGGATCCACCCAGGCTACCTCGACCTGGTCGCCCAGCACCCGCAGCGGCAGGTGGCGCAGCCGGTAACCGAACGGTGGCCACGTGCCGCGACCGCTCGCCACGTCGAACTCCCAGCCGTGGCGCACGCACTTGAGCACCCCGGCCCGCTCGGTCGCCTCCGATAGCGGCCAGTTGCGGTGGGGGCAGGCGTTGGGCACCGCGTACAGCGCCCCGCCGATGTTGAGCACCAGCACGGCGTGTCCCCCGACCTGGACGAGCTTGCGCCCCCCGGGTGGCAGCTCCTCGATCCGCGCCACAGGGACGAACGCCGCGGGCGCGGGATCGGCTGCCGGAGTGGTCACCGCGGCCGCCGGCGGCTCGGCCGAGGAGCCCCGCCGCCGCAGCCAGCCGAGCAGCCCATTCATCGCACCTCCCCCTCGCGCTCGGCACGGCCCAGCTCGGCACCCACGATATGGTAGCCCGCGTCCACGTACAGGGTGTGGCCGGTTACGTTGCGGGCGAGATCGGAGGCCAGATACACGGCCGCCGCGCCCACGTCGGCCTGGGCGATGTTGCGCCGCAGTGGTGCGCGCTCCTCCACCTGGTCGAGGATCCAGTGGAAGCCGCGGATGCCCGAGGAAGCCAGCGTGCGCACCGGGCCGGCCGAAATGGCGTTGACGCGGATGTTCTGGGGGCCGAGGTCGCGCGCGAGATAACGTACCGCGGCCTCCAGCGCGGCCTTGGCCACGCCCATGACGTTGTAGTTCGGGTAGGTGCGCCGCGCGCCGTCGTAGGTCAGCGTCAGCACGCTGGGGTTGGGGCCGGTGAAGAGCGGCAGGGCGCGCTGCGTGAGCGCCACGAGCGAATACACGCTCACATCCATCGCGAGCTGGAACCCGTCGCGCGAGGTGTCGACAAAGCGGCCGGCCAGCTCCTCGCGCCGGGCGAAAGCGACCGCGTGCACGAGCACGTCCAGTCGGTCGTGCTGCTCGCGGAAGCGCGCGAACAGAGCGTCCAGCTCGGCGTCGCGCTGCACATCACACTGCTCGACGAAGCGGGCGCCGACCTGCTCGGCCAGCGGTCGCACGCGCCGCTCGAGCGCCGGCCCGGCGTAGCTGAACGCCAGGGTGGCCCCCTCGGCCGCGAACGCCTGGGCGATTCCCCAGGCCAGGCTCCGCTCGTTGGCTAGCCCGACGATCAGCGCCGTGCGCCCCTCCAGTAGCCCCATCTCCCCTCGGTCCTCCCGCCGCCCGCGCTATGCACCGTGATCTGTTCAGGTATACGCGCTGACCGCTCGCCCATGCTACTACCCACCGCGCGCCCGCCGGGGATCACGCGGCCGATTGTCAGTCGCGCAACCAGGCGCTAGCATGAGGTAGCGGCAGCGCGTACGGGCGGGGGCGTGGTGGGCACGGCAGCGGAGGCGGCCATGGTTGAGGGTGAGAGTCTCGCGCCCGTCTGGGCGATGCTCGGCGCGATGGCCGCGCTGATCGCCGGCTTCACGGGGTACATGCTTCTCCTGCACCCCACGGCCGACAACCTGCTCGCGCAAGTCGTCATCAACTGGCCCAAGCTGCTGGTCCTGGGGGTGTTCTGCGGCAGCCCCTTCGTCGCCTGGCTGCGTCTGGTGCGCGTCCGCGCCAAGCGGAGCCGGCTCCTCCGCGCCGAGTGGTGCCTCGACCCCCAGGAGCAGCCGCACTGCAGCCGGCGCTAGCGCCGGGGAGGACACCGATGGCAGCGACCGAGCCGCGCACCTTCGCTATCCAGGCGCTTGGCCACGTGGTGCTCCGCGTGCGGAGCATCGCGCGCTCCGAGCCGTTCTACCGCGACATCCTCGGCCTGCAGGTCCGCGAGCGCGTGCCGGGGCGCGCTGTGTTCTTCACCTGCGGCCAGCAGCACCACGACCTGGCCATCTTCGAGATCGGGGAGGATGCCCCGCCGCCTGAGGACCACCGGGTGGGGCTGTACCATGTGGCGCTGAAGCTGCCGGACTTCGCGCAGCTCAAGGCTGCCTACCAGCACTGCAAGGCCAGCGGCGCCAATATCGTAGGCATGAACCACCACGGCAACTCCAAGAGCGTGTATATCAAAGACCCGGACGGGATCGAGATCGAGCTGTACTGCGACGTCGAGGGCGAGCGGGGCACCGAGGAGACGCTGCGCCGCGAACTGGAGGCATAGGCGCCCGCCCGCTCGGGCACGCCGCTCAGCCATCCCACCGTTTACCCCCATTGGTGGCTGCGCTAGGATAGCCGGCTCGCACAGCCCGGCCCGCCGTTGGCCCCAGGCGCAGCGAGACGCACGGGCATGGCGCCGGGACTAACGCGCGGCGAAGTAGGCGTCGAGCACGCGGCGCACCAGCGGCGCGGCCACCAGCCCGCCGCTACCGCCGTGCTCCACCACCGCCACCACCACGACCTCCGGCGCGTCGGCTGGCGCATAGCCGGCGTAGAGCGCGTCGAGCACCGGCCCATCACGCTCCGCGGAGCCGGTCTTGCCCGCGGTGGGCACGGGAAACGTCCGGAACCCTGCGGCCGCGGTACCGCCCGGATCGGCGACCACGCGGCGCATCGCGTCCTGGATCGCCCGGCGGTGCGTCTCACTGAGCGGGAGCGCCCCCTGCGCCTCGCTCTGGTAGGCACGACGCTCGCGGCCGTCCGTCTCCACCACCCGCCGCACCAGCACCGGCTGGCGTAGCACCCCGTCCGTAGCTAGCGCGGCGAACAGGCGCGCGAGCTGCAGCGGCGTGGCACCCAGTCCGCCGTGGCCGATGGCCAGCTCCGCCGCGTCGTACACGGTCCACGCCCGTCCATGCGCCTCCGCCGACTGGGGGTCGGGTACGGTGCCCGCGGCCTCCTCGAGGCCGATGAGGCCCGTCGGGCTGCCGAGGCCGTAGGCCCGCGCGGTCGCGGGCAGCAGGTGCGGGTCGAGCGCGTTGAGATGCTGGGCGATCTCGTAGAACACCACGTTGCAGGAGAACGCCAGCCCGTCGCTCAGGGTCAGCTGGCCATGGCCGCCGCTCAGCGGGTCCTCCAGGACGCGCGCCCCACCCGGCGGGCGCCAGTACCCCGGGCAGCGGAACAGGGTGGCGGGATCGTAGTCGCCCGACTCCAGCGCGGCCCCCATGACCACGACCTTGAACAGCGACGCCACCGTGTACGCCTGCTGGATGGCGCGGTTCAGCGCCTGCGCGGCCAAGGGCGGCGGGCCACCATCGGCCACCTGCGCGGGGTCGAAGGTGGGCCGGCTGGCGAGCGCGAGCACGCTGCCGTCGCGCGGGTCGAGGGCCACGATGGCGCCCGTGTACCCATCGAGGGCCGCCTCGGCCGCGGTCTGCAACGCGGCGTCGAGCGTCAGCTCGAGCACGGCGCCGGGCTGCGGCGGCCGCTCGGCCACGGTCGCGCGCGGGCGGCCGTCGGCCCCCACCACCATCAGCCGCTCGCCCGGCACACCACGCAGATCGGCGTCGGCCCAGCGCTCGAGACCGGCCACGCCGCGCTCGCCCCCGCCCTCCGCTGGCTCGACATAACCTATGACATGGGCGGCGAGCGGTCCGTGGGGGTAGCCGCGCGCGCTGGCCGTGGGCACCAGCGTGGCCCCGTGGCGATCGACCAGCCCGCCACGCGGCGCCGGGAGGGCGACCCGTCGGACGGTGTCGCCGTCGCCCAGCTCGCTGAGGATGAGCGCGGGGGTCCACTCCACACGCCAGCCGGCGGCCTCGTGGACCAGCGTCATGCCGAGCTGCTGGGCGATGGCACCGAAGGAAGTCGTGTCCCAGCGCACGGTGACCGCGTAGCGCGCGAGGCTGTCCCCATCGGGATCGGCGCGCTCGCCGAGCGTGGCGTGGAGCTGTACGCGCCCCACGACCGCCTCGACCGCCCGGTACCGCGCGGCGAACTCGGCCGCATCGATGCGGGCCTGCACACTCTCCGTGAGCAGGGTGTACATGGCGGCGTAGTCCTGGCGCTCCCAGGCCGCCAGGAAGGTGCGCGCAGCGACGTCGGGCCCCGGCGCCCGCTGGCACGCCAGGCCGGTCCAGGCGAGCAGCACGAACGCGGCGGCCACGATCGGCGCCACGGTGGGGCGCGGCAGCGGCTTCATCAACGGCCAGCAGTTGCCGATTGCTCGCTTGGAGAGGGTAGTCGATTGCCGGCCCGCCCGCAATGAGCGATCGCGCGACGGCGTCGTCCGCCGCACCGGCCAGCGGCAGCGTGTATCCTGAGAGGTGCCCGCGCAACTGCGCACTGGGAGGGCGCCGTGGTCGTCGATATCCACACCCACTTCGTGCCCGAGACGTTCCCCGATATGGCCGGCCGCGCTGGCGGCGACCGCTGGCCGCAGATGCACCGGCTCGACGCCCGCACCGGCAACGTGATGATCGCCGGGCGCAACTTCCGCACCGTGACCGACGACTGTTGGAATATCGAGCGCCGCCTGCAAGTCATGGAAGCGAACGGCGTCACGCGGCAGGCGGTCTCTCCGATGCCCGAGCTGCTGTCCTACTGGGCGGAGCCGGCCGACGCGCGCGATTTCGGGCGCGCGATCAACGAGGGCATCGCGCGCTTGGTCGCGGCCGCGCCCGACCGCTTCTCGGGCCTGGGGATGGTCCCGCTGCAGGATCCGGAGCTGGCAGCGCGCGAGTTGAGCGAGGTACGCGCGTTAGGGCTGGCCGGGGTCGAGGTCGGCTCCAACGTCAACGGCCGCCCCATCGGCGATCCCCGCTTCCTGCCGTTCTTCGCCGAGGCTGCCGCGCTCGGGCTGGCCGTGTTTGTCCACTCGTTCCACCCGCTAGGGCTCGATCGCCTGGTGGGGCCGCCCGGGCTCGACAATTTTGTCGGCTTCCCGCTGGAGCAAGGCTTCGCGGTGGCCTCGCTGGTCACGGGCGGCGTGCTGGAGCGCTACCCCACGGTGCGCATCGCCTGCAGCCACGGTGGGGGCGGGTTCAGCATCGTGCTGCCACGGCTGGCGCACGGCTGGCAGCTCAGCGAGCCAATGCGCGCTGCCCTGCCGCGGTCGCCCGTCGACTACGCTCGCCAGCTGTACTACGACACGCTGCTGTACGACCCGCGCCCGATCCGCTACCTGTTGGAGCTGGTCGGGCCGGAGCGTCTCGTGGTGGGCTCGGACTACCCGTTCGTGGTAGCCGAGCAGCCGCCCGGGCGCGCGCTGGCGCAACTGGCCGAGCTGCCGGCGGCGACGCGCGAGGCGATCACCACGCACAACGCGCTGCGCTTCCTCGGCCTGGGTGAGGAGGCGTGAGCCCGTCCCCCCGTGGACGAGGCGGACCGCCGGCCACCGGCGAGCGGCCCGGCCCACTCGACCGTCCGAGGACGGTATAATCCCGCCACAGCGAGGGGTCCTGGCGCGGTGAGGCCCAGGGGAGGCGGCAGTATGGGTGAGATCCTCGGCGTCGGCGTGACACATCACCCGGGCTTTCTGGGCCCGGAGGAGAACCTGGCGTATTTCCTCGAGGAGACGCTGCGCAGCGCGCGGGTGCCCGCGCATCTGAAGGAGACGCGCAACTGGCCGGCGCCGATGCAGGCCGAGTGGGGCGCCGACCGCGGTCGCACCTCGGCGTCGGAGCACCGGCGGCGTGTGGTCGACGGGTTCCGCGCCGTGCGCCAGCGGATCGACGCCTTTCGCCCGGACTTCGTGGTGATCTGGGGCGACGACCAGTACGAGCAGTTCACCGAGGACTGCATCCCGCCGTTCGCCGTGTTCATCCTCGACGAGATCCGCGTCCAGCCGTTCCAGAGCGTGGAGTACTCGCCGGGCGAGCGCAACGCCTGGGGTGAGCCAGTGGACAAGACGTTCTGCTGGCGGGGCCACCGCGAGGGCGCGAGCTATCTCACGCAGGGCTTGATCGAGGCCGGGTTCGACATCGCCTACGCCTACCGGTTCCGTCCGGGCGCGCGCCCGCCGCACAGCTTCGTCAACACCCTGCTGTACCTGGACTACGACCGCACGGGCTTCGACTACGGCGTGGTGCCGTTCCACGTGAACTGCTACGGGAGCACGGTGGTGCGCAGCCGGGGCGGGCTGGGCCACCTACAGAGCACGGAATCGGGCGTGCGCGACCCCAGCGCACCACCGCCGTGGCGCTGCTTCGAGTTGGGGCGTGCGGCGGCGCGTATCCTGCGCGACAGCCCCTGGCGCGTGGCGCTGATCGCCTCGTCGAGCTGGTCGCACGCGTTCCTCACAGAGAAGACCGGCTGGATCCACCCCGATGTGGAGAGTGACCAGCGGCTACTGCGGGCGCTGCGGGCGGGCGACTACACGGCGTTCCGCGATCTCACGATCGCCGAGGCCGAGGCGGCGGGCCAGCACGAGATCTTCAACTGGGTGTGCCTGGCGGGGGCGATGTACGAGTTGGGCTACCAGCCGGACTACCTGGAGTACGTCGAGACCTACATCTTCAACTCAGACAAGTGCCTGGCCACCTTCGCGCCGGCCAGGTGAGCGCAGGGAGGGAGGCCATGGGGCCGTTGGGGGAGACGCAGGCCCGCGAGCAGATCGCGGCCTGTACCCGGCTGCTGGTGCACGAGGGGATCATCGACTTCAGCGGCCACGTCAGCGTGCGGCTGCCGGGCACCGATCGGGTGCTCATCCAGCCGCGCGATACGAGCCGCGCCGCCCTGACCGCCGACGATCTCCTGGTCGTCGATCTCGACGGGCGCCTGCTGGACGGCGACGAGCCGCCTCCCTCCGAGACGGCGCTACACCTCTGCGTCTACCGCGCGCGCCCCGACGCCGTGGCCGTCTGCCACGGCCACCCTACGTTCTCCACGCTGTTCGGCTGCGTCGAGGCACCGTTCCTCCCGCTGCGCAACTTCGCCTACCGCTTCGCCGACCTCCCCGTGCATCCGGACACGACGCATATTCGCACGGTGGAGCAGGGCGAGGCGGTGGCCCGCACGCTGGGCGCCCACCGCGCCTGCCTGCTGCGGGCGCACGGCACCGTGGTGGCCGCGCCGAGCGTCGAAGAATTGTTCATGGACTGCCTCGACCTAGAGGAGAACGCTCGTGCGCTGGTCTACGGCAGCGCGCTCGGACCGCTGCGCCCGCTGACGCCCGAGGAGGTCCGCGCGCTGGCCGAGAGCTACGGCCGCAGTGGCTACCGCGCGGCCAAAGTGTGGGAGCACTACCTGCACAAGGGCCGCCAGGCCGGCATCCTGTAGCGCCTGCGGCAGTGCCGCTAGAGCTCCATGGTCGCCTTCTTGCGCCGTGGGTCGAGCGCGTCGCGGAGGCCGTCGCCCAGCAGGTTGATGCCTAGCACCACGGTGAAGATCGCCAGGCCGGGGAAGATGGTCAGCCATGGCGCCGTGCTGATGTAGTTGCGGCCGTCGCCCAGCATCGTGCCCCAAGTGGGGATCTCGGGCGGCACGCCGAGCCCCAGGAAGCTCAGGCTCGCCTCGGCGATGATGGCCGTCGCCATGGAGAACGTGCCGATCACCAGGCTCGACGGGATGATGTTCGGCACCACGTGGCGCCAGATGATCCGCGCGTGGCCGGCGCCGATCACCCGCGCCGCGGTGACGAACTCGCGGTTGCGCAGCGACAGCGACTCCCCGCGCACGATGCGACAGTAGCTGATCCAGCGCTGGGCGACCAGCGCCAGGATCAAGTTCTGCAGCCCCTGCCCGAGGTAGGCCAGGATAGCGATGGCCAACAGCAGGGAAGGGAACGCCCAGATGACTTCCACCAGCTTCTGGATCAGGAAGTCGGTCTTGCCGCCGAAGTAGCCCGAGATGGCGCCCAGCGTCACCCCCAGCGCGCCCGAGATCAGCACCACGGTGAAGGCGATGATCAAGGAGACGCGCGCGCCATGCAGCAGGCGACTCAGGATGTCGCGGCCCAGATTGTCCGTGCCGAAGAAGTGCGGGCCGCCGAACCACTGGGGCGGTCGCGTGGCATCGCGCAGCTGCATGGCGTTCGGGTCGTACGGCGCGATCGCGGGCCCGAGCAGGCCCAGCAGGATCAGCAGGACGACGATCGCGCCCCCCACGACCAACTTGGCGCGTAACCAGGGTCGTAGCCAGGTGGGAAGCTGATACGTCGCCGGAAGCGGGCGGGCGACTGCTACCATACGGGTCCTGACCTCACTCTCGGTTGCTCGCCACGGTTCAGCCGTGGCGGGGCCCCCCCCCCCGGGGCCGGGGCGGGGGGCCCCGGGGGGGGGGGGGGGGGCC
>JADGHJ010000080.1 GCA_019686175.1 Chloroflexota bacterium | reverse complement strand
GCGTCTGCCCTAGGGGGGCGCGGGGCGCCCCGCCAGGGCAGTACCCTACTGTAGGTGCTTGCGGAACCAGCTCACCGTACGGCCCCAGGCGTCGCGCGCGGCGGCGTCGTTGTACACCTCGGGCCGCGTGTCGTTGAAGAAGGCGTGCTGCGTGCCCTCGTAGATCTTGAAGTCGGTGTCGATCCCTTGCGCGCGCAGCTTGCTCTCGAGCTCGCGGGCGGCTTGGGGGGGCGTGAAGCTGTCGTTCTCGGCGAACGCCCCGAGGACGGGGGCCTTGAGCTTGCTCAGGTCGGGCTGCACGTTGGGGTGGATGCCGTAGAAATCGGCGACCGCGCCGATCTCGTCGGGCGCGACGGTGGCCGCGTACAGGGCGAGCTGCCCGCCCATGCAGAAGCCGACCACCCCTACCTTGCGGCTGGTCACGCTGCCTTCGCGCAGGAGGAACTGGGCGGCGCCCCGCAGGTCCTTCGCGGCCTGGTCGATGTTCAGCGCCATCATCAGCTTGCCCGCTTCGTCGGGTTCGCTCGTAGCTTGGCCGTGGTAGAGGTCCGGAGCGAGGGCCACGAACCCCTCGGCCGCGAACCGCTCGGCGACATCCTTGATGTGGTCGACCAGCCCCCACCACTCTTGGATCACGAGCACGCCCGGGCCTCGGCCACTGGCAGGTTTGGCGAGGTAGCCCGGCGTGGTTCCGCCGTTGCTGGGAAACTCGACCATTTGTCCGGCCATCGGCTTACTCCTTCGGCTCGACGAGTCTTCCGGGTACGCTTGCTCACAATGCTAGCTGTCACGGACCTGTGCGCCAAGGTCGTTGAGTTTGCCGGCGCCGCTCTAGTATGCTGCGAGCAGCGGGGTAGAGCGGGGAAGAGAGCAGCCCAATGATCGTCGTGCTCGCGGGTGGCGTGGGCGCCGCGCGGTTTCTCCAAGGGCTCGTCCAGGTCGTTTCCCCGGAGCAGGTCGTCGTGGTGATCAATACCGCCGACGACTGCGAGTTGCACGGCCTGTACATCTCCCCCGACATCGATAGCGTGCTCTACCATCTCAGCGGCCTGGCCGACGAAGCTCGTGGCTGGGGCGTGCGCGACGAGACCTTCCACGCCCTCGCCATGCTGGCGCGCTACGGCGCGGAGACCTGGTTCCAGTTGGGCGACCGCGACCTCGCCACGCATCTCGTGCGCACGCGGCTGTTGCGCGCGGGCCACTCGTTGAGCGAGGTGACCGACGCGCTGCGGCGCGCGCTAGGGATCGGCTGCCGGCTCCTGCCCATGACCGATGCCCGGGTCGCGACCGAGATCGAAACGCCCGCAGGCTGGCTGCCGTTCCAGGTGTACTTCGTGCAGCGGCGCGCGGCCGATCCGGTGCGGGGCGTTCGTTTCCGGGGGATCGAGGAAGCGCGCCCCGCGCCCGGGGTGCTCGAGGCGCTGGCGGCTGCCGACGGCATCATTCTGGCGCCCAGCAACCCGGTGGTCAGTTTGGGGCCGATCCTGGCCGTGCCAGGGGTGCGCGCGGCGCTGCAAGCGACCAGGGCGCCCATCGTGGGGATCAGCCCGATTGTCGGGGGCGCTACCATCAAGGGGCCGGCGGACCAGATGCTGCGCGGCCTGGGGCACGAGGTGTCGCCGGTAGGGGTAGCACGCCTGTTCGCCGATTGCCTCTCGGCGTTCATCGTCGATCGCATCGACGCCGCGCTGGCCCCGGCGGTGGCCGCGCTAGGCGTGCGGCCGGTAATCGCCGACACGATCATGCGCGGCCCGGCGGAGAAGGCGGCGCTGGCCCGTGTGGCGCTCGGCGCGTTGGCCGAGGCGCGTGCGCGATGAGCGTGTGGGCGGTGGTCCCTATCCGGGCGCTGTGGGGCGGCAAGAGTCGGTTGGCACCCCTGCTGGAGCCGGCGGAGCGGGCCGCGCTGAGCGCCTGCTTGCTGGGCGGGGTACTGCGGGCGCTCCGGGCCGTGCCGGCGCTGGCGCGAATCGTGGTGATCAGTCCCGACGCCACCGTCCGGGCGCTGGTCGAGCCGCTCGGTGCCGAGGCGCTGCCCGATCCGGCGCCCGCACACTGTGCCGATGAGGACCACGGCTCGCTCAATGCAGCGCTCGATCATGCCAGCACACGGGCGGCGGCCGCAGGCGCCTCCAGCGTGCTCGTGCTGCCGGCCGATCTGCCGCTCGCCCGGCCGGACGACATCCACGCCGTCCTGATGGCACTGCCGCCGCCGCCGTCGGTCGTGCTGGTGCCCACTGCGGACGGTGGGACGGGTGCGCTGCTGCGGATGCCCCCGGCCGCGATCCCGGCCTGCTTCGGGCCGGACAGCGCGGCGCGGCATCTGGCGGCGGCCCGCGCGCGCGGGGTGCGGGCTCGCATCGTGTGGCGCCCGCGGCTCGCGCTCGACTGCGACGAGCCGCGCGATCTGCTGCGCCTGGTCGACGCGCCCGCCTCTGCGGACCTGCGGGCGTTGCTCACGGCTTGGCGGCTGCCCGCCCGTACCACGGCGCGGGTCGGACTGGCGGGAGGGGAGCCGTGAGCGGGTGGCCACACGGGATGACGACAGTGGTCTGCGCCGATGTCCGGCCACTTGCGCATCCGGGCATCTCCCCGGAGGTCCTCGCGGCGGCCGCGGAGCACCAGCGGCGCCTGTTCCAGGACGCCTGCACGGCCCGTAGTGGTCGGGTGCAGCTCGAGAACACCGGGGTGCTCCGCGCCGAGTTCGCGCGAGCCGGCGATGCCCTCGCGGCCGTGATCGCCGCCATGGAAGCGTATCGCCAGGCGGCGTGGGGGCGCCGCGGCCTGCTGGCGGTCCGCGCGGCGATTCAGACCATGCGCGACGCTGCCGGCGCCGACGCTGCCAGCCGGCGGGCACTGACGCGCGCGAGCTACCTGCTGGAGAGCGCCGGCGCCGGACAGGTCCTGCTCTCGGCCTCGGCGCGGGACCTGGCTCGCTTCTGTCTCCCCGCCGGGGCGACGCTGCACGACCTGGGAGAGCAGGCGCTGCGCGACCTAGAGCCGCCGGAGCGCGTGTACCAGCTCCTCCATCCGGCGCTCGCCGCCGCGAGCCCACCGCCAGGCACACTCAGCAGCTACCCGACCAATCTGCCCGTTTGCTCGACCCCGCTCGTCGGCCGCGAGCGCGAGTTGGCCGAGCTGCAGGCGCTTCTGGCTACGGCGCCCGTGGTGGTGCTGGTGGGCACTGCCGGCGTGGGCAAGACGCGACTGGCTCTGCGCCTGGCAGGTATGCTGTTGCCGGAGTACCCGGACGGGTGCTGGCTGGTCTCCATCGACGCGGTCGCCAAGGGGCCAGCGGTGCCGCAAGCGGTGGCGGCCGCGCTGGAGTTGACGCTCCCTGCGGGGACCGAAGCCGTGCCCGCGCTGGTCGCGGCGCTGAGGGCGCGGCGGCTACTGTTGATTCTGGACCATTGCGACCCGTGGCTCGCCGAGAGCGCCGCTCTGATCACCGCTCTGCGCGCCGGCTGCCCCGACGTGCGGGTGGTAGCCACCTGCCGGGAGCCACTGCGGGGGCCGGGCGGCGTGCTCTGGCCCGTGCCCGCGCTGAGCGTCGGCGAGCACCCATCGAGCAGCACGAGCCTCGAGGCGTACGGCGAGGCGGTCGAACTCTTCTGCGCCCGGGCGCAGGCCGCGCTACCCGCGTTTGCGCTGACCGGCCGCAGCACCTTGCCTGCGGTGCAGCTCTGCCGCCGGCTCGATGGGCTGCCGTTGGCCCTGGAGCTGGTGGCGGCTTGGACCCCTCTGGTGCCCATCGAGCGCCTGTTGGCGCTCATCGACGAGCGCTTGCGCCCGCTACAGCGCACCTTGCGACTGGAAGACCGGCCGAGTCAGTTCCTGCGGGTGCGAGTCACCGCCGGCGCGCCGGATCCGGTGGTGGAGCGGGAGCTGCCCCCCTCGCGCGAGCAGATGCTCCGGGCTATCCTAGAATGGAGCTACGGCCAACTTGCCGAGCCGGAGCGGCTGCTGCTCCGCCGGCTGGGCGCCTTCCGCGGGCGGTTCACGGCGATGGAGGCCCAGGTTATGGCGAGTGGCGGCCGGTTGGCGCCCGACGACGTGGCGGTGGTGCTCGCCGAGCTGCAAGCTCGGGCGCTGGTGGTCCGTGAGGGGATGCCATCCCGCTTGCGCTATCATTTGCTCCCGCCGGTGCGACAGTTCGCGCGCGAGCGTCTGCAAGCGACCGCCGAGGCCGGGGCGATCCTAGCACGGTGCCAGGCCGCAAGCTGATGGGGCGAGCGGCAGAGTGAGCGGTGCACCGCGTTTGCCGGGCGGTGTCGACGCGGGGTACAATGGCGTCCGCGCCGGGGAGGCTTCTCGTGGTCAGCATCTCCGCAGTGCTCCCTGCGTACAACGAGGAAGCGATCATCGCGGATACCGCCCGCAGTGTCGCCGCCGTTCTCCAGGGGCTGGTCGCGGACTACGAGGTCATCGTGGTCAACGACGGCAGCCGTGACGGCACGGCGGACCGCGTGCGGGCGGTGGCGGCCGAGAACCCGCGGGTGCGGCTGGTGGAGCATGCGGTCAACCGCGGCTATGGCGCGGCGCTGGCCACGGGGTTCGACGCCGCGACCAAAGAGCTGATCTTCCTGACGGACGGGGACAAGCAATTCGACGTGCGCGAGGTGCGCGAGTTCCTGCCCGCGCTGGCCACGGCCGACCTGTGCGTGGGGTATCGGCAGCCGCGGCGCGACCCGTTGCTGCGGCGGTTGAACGGCTGGGGCTGGAACCGGCTGGTGCGGCTGCTGTTCGGCTACGTGGCGCGCGATGTGGACTGCGCGTTCAAGCTGTTCAAGCGCGAGGTCTGGGAGGCGGTCGCGGTCGAGTCGGGCGGGGCGACGTTCAGCGCGGAGTTCCTGATCAAAGCGCGGCGCGCGGGATACCGGATCACGGAGCGACGGGTGACGCACCTGCCGCGTGGCGGGGGGCGGGGGGCCGCCGCCCCGCCGCCGGGCGGGAGGAGCCCGGGGGCCCGGGGCCCGGGGCGCCGCCGGGGCGGCGGGCGGGGGGGGGGGCCCGGGGCGCCGGGCCGGACGTCATTGCGCGCGCGTTCCGCGACCTGTTCCGGCTGCGCTTACGTCTGCACCGCGAGCCGGTGCGCAGGCGCCCCACTCTCCCTGCCTGGAGCGGTGTTGAGCAGGCTCACCGTCGCGAGGGCACGGGCATCACTCCCCAACTCTGAGCCGCCGCAGCCGCTGCCGGCCCGTCGCGACGCGCGGGCCGGGCTGCGCGTGCTGACCATCGCTCCCACCCCCTTTTTCGGCGACTATGGCTGCCACGTCCGCATCCTCGAAGAGCTGCGCGCGCTCCATGCGCTCGGTCATGAGGGGCTGTTGTGCACTTATCCCTACGGGCAGGACGTGCCGTGGCTCGCGGTGCGCCGAGCGCCGCGCCCGCCCGCGCGATGGCATGCGCGGCCCGGCTCGTCGCGCCACAAGCTGTACCTCGACGCCCTGTTGGCCCTGAGCGCGCTGCCGGCGCTGGCCACGTACCGCCCCGACGTCGTCCATGGGCACCTGCACGAGGGCGCGCTGATCGGCTACCCGCTCAGCCGCCTGGCGCGCCGGCCGCTGGTGCTCGACTTCCAGGGCAGCATGACGGCCGAGATGATCGATCACGGGTTCCTGCGGCCGGGCAGCCGTTGGTACCGGCCGCTGCGCCAACTCGAGGCCGTGATCAATCGTCTGGCCGACGCCGTGGTGACCAGCACGCACCACGGCGCCCAGGTGTTGCGGCGCGCGTTCGGCTGCCCCGCGCGGCGCATCGTGGTGGTTCCGGACGGGGTGAACTGCGACCATTTCGCGCCCCCCCGCCCAGACTCGGTGCAGGCCGCGCGGGTGGCGGCGCTGCGGCGCCGGCTGGCCTTGCCGCCGGGCGCGCCGGTGGTCGTCTACCTCGGCCTGCTCGCTGAATACCAGGGGATCTCGCACCTGCTGGAGGCCGCGCGGCGGGTGCTGGTCGCCGAGCCAGACGTCCATTTCCTGCTGCTGGGCTACCCCGGCCAGGAGCACTACCGCGCCCATGCAGCCGCGCTAGGCATCGCGGCCCGCGTCCACTTCCCGGGCCGCGTGCCGTATGAGCACGCGCCCGACTATCTGGCCCTCGGCGAGGTGGCCGTGGCGCCCAAGCTATCGGCCACCGAGGGCAACGGCAAGGTGCTCAACTACATGGCCATGGCGCTGCCCGTGGTGGCGTTCGACACCCCGGTGAACCGCGAGCTGCTGGGCGATCTGGGGCTGTACGCGCCGCGCGCCGACGTCGCGGCGCTGGCGGACCGGCTGCTCGAGGCCTTGCGCGCCCCGGCGGCCGCTCGCGAGCGCGGCCGGGCGCTGCGGGCGCGGGCGGCGCGCCACTTCTCCTGGGAAGCCAGCGCCCGTCGCCTGGAGCACGTGTATCGGCGCTTGGGGGGTGGGTGACGCCAGCGCCGGGCGGGCCACGCGGTGCGGGCGCTACAATGGGCCAAACCCGAGCGAGGAGCCGGACTTATGTTGCGCACGCCTCTCTGCGACCTGCTCGCCCTGCAGCATCCCATCGTGCAGGCTCCGATCGGCGGCACGGCGAGCCCCGCCCTAGCCGCCGCCGTCTCGGCCGCCGGCGCGCTCGGCAGTATGGCTGTGGCCAACTACCCGCTCGACCGGCTGCGCCAGGCCATCCGCTCCGTGCGTGAGCGCACGGACGCGCCGTTCATGTGCAACGTGCTGCTCCACCAGCCGCAGGAGGAGCGGGTGGCTGTGTGCCTGGAGGAGCGCGTGCCCGTGCTGGGCTTCTTCTGGGGCGATCCCGCCCCCTACGTGGCGGCGGCCCACGCGGTGGGAACGAAGGTGCTGGCGCAGGTGGGCAGCGCGGAGGAGGCGGAGCGGGCGGCGGCCGCGGGGGTCGATGCGGTGATCGCGCAGGGGATGGAGGCTGGCGGCCATGTGCGCGGCACGGTCGGCCTGGTGGCGCTCATCCCGCGGGTGGTCGACGCCGTGGCGCCCCTGCCGGTGATCGCCGCGGGGGGCATCGCCGACGGCCGCGGCGTCGCGGCCGCCCAGGCCCTGGGGGCCACGGGGGTATAGGTCGGCCCCCCCTTCGTGGCCAGCGCCGAGGCCAACGCCCACCCGGTCTACAAAGATCTGGTGGTGGCAGCGCGTGAGACCGACACCGTGTACTCGACGCTGTTCGACATCGGCTGGCCCGACGCGCCGCACCGCACCCTGCGCAACTCCACCGTGCGGGCCTGGGAGGCTGCGGGCCGCCCGGCGCCCGGCGCACGGCCGGGCGAGGGCGAGATCGTCTATACCCTGAGGTCTACCGGCGAGCCGGTGCGGCGCTACGACGCGCGCTCGCCGGTGGCGGACGCCGCGGGTACGCCGGAAGCGGCAGCGCTGTACGCGGGCCAAGGGTGCGGCCTGATCCGCGAGGTGCGACCAGCGGCCGAGATCGTGGCGGCGCTGGTGGCGGAGGCCGAGGCCGCGCTCGCGCGGCTGGCCACGCTGCGCCGCTAGCCGTGGTGTCGCCTCGCTCCCGTGCTCCGATTGTGCTACGCTTGGGGCCAAGACGCCGGCCCGCGACACAAGATCGCTGCCAGCGACCGACCGGAAGCACAGCTTGCAGCAGGAGGAAAGTGGCCGATGCACGGGCTGTACATCGTCGATGCCGACGGGCACGTCCGCGACAACGAGGATGAGCTGAAGCGCTACCTCGAACCGCAGTGGGCGCGGCGCGTCTTCCTGTTCCCCAAGGACGCCCACGACCGTGACCTCGGCGGGGTGCTGGGCAAGCGCAACGTCAACGCGAAGGTGCAGCTCGAGGATATGGACCTCGAGGGCATCGATGTGGCGATCCTGTACCCTACCAACGGCCTGTTCATCGGTGAAGTGCGCGATCGTGACTTCGCCATCGCCGTCGCGCGCGCCTACAACAACTGGCTCCACGACTACTGCCAGACCGACCCGCAGCGACTCAAGGGCGTCGCCCTGGTGCCGCTGCAGGATGTGCAGGCGGCCTGCGAGGAGGCCGAGCGCGCGGTCAAGGACCTCGGCTTCTGTGGCGTGATGTTCCCCACCTACTTCCGCTACGCCACGCGTAGCTGCGGCGACCCCTACTTCGACCCGTTCTACGCCACCTGCGAGAAGCTAGGGGTGCCCGTGGCGTTCCATGCGACGGGTGGCGAGCGCGGGGAGTGCCGCTTCGACACGTTCCTCGGCCTGCACCTGTTCTCGCATGTGCCCGAGCAGATGATCAGCATCACGAACTTCATCCTCGGGGGCGTCCTGGAGAAGTTCCCGCGCCTCACCGTGGGGTTCATGGAGGCGGGCTGCGGCTGGCTCCCGTTCTGGATGGAGCACATGGACGAGGAGTACGAGAAGCGCAAGCATGAGGCGCCGCTGCTCACCAAGGAGCCCAGCGAGTACATCCGGAGCGGGCAAGTCTATATCGGCTGCGAGCCCGAGGAGAAGATGCTGCCCATCGTGGCCCAGATGGTCCGCGACGATATCCTGCTGTACGCATCGGACTACCCCCACTGGGACAGTGACTGGCCGCACACCGTGAAGACGGTGCGCGAGCGCACGGATATGAGCGACGAGCTGAAGCGCAAGGTGCTCGGCGAGAACGCGCTCCGCTTCTACGGCCTCCAGTCTCCCGTACCCACGACCTAACCGCCGCTCTCGCGAGGGCCAGGGGATGCCCTGGCCCTCCTTACGCTATCGCTGCGAGCGGCGCCTGTTGCCCGGGGGCGCGAGGCCAGGGTATCCTCTGATATTGGCGGCCGCGTGTGGTGGGTTGTGTTGCGCGCGGGCCGCGTCCCCAAGGCGCTGGGCCGCCATCCGAGGCGGCCGCTCCCGGACCGAGGCCGCGCTGATGCACCGAGGGTAGAATGGCGTCGTACCTGACTGTCGAGGAGCATCCGCCGCTGCAGGCGCCGACGCTGGTCGCGGCGTTCGCGGGCTGGCCCGATGCCGGCGAGGTGGCCAGCGGGTCGCTGCGCTACCTTCTGCGCAAGCTCCGCGCCCGGCGCTTCGCCTCCATCGATCCCGAGGAGTTCTACGACTTCACGGATGTGCGGCCGCACACCACCCTCGTGCGTCCGTGGGAGCGCCAGATCACGTGGCCGAGCAACGAATTCCACTACTGGCAGCGGCCGGGCGGTCCTGACCTGGTGCTATTCCTGGGGCGCGAGCCCAGCCTGCGCTGGCGCACCTATATCGCCACACTGTTCGAGCTGATCGACCGGCTCGGAGTGCGCCAGGTGGTGACCCTGGGCGGCACGTTCGACAGCGTGCCTCACCGGGGCGAGCCGCGGGTCAGCGGCGCCGCGGCCGACCCCCAGCTCCGTGCTGCGCTGCAGGCGCTGGGCGTCAGTCCATCCACCTACGAGGGGCCGACCAGCATCCACTCGGCGCTGCTCGACGCCTGTCGCCAGCGAGGACTTCCAGCCGGCAGTCTGTGGGGGCATGCTCCGCATTATCTCCAGGCCGCGCCGAACGTGAAGGTATGCTACGGCGTGCTGCGCAAGCTCGCGGCGCTGCTCGACCTGCCAGTCGATCTCGAGGAGATCCGCGGTGCAGCGCGAGCCTTGGAGCTGCGCGTGGAGCGGCTCCTGGCCGACAATGAGCAGCTTCAGGCTTACGTCCGGCAGCTCGAGGAGAGCGAGGGCGTCGCGCCCGAGCGCGAGCCGGAGGAGACCGAGCCACCGCCCATGCCGTCGCCTGAAGCGGTCCTGCAGGAGTTGGAGGAGTTCTTACGGCAGCAGCGCCAGCAGGACGGGGACGCGCCCCCGGGCCGGACCGACTCTTGACGGGAGCGACCATCAGCGTGGGTGAAGCCAGCGCCTCTACTGTCAACTCCGACGCGCTGCCCGACCCGACGGCCCTTACGGCCAGCCTCGCCCTGTTTCGTGGCGTGCTGGCCGATGAGGTGGGTGGTGCCTTCCTCGCGCTGGTGGCCGTCCTGGCCCGCCGGGCGGCGTGGCCCGACATCCGCGCGGCGTGGAGTCGCTTGTTCGCTCTGCTCGCCGCGGAGGCCGAGTTGGCGACCACCCCGTTGGTAGGGGATGCCTGGCAGAATCACCTGCTCGATCGCTTGCTCGCCGACGACAACCCGTTCAGTCAGAAGGCCCAGCGCGCCGGGCTCACCGCCATGGGCGACGCGCTGGTGCGCCAGGCGCGCGCGGAGCTGCGCGCGCTCCAGCAGTTGTTCCGTCTTGATGCCCAGCGGCTCCGCACCTACCTACCGCCCTCCATCGACGGTGAGCCGTGGCCGGCCTGGGACGGGCTGCGGCCGCTGACCGAGGCGCCTGCCGAGCCGACGCACCCGCCACTGAAGCGGGCGCTAGCAGATGCCCCCGACTGGGCGGCGCTGCTGCCGGAGCTGGTCGCCTACTACGCCCGCACGGGTACCGGCGTGTTCGCCCACTATCGGGCGTTCCGCTGGGTACGGGCCGGCGACCAGGGCCGCCTGGAAGGAATCGCCCATCCAGACCCCGTCCGGCTCAGCGACCTCGTGGGCTACGAGAGCGAGCGCGAGCTGCTGCTCCGGAACACCGAACACTTCCTGGCAGGATATCCAGCGAACAACGTCCTCTTGTATGGCGATCGCGGCACCGGCAAGTCCTCCACGGTCAAGGCGTTGCTTCACGCCTACGGCGACCGTGGCCTGCGCCTGATCGAGGTGGCCAAGGCGCACCTGCCGGATCTGCCGCAGCTCCTGGCGCTCCTGCGCGACCGACGCGAGCGGTTCATTCTGTTCGTCGATGACCTGAGCTTCCACGAGTCGGAAGTGGAGTACAAGGAGTTGAAGGCGGTGCTGGAGGGCAGCTTGGAAGCACGCCCACCCAACGTGCTGTTGTACGCCACCTCCAACCGCCGGCACCTAGTGCAGGAGAGCTTCGCCGACCGGGCGGGCGCCGTGGACGGCGAGCTCCACGCGGTGGACACCGCCCAGGAGAAGCTCTCGCTCAGCGATCGCTTTGGCATCACCCTGACCTTCGTCGCGCCCGACCAGGAGCGGTACCTGGCGATCGTCCGCGCCCTGGCGAACCAGCGGGGCCTGGCCATCGAGCCCGAGGAGCTGCAGCGGCGAGCGATCGCCTGGGCCCTGCGGCACCGCGCGCGCTCTGGGCGGACAGCACGCCAGTTCGTCGACTACCTCACGGGCGAACTCGGCGTGGCCGCCACGGCGTCCTGAGCTGTGCTGTGGTTCCTGCTGTGGCTCGCCGCCCTCAATCTCCGTACGGTGTCCATCGGCGTGGCCCCCGTCCTGTCGCTCATCCGCGCCGACCTTGGCATCAGCTTCGCCCAGGCCGGGGCGCTGTTCTCCCTGCCGGTCGTGTTTATGGGCCTGTTTGCCACGCCCGGTAGCCGCTTGGCGGACCGGGTCGGTACGCGACAGGCCATCACCCTCAGCTACCTGTTGTTGATCGCGGGCGGCGCGCTCCGAGCCTGGGCGCCGGGCTATTGGTCGCTGTTGGCGTTCACGGCGGTGTTCAGTACTGGCATCGGGTTGGCGCAGCCAAGCCTGGCGCGTCTGGTGCGCGAGGAGTTTCCCGCCCGGCGCGCCACGGCCACCGGCGTGTACACGACCGGGTTCGTCTGTGGCGCCATCGTGGCCGCCTCCGTCACGGGGCCGCTCCTACCAGCACTAGGGCCGGCCTCCTGGCGCGGCACCTGCCTGGTCTGGGCGGGATTGGCAGCGGCAAGCTTGGTGGCGTGGCTGGCCCTTGCACGACGGCCGCGCTCGCGACCTGCCGCGAGCAGAGGGCTGTCGCCTTCCGGCGAGGCAGCGCGCGTGCCACGCGCCACTGGGCAGCGCGAGTGGGACAAGGGGAGCTATGCGATCTGGCGGGACCGTGTCGCCTGGCTGATCACCGCGTTCTTCTTGGCACAAGGGCTGGTGTTCTACACCGCCAATGGCTGGCTGCCCAGCTACTATCAGGAACTCGGGCTCTCGGTGGATCGCGCGGGCGAGGCGCTCGCGCTGTTCAACCTCGCCATGCTCCCGGTCGCGCTGTCGGTGACCTACGTCTCGGATCGCCTGCACCAACGCCGGCCGTTTCTGCTGGGCGGCAGCCTGCTGTTCCTCGTGGGCCAGGTCGGGCTCGTCGTGGCGCCGCTTCACCCTTGGTGGCTGTGGATGATCGCGATGGGTGTGGGGAGTTCGGCGGTGTTCGCGATCTCCCTGGTCCTGCCCATCGACCTGCTGGATCCGCGGCGGGCGAGTGCGACGGTTTCGCTGATGCTCACCGTCGGCTACGTGGGGGTTCTGCTGGGCCCGCTGTCGCTGGGCGCGCTGCGGGACCTTACGGGCACGTTCCTGGTGGCCTGGGTCCCAAACCTGGTGACCGGACTGGCCATGATCCTGCTGGCCCTGCTGCTGCCCGAGACGGGGAACGGCCTACGCGGTCAGAGCCAGGGATGACCGTTGGCAAGCATTGTGCAAGACGTAATGGTGTCGCACCGCGATTGTGGGGAGGATGGCCCGTCCGTACAATACCCGACGGACAATAGTCTAAACACCGAGAGAGCGCAGATCGATCCGCGCGATTCGGCGCCTGCTCTCCCGCGAGTGACGTGTCTACCAGCAGCGGTCGCCATATGAGCGCCGTGCTCTGCCGCCGGCGCGGGTGGCATGCAGCATGCTGGTTAGGGGCTCGTGCCGTACACGGCATACAGAGCCCCAGCGCGACAGCGCACCAGCTTAGCCCCGCGTGGAGGAACGTAGATGATCGCGCCCTGTTGCCCGGCCTCGGCGGTCGTCGCGGCCCCGGGACATCTGGAGCAGGTTCCCTGCAACCTGTGTGGTGCCTGGGATGCGGCGCTGCTGTACCCTGGCACGATCGACCTGCTGGACGAACAGATCGACCCGCAGCAGGTCTTTGCCTGTACTAGCTCCCACTACGGGCGCTACGGGCCGGTCGTCCGTTGTCGGCGCTGCGGGCTCGTGTACCTGAACCCCCGTCTCACGGCGGCGGCCATCGAAGCCGCGTACGAAGCGGTGGCGGACACGCGCTATTTGGCGGAGCGGGAGGGCCGCGTCCATACGTTCGCCCGAGCCCTCAGCGAGCTGGAGAGCGTGTGGGAGCGCCATGGGCCCCGACCGGCCGGGCCGGGTCGCCTGCTCGATGTCGGCTGCCATATCGGAGTGTTCCTCGAGCTAGCCGTGCAGCGGGGCTGGGACGCGGAGGGAGTGGAGCCCTCCCGCTGGGCGGCGAGCTGCGGGCGGGCGCGTGGCCTACGGGTGCGCTGCAGTACCTTGCAGGGCGCGGCCTTGCCATCGGCTAGCTACGATGTGGTGACTCTCTGGGACGTGATCGAGCATTTCGCGGATCCGGCGGCGGAGCTGCGGGAGGTGTGGCGGCTGCTGCGGCCGGGCGGCCTGGTGGGCATCACCACGATGAACATCGACAGCCTCGTCGCGCGGGTGCTTGGGCCGCGTTGGCCCTGGCTGATGCAGATGCACCTCTACTACTTCTCGGAGCGCACGCTGCGGGCCTTGCTGGCGCGCTGTGGGTTCGAGGTGCTCGCCGTCCGGCCTCATCGGCGCATCGTGCGGGTGTCGTACTTGCTGTCCCGGGCGGAGCGTTGGCTGCCGCAGGCCTCGCGGCTGGCGGTGGCAGCGGCCGAGCGCTTGCGGCTGGCCGATTACCTCGTCCCGATCGACCTGGGCGATATCATCACCGTGTACGCGCGGCGGAGCGAGCCGCATCCCTCCCCCAACGGCGTTGCCGTGCGACGGTGAGCATCTGGCCAAGGTGAAGGCGTTCCATACAGTGGCGAATTGGCCGGTGACGCGCAGGGCGTGGCGTGCCTTCGCGAGGCGTGTGAGTCCTCGCGTCGCACTGGCCCTGCTCGCGCTGGCGACCGTCAGCGGCTATTGGCTCCTGTGGGCGCCGGCGTACCGACTGAGCGAGCGCTTCGAGTATGCCGAATGGTTGATGGCGACCTGGCCCTGGGTCGCCGGGGGCTTAGCAGCGGCGCTGCGTCTGCTTGGCGCCGTCGTGCCAGGCACGCTTGCTAGCTACCAGGGTAGCGCGCTGCTACTAGTAGCGCTCCTCCTGTTGCAGTTCGGCATCTATCTCCTGGCGCTCTGGCTGGTGGGCCGTGTCTCGCGCCGTAGCGCCTTGAGCACCGTGCTCGCGCTGACCGGGCTGGTCCAGGCCGTGTTGCTGCCGCTGCCCGGGGTGTTTACCACTGACCTGTTCTCCTACGCGCTGTACGGCGAGATCGCCGGGCGCTTCGGCGGCAGCCCCTATGTGCAGACGCCGAACGATTTCCCTACGCACCCGTTGTACCTGCTGATCAACCCGCTATGGCGCGATGCACCGTCGGTCTATGGACCGGTGTGGATCGCGCTCTCCAGCGTGGTGGGGGCAACGCTGGGGGGCCATCTGCTCGCCCAGACTCTGGCGTACCGGCTTATCGCCGATGCCTGCCACTGGCTCAATCTCGGCCTGCTCTGGTGGGCGCTCCGGCGCTTCCGACCGGGAGCCGAGCTGCGCGGGCTGACCCTGTATGCGTGGAACCCGCTGGTGCTGTTCGAGTTTGCTGCCAACGGCCACAACGATGGGGCGATGCTGGTGTTTCTGCTGCTGGCGCTGGGGCTGTTGGTGCGCGGGCGCACGCTGGGAAGCTGGGCGGCGCTCGTGCTGTCGATCGCCACGAAATACACCACGGCCCTGATCTTCCCGCTCGTGTGGTGGTGGGCCACGCGGCAGGTCCAAGGCTGGCGACGGGTGGCCCTGTGGGCCGCGGGCGGCGCCGGCACGCTGGTGGCGGTGGCGGCGCTCTATCTACCCTGGTGGCGGGGCCTGGATACGCTCGGCCCGGTGCTGTACTGGCTGACCACGCCGCTGTACGCGAACCACGCGCCCATCGGGCTGGCCATCTGGCTCCGAGACGCACTCGCCGCCATGGGCTTCGGCTCGCCCGACGATCTCGAGCCCTGGGTGTTCGGGGCCCAGCGCCAGGTGGTGCGGCTGGGACTGCTGGCGCTCGTGGCCTGGGAGGCGTGGCGGCTGCGGCAGGCCACCGAGCTGCCGCTGGCCTGCGCGCGAGTACTATTGCTGTTCCTCCTCGCGGTGAACACGTGGGTCTTGCCCTGGTACTACACGTGGCCCCTCGCCCTGGTGGCGCTCGGGCCGCTGCGCAGCCGGACGACCTGGCTGGCGGTGGCGTTCACCCTCACCGCGCCGGTTTCCATGTACTGGGCACAGGCCAGCTTCTCCAGCCTCGATGTACGCGGCTACATCGTCTATCTCGCGCCGCTTGGCGGGCTGCTCCTGGGGGAGCTGGGGCGCCGCGCGCTGGACGCCCTGCGGACTCGCACGCCGCGGGCGTCGCTAGCGGTAGCCGACGACGCCAGTGCCGTCAAGGCGCTCGACGCACGCTGAGGAGCGGCGGACGGAACAGCACCTGCGCCCCGGGCTCGACGGCGTAGAAATAGTACAGCCGCCGACCACACGACAGCGGGAAGTAGCTGACGTTCGGCTGCCGTGCTGCCCACAGTCCCTCGCCGAACACCACCACCTGGTGGACACCCGCCGGGAGTGGCTCGCGGAACACCGGACGGGTGAGCGGGTCGTACCACCAGGTCCGATACTCGGGCAGGTAGTAGCGGGCGTGCTGGTAGAAGAACGAGCTGAACAGCAGGGTGTCCGCCGGGTCGAACCACTCCCGGATCAGCGCCACCGTCTCCTGAGTAGTGCGATTCACACAGTCGGCCTCGTAGGCCGATAGACGGCCATGGCCGAACAGGAAGGTGCCGGCGTTGGGTAGGGCCAGCAGGCCGACGAGGGCCACGCCCCAGAGGGATCGCGGTCCCAGAGCGCCTAGCCCCCGGCGCCAGCGCGCCCCCCAGGTCCAGGCATCGTGGGCCAGGAGGACCGTGCTCGCGGCGCTCGCGACGGCCAGGGCCGGGAGGTAGCTGAAGCTGTAGCCACGATCCCCGATGTGGACGAAGGTATAGAAGAGCACCGGCGGCGCCAGCCACAGCGGGAGCACGACACGCGCAGGTGCGCGTCCCCACATGAGGCCGTGCTTCGGGTCCCGCCACGAACGCCACACCACCCGAGCCAGACCGTAGAAGCACGGCAGCAGCGCCAACTGCAGGCCCTCCCAGGCGTACACCAGTACTTGCCACCCGTTGGACTGGAGCGCGGGCCAGCCACGGGACCACAGCGAGTAGCTGCTCTCGACGTAGTGGCCCTGCTTCAGCACCAACGGTAGGTAGACGGTCCAACCGCCGGAGAGGATTGCCGTGGGAACCAGCCACAGCAGGATGCCCAGTGCCGCGCCCACACCGGGCGCCACGAGCAGGAGCGGTCCGCGGCGCCGCCACCAGCGGGTCAGGTGTGCAGCGCCCAGCAAGGGCGCCAGGAAGACGAGCAGGTCGAGCCGGAACCCTCCAGCGGCCCCGTACAGCCAGCCGAGTAGCCCCGGCCGGCGCCATCCACCGCGCCAATACGCCACGCTGGCCGCCGCTAGTCCCGCGCTGCCGGCGGCCAGGACGGTGTACGGGTACGCCACGCCGCTGTAGTACCAAAAGGGAGGCGCTACGGCGAGCAAGATGGCTGCCAGGGCACCAACCGCACGGTTGAACAGCAGCCGGCCGGCCAGATAGGTGAGGCCGACGGCGAGCGCCCCGCCCACCAAGCTCACCGCTACCAGGCCGGCATTGGGATCGTGCAACAGCCCTTGCCCGAGGCGGCCCGCCAGCACATAGAACAGGTAGCCGGGGGGATGAGGCTGGCTCTGGCTGACGTCGAACTCGGCCAGGGCGCGCGCGTACAGCACGCTGTCCCAGTGGTAGAGCACGGTGGTCTGGAACGGCAGGCGCATGGCCAGCGCGGCGACGGTCAGCAGGGCCAGGTCCCGCCAAGCCGTTCGCCCGGCC
>JADGHJ010000382.1 GCA_019686175.1 Chloroflexota bacterium | reverse complement strand
AACTGTCTTTGCTTGGCTCCTTTCGGGCCGCCTTGTCCCGGCAATGTGCGGCCGGGACTCGGCGGCTTTGCCCGGTCCCGCGTCTTCGGCCCGCGGATCCTTGGGCCGACGCGCTGGTGCGCCCGCGCCTTTCCGCCAGCTAGCTATACTCTCCCCGACACCGGGCCTGTGGAGCGGCGGCGATGGCAGCGTGGGCGATGTTCCAGGCGCGGTTCGGCTACCCGCCCGCGGTGGTGGCGGATGCGCCGGGGCGGGTGAACCTCATCGGGGAGCACACCGACTACAACGAGGGCTTCGTGCTGCCGGTGGCGTTGCCGCTACGGATCGAAGTGGCGCTCGCGCCGCGCGACGACGGCCGTGTGCGGGTGGGCAGCAGTGGCTTTCTCGCCGAGAGCCCGCGCATCTACCAGCTCGGCGTCGAGGCGCCCGGCGCCGGCTGGCTCGACTACATCCAGGGGGTCACGGCCACGCTGCACCAACAGGGAGTACGGCTGCGCGGCTTCGACGCCTGGATCACCTCCCGCGTTCCACCCGGCAGCGGTCTGGCCTCCAGCGCGGCCCTGATGGTGGCGCTGCTGCGAGCGCTGCGCACTGCCCTTGCCCTGCCGCTCGACGATCTCGCCCTGGCGCGCCTCGCCCATCAGGCCGAAAGCCAGTTCGTCGGCGCGCGCGTGGGGATCATGGACCAGCTGATCGCGAGCCTCGGCACGCCTGATACGGCCCTGTTCGTGGACACGCGCTCGCTGGCCTGGGAGCGTGTAGTGCTCCCCCCGACGCTGGGGCTGCTGGTGATCGACTCCGGCATCGCGCACCAGCACGCGGCGGGCGACTACAACGCCCGCCGTGCGGAATGCGAGCGCGCCTGCGCCCTGCTGGGGGTGCCGGCGCTGCGCGACGTGGCGCTAGCGGACCTCCCGCGGGTCGAGGCGCTGCCCTCGCCGCTGCGCGAGCGCGTGCGCCATGTGGTGACCGAGAACGCGCGGGTGCTCGACGCCGTGACGGCGCTGCGGGCGGGCGACCTGGCGCGGCTCGGCGCGCTGTGTCGCGCCTCGCACGCCTCGCAGCGCGACGATTACGCGGTGTCGGTGCCGGCGATCGACCTGCTGATCGCCTTGGCCGAGGCAGAGCCCGGCGTGTACGGCGCACGCCTGACCGGCGGCGGGTTCGGCGGGGCGATCATCGCGCTGGTGGAGCCCGCGCGAGCGCGTAGCATCGGGGAGCGCATCGTCGCCGCGTATGCGCAGCGCAGCGGTGTTTGCCCGCGCTTGCTCCTTCCTGCGCCGTGAGGGTGCCGGGTGTGGCGCCGGCTTCGGCCTCACCGTGTGCCAGGCGTCTCGCCGCGGCTTCCTGCCGAGTCGACCTGATCCGGTAGCCCACCGGCCCCGGCTGGCGTGTCGTCCTCTACCTCGCTCGGGTTCTCGTGGTAGTCTGGGTTCTCGCCCAGCCCCTCCAAGCGCCCGAAGCGGTCGAACCGGCGGACTAGCGGGCGATGCCCGATGGGCAACCTGCTCAAGCTCACGAGTGCAGATAGGAATGTGAGGAGCAGGATCCCCACGAGGCCGCTGATGGACCACGAGAGTAGACTTTCCATCATGAAGGTGCCTACCAGCCCGTCACTTGCTTCTCATCTGGTGCGACCACCACCAGTTCGCTATCGCCACCCGGCTCTTCCAACGTGTGGTCGACCGCCAGATGGACGTATTGGTCGATTCGAGAGACCATCGACCATGGGATGCGGCACGGCGGCACGAGCCGCACCCACAGCCCACGCTTGAACGAGATGCGCCGCATCAGCGCACCGTACCCGACTAGCAGCGCCGTTACGCGCAGTTGATCGCCCACCGGTTCCGCCACCAGATCCTGGACGGTGCCCACCTGCTCCCCATCCGCCGCGAGCACCCGCTTGCCGACCAGCTCGTGGAAGCGAAGCTGCATGTCCACCCTCCTTTGCGTCGCGGGATCACGCCCCCGGCAAGCGAGCGATGAAGCGCCGGGCCGCAGCTTGCTGGGTGATCGTCAGGCCGGCTTCGACACGATCGACATCCAGATGCACGGCAACATCGATCCTCTGGACGTGCTCCCAGGCGATCTCTATGGGCTGGGGATTCGGGACCCCTAACCAGCGCTGGAGCTGGCGCCCGAGCCAGGCGAGTGGGGGCGGAAGGTCGCGGCTCAGTGCGGTGGGGCCAGTGATGATCGCGCGCACCACCGGAGGCGCCAGGTGCTCATCCGCGGGCTCCTCGATCTCCAGCAGCAGGTCGTCAACCTTCCCGGCGCGGAGCCCTTTGCAGTCCATCAGCTCCTTATCGACCACGTGCTTGCCGAGTTCCACCAACCGCCTCCCGTTCCTGCTACGAGCCGCCGCCTGTCATGATGAGCAGGGGCACGGTAGCGATGGTGACGACCAGGAGGAGGATCAGCACGACAGTGGCAGCCACGTTCACCGGACGCGTGTTGCGCTGCTCGCCCATGTAGTCCCGGTCGTTCGCCACGATCAGCAAGGGCAGGAAGGTGAAGGGGAGTGAAGCAGCCGCCACCGCCAGGGTGACTATCGTGAGCTTGATCGGATCGACGCCCGTGGCAGCCAGGGCGATCGCCACCACCAGCATGACGAGATAACCGAGGTGAAACAGCGGGGCCTGATGCGGGCGCCCCCGCTTGCCCCAGTCCCAGCCGAAGTACTGACAAGTGGCGTAGGCCCCGCTGAGGGCGGTCTCCAGGCCGGCGCCCATCGACACGGAGAAGGTGCCGATCAAGAACAACGCCCAGCCCACCC